>JAFDYH010000297.1 GCA_018267535.1 Bacteroidota bacterium
TCTGTTTCTGTATAATCAACCGTCTGTACTCCGTTGAGCCAGATTTGTATCCTTTTTCCTTTACTGCGGATTTTATAATCATTCCATTGATCCTGCTTTACTATTTTTTTGACTAATTCATCCGAAGGCTTCGCCAGTGTTTTATTTCGTCTTGATTCATCATAAAGGCTGGCCCAATAATCCTTTCCCAAATCCGCCTGGTAACCGATCATTTCGTATGACGGATCTTTCAATCGCTGGCTATGAAACTGTATACCTGCATTTACAAAACCTGTTCCTGTCAATTTGAATTGTAAGTTCAATTCAAAATCGCCGAACTGCTGAGTAGTGCAAAGAAATTCATTGTGTGGCACTGTATCTTTCAGCGAGCCTCCTGTTAAAACATTATTTGCAATCCGCCATGTATGGATTGTATCTCCTTCCCAACCCTTAAACGACCCTCCATCAAAAAGGAGTTTAGTTTTGCTATTTTGACAAATACCGGGGGAAACAAGAATTACAAACACAATAATGGTCAATAAATAATATTTCATCTTTTAAAATTAGAGGAAAAATCATTTTCTTTTTTGCTACTGTCGTTTCACTACAGCAAGAGTTAACAATGCTGATAAAAACAATGAACCTGCCATAAAAATGTAAGAAGCACCAAAACCGCCCGTGGATCCATTCAAATACCCCACTAAATACGATCCGGCAAAAGACCCCAAAGCACCAAAACTGTTGATTAGTGCAATGGCGCCTGCAGCTACATTAGAAGGCAGCAAGTCTGTAATCATCGCGAAGAAAGGGCCATAAGGTGAATACATAGCAGCTCCTGCTATAATCAACAATGTAAACGACAACCAGAAATTGCTGGTGCCGGTTAAATAAGATATATAAAAAGCGATAGCTCCAGTTAATAAAAAGGGCCAGGTAAAAATTTTCCGGTTCAGGCTTTTATCAGAATAGTGAGATGTTATCAGCATTCCCCCGATAGCGAATACATAAGGTAGGGAAGAAAGCCAACCGGTTTTGACAATATCCATCTGCGGCGCCGACTTAATAATCGAAGGCAGCCATATCACAAAGCCATATACACCAATACTCCATAATGCATATTGCAGGCATAATAAAATAACAGCTTTGGATTTAAATGCTTCTGTGTAATTTTTTACTGGCTTGATACCCTGTTGTTCTTTTTGTAAATGTTCTTCCAGGGAGGCTTTATCTTCCTGGCTAAGCCATGATGCATCTTTGGGTCTGTCATTTACCAATACCCGCCAGCAGAAAGCCCAGATAATAGCTGGCGCCCCTTCCCATATAAACATCCATCGCCAGCCAACTGCGTCAATCAGGTAACCTGAAAGAATAGACATCCATAATATAGTTACCGGGTTGCCAAGAATTAAAAAAGTATTCGCTCTTGATCGTTCTTTCTTTGTAAACCAGCGGCTCAATAATACAAGCATAGAGGGCATTACTGCACTTTCAGTAACACCCAGCATAAAACGAATAATGATCAACCATCTTATATCACTGATCAATCCGGTCGCCATAGCCATAGCGCCCCATAAAATCAAAGACCAGAAGATTAGTTTTTTTGCGCTTTTATTAGCCGCATAATGCGTACCCGGCAACTGAAAGAAAAAATAACCCAGAAAAAATAATGAACCCAATAGTGAAGATGTTGCTGCAGTTATCTTAAGGTCTTCTGTCATTCCCCCAGCCACGCCGAAGCCAAAGTTGGCCCGGTCCAGGTAAGCGAGGCTATATGTAATAAAAACAACGGGGATGAGACGGAACCAACGGGCTTTGGCAATCGTTTCGTTCAAGTTATTTGGTTTGAATGAATTAATAAATATAAAGATTAATCGCCTAAGTGTTCATTACGCAAGGATGTGGTTCTGTTTTTCCTGTTGAAAGTACAAACCCGGGATTCACGATGAATTTGATTTACTTGTTTCTCTTTTATACAAATCAGGCTTCTTTTGAAATCCCGGAATATTGAATACCTTGTCTGGTGTTCATCCAGGTTGCATATGAGAAAAGGCCTCTTATTAATTTTTGCATTTTTTCCACTCGCTCTATTTAGCCAATCGGGATTTGCTCCAGGATTCATAATAAAAGCTGCAGAAGATACCGTGAGAGGCTATATTGATGAAATAACAGAAAAGAAAATTAATGATAAGATACACTTTACTAAAGCTCAGGGCAACCCGGCTGTAGCTTTGTCAATAAATGATATTACTGCCTTTGGATATACCGGGGGCAACGTTTATTATAAAGTAAGATATATAGAGCCGGCAGCGTTTGCCATAAAGGAACGATTTGCCAAAAAACTGGTAGAAGGTTATTACAGGTTATATAATTTTTGGGAAGCCGAGAAACAATATTTTGTGGTTAATACTTACGAGGATAGCACCTATCTGTTGTACGACGATGATATCAGCGCTTCTGGTATAGTAAGTGAAAAAGGAAATTTCAGAAACCGGCTGCTCTTCTTTTCCATTAATTGTGACTCAATAAAACAGGGCATAGAGCGCCTGGATTATACCCAGGCCCGCATAGCAGAGTATGTCCATCAGCTAAACAGATGCATTCTTCCTTCCGAGCAAAATGCAGTTGTCTATAAAAAAGATAAAACCTTTTTAAATATCTACGGTTATACTGGCGCTATACCCTGGGGTAGCCAATATGAATTTGCAGGCCGGATAATTGCCCGGCTTTCTATTCCCTCGCTGGATAAAAACACATTTCTTAATGTCGGCATCAGCTACATGGCAAATAAAAAAAACTATACAGTGCCTAGCCTGTACTTAGGTAGCCCGCCCCATTTTAATATCGATTACAGGAGCATTTTTTCAGTACCGCTAACGATTCAGTATAATCTCCTGCAAGGTAAAGTAAGGCCCTATGTAGAAGCGGGGTTATCTATAGTTTATCTTGATGCCACTACGGAATATACCTACTCGCCTGCAAAGACACATGATACAAGATTCGGAATAGGATTTATCGTTGCTGCTGGTGTAGAAGGAAATATTACCCATCGCCTGATGATAAAAGCGGACTGGCGCTATGAATTGTTTTTACACTATCCGACTCTCGGTATCGGATATATTTTTAAATAACCCGTGACCATACTGTTAACAGGTATAAATGAGTAACCTATCCTGCATTTATTGAAGCAGAAGAACTTTTTTTCCATTTTCTCTTCTTATAGTGAGCAACCCACCCACCTGCATCGTCTGCCATTCATATCCTTCACCGGTTTTATTTTCCGTAAGCGGTTTATAATCCAACAGTATAGAAGAAGGCTTTTTCTTTAGTCTTATTTTTTCGGTACCGTTTGTGTCAAAGCTGCGATAGAAAAGTTTTACTTTACTGCTATCAACGTTTTCAAATCCAAGGAAAATATATTTTTTTAAGTTACCCTGGTAGTCTGCCTGTTGTATTACTGAAGTGGAAGAAATTATATGGTCCTCTCCGGCAGCAGTCAATTCCGGTGCGGCATCCATTGCCCGCAGGTAATGTCGTACATAATCGCCATACCCGTCGGTAAGCCAGGGCTCATCCTGCGGAAAACGATTTTTCCCGTCAAAATCTACCATATAAGTGGCCCAGTTTAATTCACGAATGGCGTTTTCGTATAAGATGCTGTCACCGGACAATTTTACAAACAGCAATTCATCAGCAGCCTGCCTTGACGAATGGCTATTAGCCGGTGTCTGGTAAACGGTTTGTTCATTGGTCACCGTTACACCATACTTTTCCCATTTATCGTTTGAAAAATTTTTGTGAACCCATTCCATTATCCTGACTACATCCATCTTCCAGCCGGGAAAATATTCCCGATGTTCCATAATAAATCTTGCAAAAGTCATTGCATTGATCTGTGTTTCACTCCACCAATCCACATCTTCAAAAAAAGGCCCCCACTTATTTTCTTTAAGGGGGTAGGCTTTCATCCAGGCAAGCAAATCCTGAAAGCCAGATTTATACGCTGCAATATTTCCCCTGTTTAATTCAATCAGGTCGAGGAATAATTGCATCGTCGGAGCCCAATTGGTTGTATAACCAGCAGTATCAATCCACGTCCCTGTAAAATCATGATCACGAAGCAAAGGCACTTGTCCACTATAAACATTTATTTTAAAAGGCAATGGCGAATAATTAATATTTCCCTCCCGTATATGCGAGGCCAGTGTGTTGGCAATTTTTTCTGCGGCCTGCAGGTATAATTTATTTTCCGTGATTTTATACAGGTGCACCAATTCCAATGCAAAAGATCCTGCCTTATCTGGCTGGGCGATATCCCTGCCTGACCGCATATCGCCATCGTATACGCCCGAGTAGATGTATGTATTATAAGGAAAAGGGATATCGGGCCATTTGCAATCCGCAGGTGATAAACCATGGGTTAGATAGTAATCTGCTATAAAAAGCATATTTGCTTTTACTCTTTCATTACCACTGTATGCGTAAAACAGGCGCCAGGATGAAAGCGCCATGGCAAACTGGTCTCCCCCGATACCACGGGGATCATTAAACTGCGGGTTCCATACCTGGTGGTTCATATAATATGGCAGACCATTCATATCCCGCCGCATCGTATCCCAGAAATTCCATACAAGGCCGATAATATGGCTATACGATTTTCCGGGATCTGCATTGTACCAGGGAATGATTTTACCCTTTTTATCCGTTTGTATAGGATGATAAATCAGCATTTCTTTTTGCTGTGCTATTGCATTGAGTGCAATGCAACAGCTTATGAAATATAAAAAGTAACGCTTAAGCATATGTGTTTTAATTTCTATTTACGAACAAGGATAATTCGGTTTAAAATCAATTGATTTTTTGTTCCTTCCGGTTTAAACCGGAAGGATAGTGTATTATTCAGAGATGTAACTTCAAAATCCGACAGGTATTGCATTTCAATCCTGCGAATGCTGCTATCATAACTGTCAAGCCAGTCTGTTAGTTTTGTTTGTCTTTGCCATATAGAAAATGATATGCCGTCGGGCCCTTTACTATAATCAAGATAAACTTGGTAATCCCCTACCGGTATTTCCTGTAAAGACATCCGCAATACGGTGTTTTCCTTAACCGTATAATAAAAACTCATTCCGCCAGTAGGAAATGTCCATCTCGTTTCAATGTTCACATCTCCATCGATACCCATATTCATCAGTTGAGGATATACGTTCAATGTATCGGGTTTGAAAAGC
>JAFDYH010000298.1 GCA_018267535.1 Bacteroidota bacterium
GATTGAAATCAATAATTCTTTTTAGAGTTTCATAACGGTTTACATGCTGCGTCACGTAATACTGGTGATCAATATTCGTGTTTCCTGTATTTGCCTTACCGATGGTAATTTCGAAAGGCTGCTGCATGTATCGTTTGCTTACCTGTCGTATTTCCGGTGGCATGGTAGCACTGAACAACCAGGTACTTTGACGGTTGGGAGTATTCTTTAAAATAAATTCTATATCATCCTTGAAGCCCATGTTCAGCATTTCATCAGCCTCATCCAGCACTACATAAAAAATCTTTTCAAGATTGATTGCTTTTCTTTCAATCAAGTCAATCAGGCGCCCGGGTGTCGCAACAACAATATGTGAACCTCTTTTTAATTCGCGGATTTGTTGCGAAATAGAAGTACCTCCATATACAGCAGTAACGGTTATAGGGCCTGATTTTTTCTTAAACGCATCCAGGTCTTTTGCTATCTGCACGCAAAGCTCTCGTGTCGGGCAAATGATCAATGCTTGTGGGAAACGGTCATCTTTATTAATTAACTGGAGCAATGGCAAACCAAATGCGGCCGTTTTGCCGGTACCTGTTTGTGCCAGTCCTACAAAATCTTTTGTGCCTTGTAATAAAACCGGGATTGCTTTTTCCTGTATCGGTGTGGGTTGTGTAAATCCTAGTGCTGCAATGGATTGTAATAAACCTTCTTCAATTCCTAAAGCCTCAAATGTGGCTGCTGTCTGTACCATGTAAACCTTGAAAAATTATAATTAAGCCGCAAAAGTACTCTTAATTATTTAAATGCCGTACAAAGAGCCGGAACTCTATCACAACCTGAATCATGAAAAAAGCTTTTATGAACCCGGCTATAGTGCTACTATCAGGCTTCCGTTGCGTCGCACTCTTGTACTTTTTGTAATTCTATTCACCACCCTTTGAATCTGCCTAAAAGTAAACCACCTTCAATTACCGGATCCCTTTGTGTCGTTGCCTTCGTTGCATCCTTTACGCGAAACACCTTATTGATTCACCAAGGCCAACGCTCCCTGGCTATAACGTCCACCTGTATGCGGATATTTATCTACTAATTTCTGTATCGTATCCAAATCGGCTTTGCTTAATGAAATATCCACTGCTCCTGCATTCTCTTCCAAATATTTCACCTTCTTCGTCCCGGGAATCGGAATGATATCGTCTCCCTGTGCCAGCACCCAGGCTAATGCCAGTTGCGCCGGTGTAGCATACTTGCTTTTTGCCAGTTCCGCAAATTCCTTCACCAGTTGATTATTATTTTTCAAATGCTCCGCATCAAAACGTGGCAATGTCCTGCGAAAATCATCGGGAGCGAGGTCTTCTTTGCTATTTACTGTAGCTGTAATTATTCCTCTTGCCAATGGTGAATATGGAATTAATGAAATACCCAATTCGCGAACCGTATCCAATATTTCACCTTCTACATCTTTGCTTAACAGAGAGTATTCACTTTGCAGCGCCGCAATAGGATGCACCGCATGCGCCTTACGAATTGATCTTGCAGATGCCTCACTTAAACCCAGGTAACGGACCTTCCCTTCTTTTACCAGGTCGGCCATTGCCCCAACTGTATCTTCTATCGGTACGTTTTTATCTACACGATGTGCATAGTATAAATCGATCGTATCAATCTTTAACCGCTTCAGGCTTTTTTCAACCGCAATCTTTAAATACGCAGGCGATGCATCTACATAAGTGCCTGGCAAACCACTATGCCCCTGTGTACCCTCACGATAACGGAAGCCGAATTTCGTGGCTATAAAAATTTCCTTCCGGTTTGGTACCAGTACTTTTGATATCAATTCTTCATTGTGGCCGTTCCCATACATATCTGCCGTATCCCAGAAGTTAATTCCCAGTTCGAGTGAGCGGTTCAACACTGTTATACTCTCTTCGTCGTTACGGGGACCGTAGGCCATACTCATACCCATACAACCTAACCCGATCGCTGAAAGTTTTTCACCCGTCTTTCCCAAAATTCTTTGTTTCATAAACGAAAATTTATATCGTAGATAATCAGTATAATCAATAAACAAGCTGAAAGTTTAAATTGTTCAACGCCTCTTATTTATTGTAAATTACAATAAACATAAATCATCGGATCATGATAATAAGAATATGGCATGGCAAAACAAAAACAACTGTGGCTAATGAATACCGGGGTTTCGTTATAGAAACAGGCATCAAAGATTATCGTTCACCAAAGGAATAAAGGGGCCTGGATATGGCAAAAGCAGGAAAGCGACATTACTCATATCTGGACAGTTTCCTGGTGAGATAACTATGAAAGCATCAAGGCGTTTGCAGGCAATGATATTGAAAAGACATACTATTATGAAGAGGATAAAAAATACCTGCCCGAATTTGAACCCACCGTAGTACACTATGAAACATTTGATTTTTCACCACTAACAACGGGATAATAATTGTCGTTTGTACTATTTAGGGAAATCGAGCAGTTTATATCCCTGTAAAGTTTTAGCACATACAATTAAAGTGACTCGTATTCAAAATTTGTCACGAAACGCATCATCGTTTTTTGTAACTTCAAACAAATCTTTATACCATGACCAGCAACCGTCGCGACTGGCTGAAGCAAACCACATTTGCTGCCTTGGGCCTTGGAGTTTCTCTCCGCTCCCTCGCTAATGAAGAAGGTTTACCAAGACAATTCGGGTCTGAGCTTGGAATTATTAATCTGGGGTCCAACGAAAATCCCTATGGCATTTCTCCAAATGCAAAGAAAGCTATCACCGATTTGTTAGGTGAAGCGAATCGATATCAATATAATATTGCCGGCTTAAAGAGCTTTAAAAAAGAAGTTGCTGCTTATTATAAACTTGCACCAGAGCAGGTACTAATTACTCCAGGCAGTGGTGAAGGATTAAACCTGGCAGCCCGCTATTATACCGGCGGCAACATTGTTGTTGGCGACCCGACATTTATGATTTTACCGAGAACCGCGAAAGCAATCGGCACAAAAGTGATTGAGGTACCACTGACTGCAGATAAAGTTCATGATCTGAATGCGATGCTTAATGCAATGGATGACAATACAAAATTGGTGTACATCTGCAACCCAGCGAACCCAACAACGACAATAGTAAAAACAGATGCGCTGAAAAGTTTTTGTGAAGAAGCCTCTAAAAAAGCAGTTGTATTATTAGATGAAGCCTATATGGATTATGCTGATCCCACAGAAACACAAACCATGTTGCCGCTGATTGAAAAGAACCCGAACATCATTATTATGCGGACCTTCTCAAAGATTCATGCCATGGCAGGATTACGGATGGGCTTTATCGCAGCTCATCCAACTACAATAGAAAAACTTGGCGCTGATTTGTTCAGCAATACCCAATTCTGCACAAGTTCTATTGCGCAGATAGCAGCGCTTGCTTCCATAAAAGATGAAGCTCACCGCAATGAAAGCAGGATAAAAAATGCGGCTGCGAGAAAATATACAATTGATGAATTGAAAAAGATGAATTACAACGTTGCCAATTCACATACAAACTTTCTCTTTTTCCAGTTGAAAAATTTTAAAGGCGACTTCGCAAAAGAAATGCTGGATAAACATAATATACTCCTCCGCTCATATGAACGTGCTGATGGCAACTACTGTCGTGTAAGCCTGGGAACGATTGATGAGATGAAACAGTTTATGAAAGTGTTTAAGGAGAAGAACGCCTGATAATTTTTATAAGAATCTTCTTAAGTATAGCATACCTTGAAGGTATGCTATATGTTTTTATAAAGCCTAAAGAAATACTGCTGCACAAGTGTGCGACGCAACGAAAGCTTAATAGTAATATTAATGCTGGTTAAAAAATCAAAACCATCCTTTTCCTGCTCCAACCTCGCGGAATGGCCAGGGAATAGAAATAAGAATAATCAAAAGAGCAAGACCGAAGAATAGTAAAGTCCGTTTATGCTTCACCATGTCTGGTAGTTTTTTCTTCGCCACTGATTTTCCAACATGTACCAGGACAATGGCGATGAGCATTCCAGTAAAATGTTCGATGGTGAAAAAGCGCAATACTTTATTTGCCATAATGTCTTTCATGGGTTGGCTCTCGATTGTATTCAACCCATAAGCACCGACAAACCACAGGTATAAACCCACCAGCAACATAATATCGCATGCGATCATTGTGAACAAACCCAACTTCCTATCCGTATCATTGAATGAGCGGCCGCCAGCCGTCAGGCTGCGGAATATAACAACGAGGAGTAAGACCAAAATGATCCACCGGAGACCACTATGTAAATGCAGCATGCCTGTATACATATAGAAGAATTTACGGCAAATCTAATCTTGTACGGTGATAAACAGAAATCCTTTATTCCACCCAATCGGCAATAAAGATATTGGTATCATGCGTGCCGCCATTATTCCGGTTACTGCAAAAAACAATTTTCTTTTTATCAGGCGAGAACATGGGAAATGCATCAAATCCTTTGTCCCTGCTTATTTTTTCAATATTGGTTCCATCTTCATTCATAGTATACATATTGAAGGGAAAGCCTCTTTTATATTCATGATTGCTGCAAAAAATAACACGTCCGTCTGGCAAAAAATTTGGCGCCCAATTGGCATTTCCTAATTCTGTTATTTGTTTTGCGCCGGTTCCATCAGCATTGGCAATCCATACTTCCATTCTTGTAGGCGCTACAAGTCCCTGGCTTAAAAAATCTTTGTATTCTTTTATTTCCTCGTCGGTTTTGGGGCGGCTTGCCCGCCATAATATCTTCTTACCATCAGGACTAAACCAGGCGCCGCCATCGTATCCTAATTCTTTTGTAATCCTTTTTGTA
>JAFDYH010000299.1 GCA_018267535.1 Bacteroidota bacterium
TTCGCAGCGATGCTTGCATCACGGATATGCAACTCATAAATAATAGCATCGGTTGCATTTTGCAGGGTATGTCCTCTATCTTTTTCCCAGCCGGAGGGGTTTGTTTTCTTCAGGTCTTCGATCATTGCCCTTTTGCCATTAACACCAACAATCTTTGCATAGGGATCAGGAACTTCATCCAGCCATGCACCGTTTATCAATACACGAAAAGCATAAAATTTCCCCTTCTGATCGCCCTGTATAGAAGCAAACCAAATACCCTTTTCCTGTTTATTCATTTCAATTACTGAAATTGCCGTTCCACCATCGCCTTCTTCATAGATGTATAATTCCGCTTTCTCCGCAGGAGGCGACCATATTTTAAAGTAGGAACCAGATGGAGAATAGGTTAATCCCAGATCTTTGCCATTGTAAACAGGATAGTTATCATATTTACCTGGCTGAGCCTTTGATGAAAACACACTACTCAGAAAGCTGAATATCATAATTAGTTTCTTCATTGAAGAAAGAAGTTATTGTAGACGTATTGAATATTATAGAAGCATAGGGCAGAAAATAGGGGCGTCTACTCCAATAATGTTTAAATTGGTAATCTATTTTACACGGTTTCTTCTTTCCGAAAGTTCCCGCCATGTAATCAATATAATTCCTTCTTTCTCCACAAATTTCTTCAATTCAGGATCAATCATTGCCAGCATATCTCCTTTTCTCGTAGTACCCGATCCTGAAATATGTTTGAAAATTTCTGAAGGCGCAGTGCAATGCATAATCAGGTAAGTGATTCCCGGTTTCATGGCTTTAAAAGCTTCTTCATATTTCCGGGTTTTGAATTTTTGCAATGCCGCATCCGTAACTTTTGTTCCTTTTGGCATTTCCCAACCATAACTTTCATTATAAATATCATCCAGCACCGGCAAGCCTGCATTCCACAATTGTTTACCAAGCAATCTTATGCCCTGCATTTGTGCTTCGGTAAAACCGTTGAGCTTCGATATCAGTTGAGCATGACCGGCTGGGAACATCACCGGTATATGGTACTCTATAGCCAGGGTTACGTATTTCTCAAGAAATTCGGGTTTGGCAAATAAAGTACCCATATGGCTATCCATATGCGTTGGATTAAATCCCATTTCTTTCGCCCTTTCTATCTGTGCCCTTATTTCTGTTTCCACTTCTTCCGGAGAAGCATGCGAAACCACATCGGCAACATCAGGCCACATAGCTCCTTCCTTATCGACAAGGCCTGGCACTTTTGGTTTACCACTTAATGGAGGCCAGCGATAATTATCCCATTCGGAAGTTAATGTCAAATGCAGACCTGCATCAGTTGTCGGATGTTCTTTTAAATAATGTACATAACCGGGCACCCAGCCACAAGGCATCATCACACTACAGCTTGTAGCTATCCCTTTTGTCATCGCGGTAATAGCGCCTTCATTAGAGTCGAACGACATACCTACATCATCGACATGTACTATCACCACCTTAGCCCCTTTGGGAAAACCCAAGCGTTCCGCATAGGTCGTATCTGTATTTTGCGCAAAAGAGAAAGAAACAATAAAAAGACAGGCGGTAAAAAACAATCGTGCTAACATATCTAGTTTGTTTTGATAATTAGTAAAACAGGATTATTGCGAAAGTGCTTCAAAATCATCTTTCAACTTTCCATAAAGTTGGCTAAAAATGCTGAAATATTTCTGATAGGCTTTTTGTTTATCCGTATCCGGCAATATCTTTTTTTCCGTCATAGGAAACCTCCTTGTCTCTTCCCACGTATTAATAAATCCGGCAGCCTTCATTCCCATATATACAGCACCGGTAGCCGAGGCATCGGCATTATTAATCACTCTTATTTCTTTGTTTAAAATGTCTGCCAGCAACTGCAACCAAAGATTAGATTGGGTAAATCCTCCCGTAGCATACAATATTTTTATCTCCGACTTTTCTTCTATCATCTTTAATACCTGCAGTAAGGCGAAACAGACCCCTTCAATCACCGCCCGCATAAAATGTTTAATGGTATGATGCGAACGGATACCAATAAAAACACCTCTTGCATCCGCGTCCCATACCGGCGCCCTTTCTCCTAATATATAAGGTAAAAAAATCAACCCATCTGCTCCTTCTTTTATTGCAGAAGCTTCTTTGAATAACCAATCGAAGTC
>JAFDYH010000029.1:0-22393 GCA_018267535.1 Bacteroidota bacterium
TGCTTCTGCAGCATGCTGGCAAAGCTTTTAATCATCAGTACAAAATTCTCAATTGCTTCCAACGTGCCTGCTTTATAACCAAACTCCTTCGCCCTTGTCAATACTTCCCACATGCTGATATCATTCTCATTGGCGGCAAGTATTGCTTTATCAACAGATGTTTTACCAATACCCCTTGCTGGATAATTGACAATCCTTTTCAGTGCTTCTTCATCTTTCGGATTGATGATAATGCGCAAGTAGGCAACGAGGTCTTTAATTTCCTTACGCTGATAAAAACTGATACCGCCATAAATTGTATAAGCGATACCCATTCTGCGTAGGCATTCTTCAAAGGCGCGGCTTTGTGCATTGGTACGGTAGAGAATGGCGAAATCTTTATTGCTGTAATGATTGCGCAGCTTTTGTTCCTGTATTGTATCAGCAACAAACTTCCCCTCGTCATTATCTGTATTGGTCCGGATCAGTTTTATCTTCTCCCCTTCACTGTTTTCCGTCCAAAGTACTTTTGGAATTTGCCCTTTATTGATTTTAATGACTTCATTGGCTGCATTCAATATACTTTGCGTGCTGCGATAGTTTTGTTCCAGTTTTATCACCGTTACATCATCATAATCTTTCTGAAACTGCAGAATGTTCTGTATCGTCGCTCCGCGAAAACTATAAATACTCTGGGCATCGTCACCCACCACGCACACATTTTCATGCATAGCGCCCAGCAGCTTGATTATTTCATATTGAGCTGGGTTTGTATCCTGGTATTCGTCAATTAAAATGTATTTGAACTTATGCTGGTATTTGCTTAATGACTCCGGGACATTTTTCAATAGTTCATAAAACTTTAGCAAGAGATCATCGAAATCCATCGCACCATTTTTAAAACAGCGCTTTACATACGCATCATATATCTGTGCAATAGCCGGCCGGTTTGCCCGCATATCTTCTTGCTGTATATAATAATCAGTAGCATATTCGGCAGGGCCCACCAATGAGTTTTTTGCTGAAGATATACGATTATAAACGGTAGACGGTTTATAATGCTTATCATCCAGGTTCATTTCATTCACCACGGTTTTCACTACACTTTTGGCATCGTCTGTATCGTAAATGGTAAAATTGTTCGGATAGCCGATACGGTGTGCTTCCGATCGCAGTATACGTGCAAAAACAGAGTGAAATGTGCCAATATACAGGTTACGGGCTTCATTATTCCCCAGGATTCGCTCCACACGTTCCTTCATTTCTTTTGCCGCCTTATTGGTAAAGGTCAGTGCCAGTATATTGAATGCATCCACCCCTTTCGCCATCAGGTGTGCAATGCGTGTTGTCAGCACTTTTGTTTTTCCGCTGCCTGCTCCAGCCACAATCATTAAGGGTCCTTCAGTATGTAGAACGGCCTGTTTTTGCCGCTCATTTAACTCACTTAAATAGTCCAACATGGCTGCAAGTTAACCCCTCTCTTCTTTATCCTGTGCCTTGATTTTTCAATACTGTGGGTAAATTTTTCCCGGAAATAAAAACCCCGCAGGTTTATGTTACCTGTGGGGTTAGTAGTAGATTAAAAAGGCCTTTATCCTTTTTTATAGGGAACCAAACTGCTATCTGCAGAAGTTGCTACAGTAACTGTGTTTGTACTTTTATTAATTGTCTTTATTTCCGGAGAGTTGATTTCTTTTTCCGGCCTGGCGAATGACGCAAAAACCACCAGCGTCACTACTACCATAAATATAATTCCTTTCATATTGCTCATTTTAGTAATTAGAAAATAAAACCTGTCTATGGTTTAAAGTTCAAATATCCGGCCAATGCGTTGGCTGTTACACAGTTGAGGAAATTCTTCAACAGGATTATTAATCCTTTAACAACTGTATAGTGTGGTTTTATTTAAACCGATATTCAGAAGAATAGTAAAGGCTCAATTAAGTAATTGATTGTTTTTGATTTAACCTTTCTTTTTCTATTTTTAACGACTGTTAAAACAACTACTGCCTTTTGTGAGAATCTTGCTGATCTATATCTGTCTTTTTTCGATGACCTTGCCTGTATATTGCCAATCTTCTTCGGATTGCGGCGTAAAGGCGAGTTTTACCCCGGGCATGGACTCGGTTTCATCAACTCCTTTCATTATACTTTTTACAAACACAAGTACTAATGCTTCATCAGTTAAATGGTTTGTAAACGGCTTCCAGATTTCAACAGATCAGACTTTGAATTATGGTTTTAACTACGCCGGTTCTTACGAAGTCAAACTCGTAGCTGAAAATGGTGCCTGTACAGATACTGCCATATCTTATATTTTACAGGTAGGTACACAGCCTACGGATAGGGATAACATAAAGACATATTATGGGCTTCCTGCCATAGAGGATTATTCTACCTGTTTGTCAGCCGGAACTAACGGCGGCTATCTTTTAGGAGGTTATTCTTATTATAAAAAAGGTCCTTATAGCACTTTCGCAGGTGGACTGTTGATAAAAACTGCAGAGTCGGGATGTATTGAGTGGTCAAAATTGATAGAAGTTAAATTGGGCGAAAGTAAAGTGCTGGCGACTGCTCCGTTAATGGATGGAGGATTTGTTGTATCTGCATACCAGGATTATGCCCCATTTGTTATGCGCCTAGATGCCGCTGGAAATATGGCATGGGCAAGGGCATACAGTTTTGATAAAAAACCATTCCAGCCGCAAATCATCACACAGGCCTCTGATGGAGGCTTTATTATGGCGGGTATTTATTGGAGTGAATCAATGTTAATTGTAAGAACAGATGCAAACGGAAATGTGTTGTGGAACAGAGCGTATAAAAAATACAGTAATAACCTCACAGGTTATACGCCTATAAGCATTATACAAAAATCAGATGATGTATATTTTTCAGGAGAAGTAGTACAGGCACAGAATGAAAATACCGATGTCAAATTATATGTTCATGGGTTTCTTATAAAATTAAATGATGCGAACGGAGAAACCCGCTGGTCGAAAGAATATATAATGAATGGCAGTTATACAAATGGAAGGGATGTTCATTTTTATAATAATGGACTTCTTTTAAATTCATTTGCTACTGCCCCTGTTGCGAATTTTAACAACACGATTCATTATTTAGATACTTCTGGCAATGTACTACGCTCTGCTACTATCTCTACACCGGATATGAATTATGGAACATTTCAAAGCAATGTGCTTCCTCTTTCAAACGGAGATATGTATATTCAAAACTCAGGAGTGGAAATTCTGGATTTACAACCCGGTTTTGCATTGCACAGTAATTTTATAAAGTTAGATGCAGCGCTCAATGTCAGGTGGTCTAAAACATATGGCCATTATACAGGAGGAGCATTTAATTTTCCGGTAGTAGGTGAAAAGGGGGGACTAACTACGATAGGAAATGAGAGCGGAACAACTGTGCCGGCATACAGCTCACTTTCTCAAAAAATACAACTTAAGAAAATAGACTCGGCTGCCAAAGGACCTAATGAATACTATTGCGATTTTTGGAATAATAGAATAATTGTTACACCCCAACTGGCAATAGCACAACCTCTTTCATGGTCCGATGAACTTATAATGAACCCTTCAGTCACCAATTATCCTATATCTCTAAAAACAACATACGCCGAGGTTCATTACGTATGTCCAAACGATTTTATAGACTCATGCAGCTTTATAAAAATAACAGGCCCGGCTACTCTTTGTAACCTGGACGATACATTAACCTACAAAGTTCATAGAAATAAAGCATGTGCTCAACCGGTTCAATGGCAGGTTCCGCAAAATGTCAATTTAATTCTGCAAACAGATACAGAATTAAAAATTAAATTGAGCTCCTTTGGAGACTATCAGATCGGAGCATTATTGCCATTCTCCTGCACTCCTGTAAAAGATTCTATAACGTTAACGGCAAGGCCTTTCAAAGGCATAAATCTCGATCTTGGAAAAGATACAAGCTTATGTCCTGGCAATACTCTTGTTTTACATGCAGGCAATAAATTCCTTGCGTATTCATGGCAGGATGGGAGTGCCGATTCATTATTTACAGTCAGAAACCCGGGTATCTATTGGGTTAAAACTTCTGATTCATGCCACAATATCTTAACGGATTCTATTGTAGTAACCCTGGCCTCTCCTGTGCCTTTATTTATCGGGCCAGACAGAACGAAATGTAATAACGACACGCTGCATTTAAATGCGCCAGCCGATTTTCTGAATTATACCTGGGCTCCTGATTATACAATCAGCTCTTTAAGCACAAAAGATGTTATCATCAACCCTGATCATGATATTACTTATTTTGTAAAAGCTGAAAAAACTCCTGGCTGTTTTGGATATGACACTATAAAGGTTTTTGTAAAAACTTCTCCCCCTATCTATCTCGGTGCTGATACAAGTTTTTGTTTGGGAGATAGTATCCGGTTAAATGCCGGGCCAGGATTTATAAAATATACCTGGAATAGTCTCGTAGCAAACCAGGTTTATATCGCAAAGACAAAAGGAATGTATTCAGTGACGGCGACGGACATCAATGGATGTAAGTCTTCTGATACATTGAACATTGTTGATGTTTATCAAAACCCTGTTGTCACACTTAATCATGATTCTGTTTTATGTATCGGCACTTCCCGTACACTGAATGCTGGAAATTTTAATTCTTATCTATGGAGTACAGGAAGCACAGCAAGTTCAATTACAATAAATAATATCGGTACATACTTCGTCCAGGTAAAAGACAACAATAACTGCAAAGGATCTGATACAACGTACGTAACAAAGCTTTCACCCTTGCCCTCTGATTTTTTTGCGTCAGATACAATATCTATCTGCCCATACTCTTCATTAAACTTAAGTGCAACAGCAAATTTTAAAAATTATTTGTGGAGTAATAATTCAATATCTCCATTAATACAAGTTTCATCTCCGGGCATATATTGGCTGCAGGTAACTGATAATAATAATTGTATCGGTAAGGACTCTATATCAGTTTTATTGAAAGAAGATTGTATGATGGGGTTTTATATTCCTTCAGCATTTACACCTAATAATGATGGTAAAAATGATATTTTCAGGCCACTGCTTTTTGGAAACCTAAAAGAATACAGGTTTGCGATTTATAGTAAGTGGGGTGAGCTTGTTTTTCAATCGGAGGAGCTTGGCAAAGGTTGGGATGGAACGAAAAAGGGAATGCCACAGGATACAAATGTTTTTGTATGGACCTGTTCTTACCTGCTGGAAGGTGGAAAGCCCGAAATAAAAAAAGGGATTGTGACCTTGATTCGATAAGCAGCACCCGGTATTTAAAATAAATACTCTCAAAAAACGTTTTATTATCGACAAGCTTCTAACTCAACTACCTATGAAGAAATTGCTACTCTTTTTTGCAGTATTACCTTTTCTTGCTTCTGCACAGAATTTTCATTTTTCAGTACGTGCCGGCATAGACTCTTATAACGGCGACCTTAAACGTAAATCATTCAGTTTTTCCCAATCGTCATTTATCGGATCTGTTGGTGCTAAATATGATTTTTCCGAGCATATTACAGGTCGAGCTTATTTCTCTATGACTACCTTACGTGGAGATGATAAAAAAGGGAACGAGTATATGCGCAGCCGCAACCTAAATTTCAAAACCCGGTTGATGGAAATAGAGTTAGGCGCACAATATAATTTTCTGAACCTGAATTATAGTTGGTGGACACCTTATGTATACGCAGGCCTTGGCGTCTATCATTATAATCCTTATACAAAAGATGCGGAGGGAAACAAAACATTTTTACATAATTTAAGTACGGAAGGTGAAGGCGTGGTACCTGGTGTAAAAAAATATAGCCTTACCCAATTCAGTATCCCCTTTGGGTTAGGCGCAGAGCGGGCTATAAATGAAGACATAAAAGTTGGTGTTGAAATAGGCTATCGAAAACTATTTACAGATTACCTCGATGATGTAAGCAATGCCTATGCAGACCAGGCAACTTTACTTACTTCAAAAGGGCCAAAGGCCGTTGAATTAGCTTACCGGGGAAACGAAGTGGGATCAGGTCCTTACCCTGCAGCGGGAACTACAAGAGGTAATCCAGCTAGTAAGGACGGCTATTTTTATGCAGCACTTACGTTCACATTCCGCTTTTGGTTTGATAAATACAAACAAACATCCGGTTTGCCTGCATACAGGCAAGACAGGAGGGTTGGTTGCCCTGCTTCAAGAAATCGTTAGGCTTTATCAATCTTTATAATTTCAAATAAAGCAAAAAGGATTTTATTTCCATTTTTTCCCGGTTAAGTAAGATTAGCTTTTCTCAAACCTTCACAGAGCATTACCGGGTGAAATTCCACATCCGCATATAAAAAGTAAATCCAGGAGTCTCACAATGAAGGAGTCTGCGAAAGATTATCACTGTTTACAAAACACAATGCCTTTCTTTTTCCATTGGGTACTGTAAAATATGTGGCTTAGGGTTTGGTTTCTGCCATTATAGATTGCATCTTTTATCAGCAGTAACTTCTTTTACATACATGCTGAATTGTTCATGCAGAACCGTAATTTTTAATAAGAATCGCATACTATTTGTTTCAAAATGAAAAACAAATGGCGATACGAGAGAAAAGAGGTCCTGGAAGGAATAAAAACTTATAATGAGTTTTTATAGCCTGAAGCTTTTTCGTCAATAACCAATGTCTTTGTCCATCGATCGTGCCAAGGATAACAGGGCATCGTTAAAGCACTAAAAGGATGAAAGGGGATCATCCTGCATAAACCACGCAGCTGTGCATCCCTGCTGTTTAGCAGAGAGCCATCCTGCCGGACAGCTCTTGTGCCTGTAATTAGCTTCCCCAGTGATTTTCCTTTAAATATTGCTTCGATAATGAACATATACGTTCCATAACAAACGATAAGAATCAATTGCTCAGTGTAGGTAAAGCTGCCTGCATCAATTGTTTTTAAAAGCCAGTCGCGGAGAGGGGAATAAAAATTGGCGGCAATGCTAAGAATAATAGCGCACAAAATTTCAAACGCAAGTATATCAACCAGGTAATTAACAAAGCGCTTGCCGTGGCTTGCCTGTACCAATCTTGTCGCTGCATCATCAAAAATATTCCCGCTTTCATTGGGTTCCATCCAGAAAAATTTGTGCTAAAATAGGTAAGCCTATTCGACTTTAACCAAAAAAATATACCCTAAAATTTTATTCGTACGAAAAATTTCCTACCTTTAGTTTTATGAAAAAAGAAAAGGGAAATATTGAACCAACCAAATCAGAGCTGGAAATACTGCAGATACTATGGCACCATGGTCCTTCCACAGTACGATTTGTAAATGACGAGCTCAATAACCAAAAGCGGGAAGTTAACTATACATCTACATTAAAACTAATGCAGATCATGACGGAGAAAGGGATACTGGTAAGAGATGAAACCAATATGAAGCATATATATGCGCCGGCACATCCCGAAGAAAAAATAAAAGGCCAGTTACTGAACCGGTTTGTGGATTCATTATACAACGGCTCTGCCTCCAGCCTGATGCAGCAGCTATTGGGAAATAAAAAGACCTCGCAAAAAGAAATTGATGAAATAAAAGAACTGATCCATAAACTGGATAAACGTAAATAAACCGGGTTCATGAAATTATTATTCTTATCAGATTATATTTCACCGGCAATCATACAAGCCATTTGCCGGACCCTATTACACTCTCTTTGGCAGGGTTTATTAGCAGCCACTGCTGCAGGCATTATCATCCTCCTCACCCAAAAAACAAAGGCAGCCATACGCTATAATCTCCTATCACTTATCCTTGTCAGTTTGGTGGCTTGTTCCTTTATTACATTTTTAAAACAGCCAGGGGTGCTGCATACATCGGCGCCGGAATCTATTATTCACTCGTCTTTTTTGCAGCAATTTCAGCAAACAACCGGAACAGGCAATGCTTACTGGTTGTCTTCCGGGAGTGAAAAATTTTATACGCCGCTTATTTATTATGCTGACAAATATGCAGGATGGATTACCGGTTTGTGGATGCTGTTTTTTGTACTCCATCTTCTAAGAACATGTGCCGGCTTACATTATATACACCGCATTAGAAATTACCAGGTAACAGACCCGGGCGACGAATGGAAGCAACGCCTGTTAAGAATGAAGCATCATTTGGGAATTGGCAAAGCGGTCGCCTTTATGGAATCAGGCCTTGTGAAAGTGCCTGTAGCAGTAGGCTTTCTCAAGCCTATGGTGCTCATCCCGATCGGAATGATATCCCTGCTTCCTGCAGAACAGGTTGAAACAATACTGATGCATGAGCTGGCTCATATCCGACGCAAGGATTTTATAATAAACCTGCTTCAGCGTTTTACCGAAGCTTTCTTCTTCTATAATCCCTTTATCGCATGGATCTCGGCCCGCATCCGTGAAGAAAGAGAAGCCTGCTGCGATGATATTGTAATGGAGCATACAACAGATAACCGATCTTATCTCGAAGCCTTGGTTAGTTTCCGGGAGCTTGGTGCACCGGCTTATGGACATGCCATGGCTCTGGGAAGAAACAATAACCTTTTACATCGTGTAAAAAGAATGATTACACAGGAAAACAAAAAATTAAATGCCATGGAAAAGTTAACGTTGATCCTTGTACTGATGGCCTTTGGCGCCCTCAGTTTTATACCTGCCGGTAAAAGAGCCGGAATGAAAAAAGATAATACTGGCCGGCAGGTTATTTCAAAACCCGAAACTACAAAGCAAATTTCTGTTGCTGTACAGGGAAACAATAATTGGGGATATCAAACCCATCAAACAAATGACACATTGCCGGATAAAGAGCCGCTCAAATTTGAAAATATTTCCAGCAATATAGATGATGATGGCACAATAAAAAAAGAAGAAGTAACCGCCAAAACAAAAGAAGGTAAAGTGTATCATTACCGGCTGCTAAATAATGAGATGGTTGAAATGATGGTAGATGATGAAAAAATAAAGAAAGAAGATTTTCACCGGTATGATGATATTGTTGACCAGATAGAAGCAGGCCGTAAAGAGAGCGCAGGCAAATCATTACTGGACCAAAAGAAAAACACAGCCGAATTGCTCAAAAAACAGGAATTACTGAATAAGCAATTGATGGATTTGCAGAACCAACAAAGCCAGTTAAAGCAGGCAGAACTGGAGAAGCAAAACAATGAAAACATGCTTAATCTCCAGCTGGAAAATCAACAGCTGATGAATCAAAAACTGGCCTTGCAGGATAAGAAGATGCAGGAACTTATGGAGCAAAAAGAAAAAGACCAGCTACTGCACTACAACAAAATGCAGAAAATCATGGAGCAAAATGATAAAGAGCTGGGGCGTAAGCAAAAACTTTTTGAGCTACAACAAAAGCTTGAGTACATGAAGGATGAGAAGTTACATGAGTCCGATTATGAGCTTTCCCGGATTATAGATGAACTAGAAGAGGCAGGTGTTATCAATGATGAAAATAGTTTTTCATTCTCCTTAGACGACAAAGAATTGATAGTAGACGGTAAAAAGCAATCCGAAGACCTGCACGATTCTTTGCGGAAAAAGTATGTAAAGCATAAAAAGGATTATTTTAAGTATAAAACAAAAGGAAACTCACGTAGTACAGATATATATGTGGAGTAACAAAGTAGTATCATAATAAAAAACCCGGTCGTAATAAACAAACCGGGTTTTTTATTATGAGAAATTATATTTATTGTAAATAACATGATCATAATCATTCTTTCCATTGTTCGTAAAAAAACATATTGATCAGCGGACATATACTATACCTGCGCATAGGCACGGCGGTTATATTTGTTTCGAAGTTGATTGATAGAATATCAATCGTTCCCAATTGCAAAGCCCGTTTTTGCCGTTACCCTAAAGAAAACTATCAAATCCGATATCAGTCAACTTCTTTTCCCTTATTTCCCTGTATCCATTTCCCCGCAATCATTTAGTAACTTAGCTTCAGAAACAATCTGTAATGCAGGACCCGGATAAATTATTTCAGCAAAAGATAGAGGCAGAAATAAAGATTGAGCCAAAAGACTGGATGCCGGATGCCTATCGTAAAACACTGATCAGGCAAATCAGCCAGCATGCACATAGTGAAATTGTGGGTATGCTGCCGGAAGGCAACTGGATAACCAGGGCGCCATCTTTAAAACGAAAAGCGATATTGCTGGCAAAAGTGCAGGATGAAGCAGGCCATGGCTTGTACTTATACTGTGCAACAGAAACACTGGGGGTAACGCGAGCGCAAACGATTAATGACCTGCATAGTGGTAAAGCAAAATATTCTTCAATTTTTAATTATCCTACATTAACCTGGGCGGATATCGGTGCTATTGGATGGCTGGTAGATGGTGCGGCAATACTGAACCAGGTAATGCTTTGCAGAACTTCGTATGGCCCCTATGCAAGGGCAATGGTGCGTATATGCAAGGAAGAAAGTTTTCATCAACGGCAGGGTTTTGAAATATTGCTAACCCTATCCCGAGGCACATTAGAACAAAAAAGAATGTGCCAGGATGCAATTAACCGGTGGTATTGGCCTTCCCTGATGATGTTTGGACCGAACGACAGCCAATCAACCCATAGCGAACAAAGCACAATATGGAAAATAAAACGAATGAGCAATGATGAGTTACGCCAGAAATTCGTAGATATGATTGCAGGGCAGGTAAATGTGCTCGGCATGACGATACCCGATAAAGATTTAAAATGGAACGAAGAAAGAAAACATTATGATTTTGGTGAAATAGACTGGAATGAATTCTGGAATGTAGTAAAAGGAAATGGCCCCTGTAACAAAGAGAGATTGGAAGCCCGTAAAAAAGCATGGGCTGACGGGGCATGGGTGAGAGAAGCAGCGAGTGCATATGCCACGAAAAAAAATCTAAAAGAAAAGGCTGCGTGAGATAGGACTATCCGTTTTCTAACTTCCGGCGATAAGCCCCGATTTTAAATAAATAGCCTATACGTTTGCTTATTTCCTCAAAGAATTTGCCTTCCATTTCTGAGTTGAATAGGCTCATCACTGCTTCAGATAGTTTTTTGTTCATATAAGCTGATCCCGGCATTTAAATCCAATGAAGATGTGAAAATGATCTGCAAAAACTTAGAATTACCTTTACAACTATGAGTTCACTCACCATAACAACAATACAGTCTCATCTTCATTGGCAGGATAAAGCTGCTAACCTCAAAATGTTTGAAGAAAAGATTGACAGCATAAAAGAAAAAACGGAATTGGTGGTATTGCCTGAAATGTTTTCCACAGGATTTGTCATGAAGCCGGAGCAATTGGCAGAAACTATGGATGGAGACACAGTGCAATGGATGAAGCGGGTTGCGGCAAAGAGGAGAATTATTTTAACCGGAAGCATCATTATCAGGGAGCCTCATCAGGATATTGAAAATACTCCGGTTCATTATTACAATCGTTTAATCTGGATGCTCCCCAATGGCGAATATGGATACTATGATAAACGTCATCGCTTTGCCTTTGCCGGGGAAGATCAGAATTACACAGCAGGATCCAAGAGATTAATCGCTTCAGTGAAGGGATGGAAAGTTAACCTGTTGGTTTGTTATGACCTGCGCTTTCCTGTGTGGAGCCGGCAATCAGCTGTTGAAAGAGATGAGCTGGAATATGACCTTTTGATTTATGTTGCTAACTGGCCGGAGCAGCGCAACCATGCATGGAAAACTTTATTACAGGCAAGAGCAATCGAAAATCAATGTTATGTAATTGGTGTTAACCGTGTCGGTAAAGATGGTATGAGTTTATATCACAGTGGCGATAGCATGATTATTGATCCACTGGGTGAAATACTTTATCATAAAAAAGACGAAGAAAATATTTTTACAATTACTATAAATAAAGACTCCCTGCAAAATGTACGTGATAAATTTCCTTTCTGGAAAGATAGAGACCAGTTTACTATCCACTAAATTTTCCTGTTGCAATGTTTAAAAGAGCAATAAAGAATTGGTTGTCCAGAAAGGGATACAGCATTATTAAAGCCAGTCCGCAAGATGTTGATAGCATGATACCCCTATCGCTGCCCCAGCATCTTTTTGAAAACAGCAGGGTATGTGCAAGCCGGGAAGATGTCTTGCCCCTATTGCCTAAGGGAGGAATTATAGCAGAAGTCGGTGTTGCATATGGAAATTTTTCAGCTTTACTGCTTGAAATATTGCAGCCGGAAAAATTTATCGCTATTGATAGTTATGCTTTTACTACAGATAATGAACCATGGAAACAAACGATATTGAAAGAAAGTAAACTTTCTCATCTTGAGTATTATAAAGACAGGTTTAAAAATGAAATCATAGCGGGAAAAGTGGAGGTTCATCAGGGTTTATCCTGGGATTGTCTTGCAAAATTACCAGACCGATCGCTTGACTATGTATACCTTGATGCCGGCCACACTTATGATGAGGTTGTAAAAGATATTCTGCAGCTGAAAAAGAAAATAAAAGACACTGCTATTATACAGTTTAATGATTACACCCTATTTGATGCTTTTGCTTTTGTTCCATATGGTGTGCCAAAAGCTATTCATGAATTTATAACTGAAGAAAACTTGGAAGTACTATACTTATGCCTGCACAGGCAGTTCTTTTGTGATTTAGTTGTCCGTAAAAAAACAGCTACCCCTTTTTCTTTTCCTGGTCAATCCTGATCAGTTCTTTTACTTTATCCATTTTATAATCCCTTCCATTTCGTATAGCCTCAACAGTGGGTTTCACTTCTACTTCCGGCAAAATACCCCTGCCATTTTTTGGATTATCCTTGTTGATTACTAACCGGAACAAGGGCAGCCGGAACCGGACACCCGTCTGTGGCAATACAACATCCGGTATCAGCCAGGCTGTATTTCCATAAGCACCGCCACCGGTTTCCTCTCCTACTACGATTACATTGTCTTCATCAATAACAGATTCGGTAAATAACGAGGTAGCAGAAAAAGAGTTACCACCAATCAGGACATAGGCCTGTCCATCAAAATGATATTTCTTCTTTGGCTTAAAATAGTGCCGTTCGAAATAGCCGAAATGATAATAACCATCCTCTCTTTTCTTTGTTGTAAACCACATAAACACACGATTGAAGAAATAATTCTGTACATAATGGCTATAGGCATTATGCCGGCTGATGGCATACAAAGAGTCTGCAAGTTTAAATGGTTTATCGATCAGAAACTTTGAAAGTAATGTCGAATTCATCACATTCCCACCCCCGTTGCCGCGCAGGTCGATAACCAGGTATTGAATATGCTTATCATGCAGTTCCCGGAAAGAGCGACGGAAAAACCGCTTGAGTCGGTACCCCCGGCTGAACGTATTTACATCCATCGTTGCCGTTTTATTCGCAAGATCCAGCTGCAATTGCCTGGCCCCGGATAACTCGGCTTGTTTTCGCTGTTTACGTGTTGTTTTAGCAAACTCGCTTGTGGGTTTCCGGTTCATCGAATCCTTTAACGGATTATAAATAGGTATTGTAACAGATCTGGTATCTCCGGCACTATCCACATAGTTGATTGTGTATTTATCATTTAGTCCAAACAGGCTAGTATAACTATATCCAAATGTACCCCTGTTACTTAGTGTTTGAAATTTATGGGTACGGTTGTATCCATCTGCCGGCAGGTATTGAAAAATTGTATCTGTTATTTCCCGTATGCTCTTATTATTAATACCGGTTATAACAGTTCCTCTTTTTAATATTGAATCATTACGGTTCAGGTTGGCTGCTACCGTAGCTGTATCATCCCATAACTTCAAACTCAGGGGGAATATCTGGAACCGGCTGCTATCCAAATGACGCATATAATGCCTGGATGCCTTTACAGAAGTGTGCCCACAATCAATCTTTGATACCACGTAGCTTAATACTTTCCTGAACTCAGGCTCTGTCATGGAATCTTTTAACTGCTTTTCACCCTGGTTGAAGTAATAATCCATGCTGTCTTTGCTCGTGTACCAGTATAAACCGGGATGAGATTCTTTCAATACATTTTCAAAAACACGATAATCATATCCGACTTCATCCGGGGCATATTTATGACTGGAACGAAATGAAGATTTACTGACACTGCAGCCTGCAAAAAGAAATGATATTATTACTACGCTCAAAAAAACCTTCATAATCCTCAATAATCTATTTGGTGTATTTCAAAATCCGATGGTTTTATTCTTTTGAACCTACTAATTAAAAAATACAGCAATCAATTGTTTATGTTCTGTTCGCTCCCATCGGCTTGTTCGCATTATTTCAGGTGGTTCCAGCCTTGCGCCGTTATAGGATGTTTATTACCATTCTTTGTAATGATTGTTGTACCAGCTGCTTCATCAGTCATATACCCAATCACACTAATGCCTTCATTTAACGTTATTTTGTCGTAATCATTTTGTGAAAGTGTAAATAAAAGCTCGTAATCTTCACCTCCGCTTAAGGCACAGGCCGTAGGGTCAATTTTAAATTTATACGCTGCATTTTTCATTTCTTCAGCAATTGGAATTTTTTCTTCATAAATCACACATCCAAGCCCGCTGTCCTTACAGATATGCAGTATTTCAGAACTAAGCCCATCACTAATATCCATCATTGAAGTGGGCATTATATTTTGCTGATCAAAAAATTCTATAATATCTTTTCTTGCTTCAGGTTTCAGCAATTTTCCAATAACATAAGACTCTTCCTCCAGATCCGGTTGCACCGCAGGGCTTTCGAGATAAATTTTCTTTTCCCTTTCCAAAAATAAAAGGCCGATATAAGCGGCGCCAAGAGTGCCACTAACGCACAATAAATCTCCTTTTTTTGCCGTACTGCGTTTTACATATTTATCAGGGCTTACCTCACCAATAGCCGTTACAGATATAATAAATCCTTTTTGTGATGAAGTAGTATCGCCGCCTACAAGGTCAACACCATATCGTTCACAAGCGGCATATACCCCTTCGTAAAATTCATCCAATGCCTCTACACTGAACCGGTTGCTGATACCGAGACTCAGTGTTATTTGTGATGGCGTAGCATTCATCGCGTAAATATCGCTAAGGTTAACAATTACGCTTTTGTACCCCAGGTGTTTCAGTGGTGTATATATAAGATCAAAGTGAACGTTTTCAATTAAAAGATCGGTCGAAATAACGGTTTGCTTTCCAAAATGGTCGATAACCGCCCCATCATCACCTACGCCCACAATAGAAGATGCATTTTGCAATTCAATATTTTTTGTGAGATGTTCTATTAAGCCAAACTCTCCGAGTGATGCTATTTCTGTTCTTTCGCTCATATAATTATGGATTGTTTTATCTCTTTTACTTTGAAATCTAAATTGGGCTATTGATCCATTTTATCAATTCATCGTGAATTTTCCCATTTGTTGCAATAATGCCATGCTGGTAAGGTGAAAATTTACTCCCTTTCAGATCGGTTACTTTCCCACTTGCTTCCTCCACAATGAGGTAACCGGCCGCGCTGTCCCATGCTTCCAATTTATGTTCATAAAAACCGTCAAACCGGCCACAGGCTACCCAGCAAAGATCTATTGCCGCTGAGCCCAGTCTTCTAACAGGAACCCCTGTGCGTATTAACCGGTCAAACACCTGCAGTGGACCATTAGGACTATCCAGATAAGTATAGGGAAACCCCGTCACCAATAGAGACTTTTCAACTTTTGTTTCACTACTCACGGAAATTGGTTTTTCATTCAAAACTGATCCTTTACCTTTTTCCGCGAAATACAATTCATTCAGGTGAGGATTAAAAACAGCCCCCATTATTACTTCAGTATTATATTCAATACCGATCGATACACAGTTTAACGGAATTCCCTTTGCAAAATTTATCGTCCCGTCAATGGGGTCTATAATCCATTTGTAATTTGAATCCTGCATTATTTCCCCGGCCTCTTCACTCAATATAAAATGATCCGGGAATTGTTCTTTTATAACGGAAAGTATTGCTCTTTCTGCGGCATGGTCCGCCTCCGTAACCGGATTATTAACGCCTTCCTTATATTGTATTTTAAAATCGTTATTAAAGAAACGTTGAATTTCAACTGCCCCTGCCTTTACGGCTCTTAAAAGAGTATTTTTTAGCATGCGCAAAGATACTACCGATTAAAGAAAGCTTTGCTTTATAAGTTTACTGTGTGAAACAGAACGTTTATTTTTGATCAAATCATCAAAATTTTCAGAGCATAAAAGTGTTGCTATCCATTATCATAGTAAATTATAATGTCAAACACTTTTTAGAACAATGTCTTTATTCAATCCGCAAGGCGATTGAGGGTATTGAGGCAGAAGTAATCGTTATAGATAATGCTTCTGCGGATAACAGTGTTTCATTTCTTCAGACTCATTTCCCATTGTTCAGGTTTATTTCTAATACAGGCAATACCGGCTTTTCCAAAGCCTGCAACCAGGGATATGCGCTATCCAAAGGAAAATTTGTTTTATTTCTGAACCCCGATACAATCGTACCGGAAGATTGCTTTTTAAAATGTATTTCGTTTTTAGACTCGAATGCCGATGCCGGGGCCTTAGGAATAAGGATGATTGATGGAAGTGGTAAGTTTTTAAAAGAATCGAAAAGAGCTTTTCCTTCACCAGCGACATCAATGTATAAGTTGTCTGGTTTATCAGCACTATTTCCCTGGTCAAAAACTTTTGCCAGGTATCACCTTGAATATTTACCGGAAAATAAAACAAACGCTGTGGATGTACTCGCAGGGGCTTTCATGATGATAAAACGGGAAGTGCTTGAAAAAACCGGCCTGTTTGATGAAACTTTTTTTATGTACGCGGAAGATATTGACCTAAGCTACCGCATACAACAGGCTGGGTATAAGAATTATTACTTTGCAGATAGCTGTATTATTCATTTTAAAGGAGAAAGCACAAAAAGACTAACGCTGAACTATGTACGAATGTTTTACAGTGCCATGAATGTATTTGTAAAAAAACATTATGGGGGCAGTAAGGCCGGCTTATTCAATCTTATCATTCACGTTGGCATATGGTTACGTGGTGGCCTGTCAGCTATTGGCAAGTTCATTGAAAAAATCGGGCTGCCGTTGATTGATGCAGGCCTCATTTTGCTTTCTTTCAATATAACCAGGATATTCTGGTCAGCTTATATTCGACCTGACCTGGATTATAATATTCCCTTATTCTGGGCGTCAGTACCCATATTTACATTAATCTATTTACTGGTCTCCTATTATACCGGGTTGTATGATCGACACTACAATCCATCAAGATTAATCCCTTCTTCTGTTATTACAACAATTACATTGCTGGCAGTGTACTCCTTATTACCTGAAAAATTTCGTTTTTCAAGAGGTATTATACTCTTATCGGGCATACTTTCTTTTTTGCTGATAAGTTTATTACGCATTATTCTTGTACGGTTGAAAGTATTAAGCAATAACAAATATGCTGAATTACATCCGCAAACATTAATTGTTGCCACCCAGCCGGAATATGAAAAAATAGTAAGACTGATGCAGGAGGCGGGTTTGCAGGAGCGGGTAATGGGCAGAATCTCAATCCATGAAAAAGATACTACGGCAATAGGTAATCAAAAGAAAATAAGAGAACTTTTGAAGCTGTTTTCATTCAGCGAAATCATCTTCTGCGAAGGGTCTTTATCTTTTAAGGAAATTATTGAATCCTTACAGCAATTACCAGGCAATATAACGGCAAAGTTTCATGCAGCCGGAAGTCAAAGTGTTGTCGGTAGCGATTCAAAGCATATGAGTGGAGAGACTTTAACCAAAGAAAATGGCTATAACCTTTCAGACCCCAACAACCGACGTTTAAAAAGATTACTGGACATATTTACTTCATTTCTTTTCGTACTTACATTCCCGGTACATTTATTCTTTGCAAAAAAGCCGCTTTCTTTTTTTAGAAACTGTTTTCTTGTCTTATCAGGATATAATACCTGGATTGGTTATGCAACAAATGAAGAATACCTGCCCCCCCTACGTAAAGGAGTGCTGGCCTGTAATGGCATTCATTTATCCCTGCAGCAGCAATTTCCGGAAGAAAGCCTTAAGATGGCCGACCTGTGGTATGCAAAAGACTACGCACCTTTAAATGATTTAAGAATAATATTCAGAGTATACCGCAGGTTAGGAGGTTAGAAAGTAGCATACTGATTCACAAAAGAAATTAAAAATTTAATCGTATTAATACCTTTGCTACCCTGCACAATTGCTGACTTTAATGAACATTAAACGATTTTCTACACCTATATTCGCAGCAGATTAGTAGTAACTTTATAGACCCGGGACAGACTTTAATGGCAACGATCATAGACATTAAATTACCAAAAGCTATCGCCAGTGCGTTGCGCATTCCGCAAAATAATCCGCAACGCCAGCAGTTGCGTGTTTTAAAAAAACTGTTGAAGAAAGCAAGATTTACTGAACTGGGCCAGGAATACCGTTTTGATGAAATATTATTTAGTCGCAACCCGGCTAAACAATTCCAGAAATTAGTCCCCGTTTACGACTATAATAAAATTTATGATCGCTGGTGGAAAAAAACACTGGAAGGTGTGCCGGACGTAGCATGGCCAGGTAAAATAAAGTATTATGCCCTGAGCTCAGGCACATCGGAGGCTGCCAGTAAGTATATACCCGTTACAAAAGAAATGCTTCGAAGCAATACGGTTAACTATGTTCGTCAGTTGATCAGTGTTATGTCCTACGAACATGTGCCCCGAAATGCAATGACTAAAGGCTTTCTCATGCTCGGTGGCGCTACGGATTTACAAAAAGGCGAAGCAGGCTGGTATGCAGGTGATCTTAGCGGTATACTGGCAAAGAAAAGACCATTCTGGTTTCAGACTTTTTATAAACCAGGGGGAAGAATTGCGGCAATAAAAGACTGGAATCAAAAGCTGAATGAAATAGTAGAACATGCCACAGAATGGGATATCGGTTATATCGTTGGCGTACCAGCCTGGTGCCAGATGTGTATGGAGATGGTCATTGACCATTATAAGGTAAATACCATTCATGATATCTGGCCTAACTTTTCCTTCTTTGTACATGGTGGGGTAGCCTTTGAACCTTACAAAAAAGGATTTGAAAAATTGTTAGGTAAACCCATTATCTATATTGAAAATTACTTATCAAGTGAAGGCTTTATTGGTTATAAGCACAGGGAAAATGCGAAAGGCATGCAGCTTATTCTCAATAATAATATTTTCTTTGAATTTGTGCCATTTGATAACAAGAATTTCGATTCCGAAGGAAAAATGATCGACAGCCCCGAGGCATTGATGGTACATGAAGTGGAAGAAGGTAAAGACTATGCTTTATTAATGAGTACAAATGCCGGGGCCTGGCGTTATCTTATCGGGGATACAGTCCGTTTTGTTGATAAAGAAAAGTGTGAGCTTGTAATTACAGGAAGAACAAAACATTTTTTAAGCCTTGTAGGGGAACACTTGAGCGTAGAGAATATGAATAAGGCAATAGAACTGGTAAGTAATGAATTAAATGTTTATATACCGGAATTTACGGTAGCAGGATTTCCTTATCAGAATTTCTTTGCCCATAAATGGTTTGTAGCCACGAATGATAAAGTAGACCCGGAAAAATTGCGGTCGAAGATCGATGAAAAATTAAGTGAATTGAATGATGATTACGCGGTAGAAAGAAAAAGTGCTTTAAAGGAGGTTTTTCTCGAGGTATTGCCGGAGGGAAAATTTTTAAAGTTTATGGAAATGAAGGGGAAACTGGGCAGCCAGCATAAATTTCCAAGGGTTTTAAAAGGCAAAATACTGGACGAATGGAACCATTTCCTGGCAAATGGAACCGTGTAAGAATAAATTATTACGTTTGTCAAACCTCTCTGCCATTTATAAGAGAGGTTTTTTATTTTTAGTTTTACAAACTTTATGGTCGAGGCCCTATTAAAAGGAATAACATTAGGATTGCTGCTGAGTATATCAGTCGGGCCCGTGCTTTTTTCTGCAATTAAGCAAAGCCTTAATAACGGTCATAAAGGGGGCATGGCCTTTATACTGGGTGTATCCGCAAGTGATATCGCCCTTGTTTTAATCAGTAATGTATTTACTCAATTATTCAGCAGTATCAGCAGTCGCCGTATTGAAATAGGCATCACGGGTAGTATTTTCCTTATTGTGCTGGGAGTTTACTTTTTATTTTTTAAAAAAATACCAACAACTACGGAAGCGCAGATGCTGATAAAATTCCGGAAAAGGGATTATGCGAAAATTTTTCTTTCCGGTTTTTTCATGAACACATTAAACCCGGCAGTATTTATATTCTGGTTAACGACTTCTACTACTTTCATCAGTCATACAATCGAGCAAAGAATTGTCATTTTTGTGACATGCCTGGCCATCGTATTTTCCGGAGATTTCCTGAAAGTAATGCTTGCCGGTAAAATACGAAAAAAGCTTACACCGCATAATATCCATATTATTAACAAAATAAATGGTATTATACTTATTGGTTTTGGTATAGCTTTGATCTGGGGCTTACTTGTCTATGCACATAAAACAGGACAGCTCCATTTTTAACCCCCATCCGGATTTCCAGTTAATAAAGATCTGATCCTTTTTAAAAAAGGCCTTCGGTTAATGAATCTTAAACCATGAAACAATCATTCCTGCTGCTTTTGCTATTCTGTTTGTTCTGCACCGGATATGCGGATGCCCAGCAAAGTTTTCTTTTCCTGAAGAAAAAAGGCCATAAAAAAAGAATATGGACAGAAGGGGATGTTATACGCCTACGCCTGGTAAATGATGATTTACTGGAAGGGCGAATTCTTTTATTGAGAAACGATTCCATATATATCAACGATCTTGCTTTTCGCACAGAAGATGTAAAGCAGGTAATTGTTAAACGTAAAGAAAAGAAACCTTTTCCTATTAGTGGATTGCAAGCTTTATATATTGCAGGTGGTGTAGGTCTTTCTACAGTGGGTATGAAAACGGCTGGCTGGACGGAAAGTTATGGCCGTGCCTTATGGTATTCTTCAATTATTGGTTTTGGCCCGGTATTGTTATCTGCTGCAGTACAACACATGAACCTGCGCCGAACGCATTTTAACGTAGGTAAAAAATTCCGGTTGCAGGTTTTGGATTTTTATCTTCCTCCACAACAGCACAATAAAGCTTTTTAAAGTTTTTAGCGGTGCCCTGTAAACAGGTAGAAGTTTTACAGGCTTTGGGTTGTCTTATCCTGTTGATGCTTCCATAATTCATTAAAGATGACACTACGGCTTTTCAGGTCACCAAATGTTCCCTTATCAACAATATAACCGTTCCGGAGAATGTAGATATAATCAAAATAGCTTAAAAGATATAAACGGTGCAGGCTTGATACAATCGCTTTTCCTTTACACTCTTCAAACATCTTTTCATAAATCTGTATTTCTGTCTTCGGGTCTACGCTACTGGTCGGCTCGTCAAGTAAAATAATATCACTGCTCTTTGCGGCAAGGATGCCACGGGCCAAGGCGAGGCGTTGTTTCTGTCCACCGGAAAGGTTAACACCTTTTTCCTGTATACTGGACTGCAGCCCTTTTGGTAACTGACGAACAACTTCTGTGAAATGAGCTGTTTCGCATACACTCATAATATCTTTTTCTTCGAAAGGGAGGCCTAATGTAATGTTATGCTCGATTGTGTTTTCAAAAATTTCCGGCTCCTGCGGAAACAATGTGATAAAATTTCTCAAGCTGGCAACATCCGTATTATTTATATTATCAATTGTAACAACAGTGCCTGGTTCTGGTTCATATAACCCGCGCAGTAAAGCCATCAATGTACTTTTACCGCTTCCGCTTTCTCCAATCAAAGCAATTCGCTTTCCTTTTTCAATAGTAATACTTATATCGTGCAGGCTATGCGCCTTTTCTTCCGAAGAATATGTTTCTTTATGAGAAAAATTCAGATCGCTGATGGAAATTGTCTTCCATTGATTGGGTAAATTTTTTACTTCATCAGGAAGATGATGTTGCTGATATGCTTCCGTTATAAAACGTGCCGTTTGCACGTTTGTATCATACTGAACGATCTGTGTATATTGCCAGGCCACATCATGAAAAACGCTTGTAAATTGGTTCACAAAACCTAGTAAAGCAACCAAACTTCCAAGATGAAATTCATGGCCAGGTAAAGTATTCTGGTAAATATAACCCACCGCGGTTACAACATATATCAGGGCAACCAGCATATCCGCCACAAACCATTTCCATTCATTGATCTTTACTGTCCGCATGAACGGATCATATACATCCTTCACTTTCCCCATCAGGCTTTTTTCAATCCTTTTTTCGAGGCGGAGGGTAATAACTGTAATAATATTGGATAGACTATCGAATAAAGTACTGGAAACAACATG
>JAFDYH010000029.1:22415-43600 GCA_018267535.1 Bacteroidota bacterium
CCTCCAAACAGTGGCGAAAAAATAACCATGGCGATAAAAGAAGAAAAGAATTTGGTTAATGCATACATATACATAAAACCATTCTGGAAAAAATCTTTTAGCGCTTCATAAGCTTTGCGTATACGGTTTATTGTTGCTCCGCTATGATGGTCCTGGTGCCACTTCACCGGCAGGTGCAATGTCTGATGATAAAGTTCTTCCAGGAAATTACGGCTTAGGTTAAACGCCAGCTTACGTTCAAGTATCCGCGCAGGCCCATGAAAACTCCATTCGAGCAATTTTAAACCCATATAAATACCCGCATAGATCCACGCATAATGTAAATGATTGATCCCTTCTTTCTGAACAGCATTGATAAACCAGCCATATAGCAGAGGATATAGTGCAAACACACCACTTGCCAGCATAAAAAGAGAATACACAAAAACATACTGCTTTTTTTCCTGCCGGGCATACTTCCATGCAGTTTTTAATAAGGAGATATAGGGATTGGCCATAACAAATAGTAAACACGAAAATAGAATTATTTACTGCGACTCTGTGCGAGGAAAAGGGCGGCTTATTGCATTAATATAATAAATCGAGGAGATCTAAATCGAGTTTGTTGACCGGCAACCGGAAAGAAAAATAAAAAGCTCCGTTCGGGAGCTTCTATAGATGCGCCCTTTAAAATTCATTCTTAATTGCCAGAGTCTATTATTGCTTTATCGATAGCATGCTCTTTATCCTGTTCTTCCTGCAGTCGTCTTAGTTTTTTGCCGTACGATATCCGTGTAATCAGTGCAAACAAAACGGGCACAACAAATATCGCCAGGGTAGTAGCGGCAAGCATTCCGCCAAATACAGTCCAGCCGATAGTTTTACGGCTTTCCGCTGCTGCACCGCTTGCAAACGCCAACGGCAACACACCTAATATAAATGCCAATGACGTCATAACAATAGGGCGTAAACGTAAACGCACCGCCTGTAAGGTAGCATGTACAATATCAATTCCACGGTCTACTCTTTCTTTTGCAAATTCTACAATTAATATAGCATTTTTCGCTGCTAATCCAATCAATGTAATCAAGCCAATCTGTGCATAGATATTATTGGAAAGGGAAGGAATAAATGTCAAGGTAAGAATCGAACCAAAAGCGCCTATAGGCACAGCGAATAATACAGAGAAAGGTACCGACCAGCTTTCATATAACGCTGCAAGAAACAAAAAAACAAACACTAATGAGATAGCAAAAATGATGGATTGCTGGTTACCGGCTTTTATCTCTTCGCGGCTCATGCCGGAAAATTCATACCCGTAGCTAGCCGGTAAAGTCGCTGCAACTTCTTTCAATGCCTCAATTGCCTGTCCACTGCTAAAGCCTGGTTTGGGAGTACCATTTATTTCAATAGACCTATAAATATTATAGTGTGAAATAGCGGAAGGCGCTTCTATTACTTTTGATGTTATCAATGAGCCAAGGGGTATCATATTGCCCTGGCTATTGCGTACATAAAATTTTTCAATACCTGACAGGGAGCTTCTGTAGCCGCTATCTGCCTGGGACATTACCCGGAAGTTTCTTCCATACAAATTGAAATCGTTCACATAACTACTGCCAAGAAAGGTCGACAGCGTACCATATACATCGGAAACAAGAACGCCCATCTTTTTTGCCTGTTCTTTATCTACATCTATCTGGTAGCTTGGAGTACGGGAATTGAAGAATGTATAAGCAGCACCGATTTCTGGTCGCTGGTTTAATTTAACCAGAAAATCGCGGGCAACACCTTCGAACGTTTTAATGTCATCTGCACCTCCGGTTTGCAACAATTCAAATGTAAAGCCTGAAGTGGCGCCAAGCCCCGGTATTGCGGGAGGCGCAATAACCAATACCCTGGCCTCCTTAATGTCAGACATCATGCCGCGTATTTTATTCATAACGTCCTGCGCATGTTGCCCCTTTCCTTTACGGTCATCCCAGGGTTGTAACAATACAAAGAGGGTACCTGAGTTTGCTTTGGCTGAGAAGCTAACTATATTCAACCCGGCGAGTCCGCCTACGGTCTTTACTTCCGGTAACTGGCGAATGCGTGCCGCTATTGTTCTTAACATTTCTACGCTTCGGGTAGTTGAAGTAGCCTCTGGCATTTCATAAGTCACATACAAACGTCCTTCATCTTCTGTAGGAATAAACCCAGTTGGTTTGTTTTTAAATAAAAAGAACAAGCCAACAAATAAAGCAACCAGCATTACGAGAACATAAGGGGTGCGGCGGATCCAACTACCTACGCCTTTGGTATAGCCATTTGTAATACGGCCAAACCAATTATTAAACCCGGCAAAGAAACGCTCCATCAGATTTTTTTTTGCTTTTGGATCCTTTGAAGGTTTTAACATCATCGTACAAAGCGCCGGTGTTAGTGAAAGAGCAACGAAGGCAGATATTATAACGGATACCGCGATTGTAATAGCGAATTGCTGATAAAGTCGTCCAACAATACCCGGTATAAATCCAACAGGAACAAATACAGCAGCCAATATCAGAGCGATGGCTATAACAGGGCCGGATATATCTTTCATCGCTTTTCTTGTAGCTTCCTTCGGCGACATTTTTTCGTGGTCGATATTATGTTGCACCGCTTCCACCACCACAATCGCATCATCTACCACAATACCAATGGCTAATACAAATGCAAATAGGGTGAGTGTATTAATGGTGAAGCCTAAAGAAGTAAACAATATAAATGTTCCGATCAATGATACCGGAATCGCTAACACAGGTATCAGTGTAGCCCTCCAGCTTTGCAAGAATAAAAACACAACCAATACAACAAGCAACAAAGCCTCTAATAAAGTTTCTATTACTTCGTGAATAGAAGCTTTAACAACAGATACCGTTTCAAGGGGGATCTTATAGTCAATGTCTTTAGGGAAGGTTTTTCTCAGCTCATTGAGTGCTTTTGTTACACCTTCATAAGTATCCAGTGCATTTGCTCCCGGTGCCTGGTAAATAAGAAGAAAAGCTGCAGGTTTTCCATCGGTAAAAGAGTTGATGCTGTAATCAAATCTTCCCAGCTCTACCCTTGCTACATCTTTCAGGTAAACAATGCTGCCATCCTGTGGTCTCGATCTTACCACTATATTTTCAAACTGATCCTGTGTATTGATTCGGCTATTGGTTAATACACTGTATTCAAATGCCTGTGTGCCGGGCTGCGGGTTACTACCGATTGTTCCGGCGGCTACCTGCAGGTTTTGTTCCTGTAAAGCTGCATTTACTTCCGCCGGCGTCATATTGAGTGCAGCCAGTTTTTCAGGGTTCAGCCAGATGCGCATACCGAAATCATCCGCTCTCGAAAGTACATCGCCTACGCCCTTTACACGAAGTATCGCATCTTTTACATAAAGGTTTACATAGTTACCGATAAATTTTGCATCATGGGTTCCATTAGGAGAGTAAAAGGCCAGCGCCACCATAATTGCAGGATTACGCTTCCTGGTTGTCAGGCCCAACCGCTTTACTGCATCCGGCAGGGTTGGCTCGGCAACGCTTACCCGGTTTTGAACATCGAGCGTAGCAATATTTATATCTGTCCCTACTTCAAAGTTTACAGTTATACCGCTTTGACCACTGCTTGTACTATTACTGGTCATATAAGTCATGCCCGGGGTACCATTTACCTGCGTTTCAATAGCGGTCGTTGTGGTTTGTTCCACCGTTTGTGCATCCGCGCCTATAAAGCTTCCGCTGATAGATACAGTGGGCGGAGAGATATCCGGGTACTGTGCAACGGGGAGATTTAGCAAGGAAATTATTCCTACCAGCACGATCACTATCGAAATCACAATTGCCGTTACCGGCCGTTTGATAAAAGTTTCTGCTATCATATAGTGAGTAGTGAATTGTAAGTGATAAATGATGACTGATTATTCAACAATATCACTTAGTCACCGAATTTTATGTTTTCTATTTCGAGTCTAACACTAAAATTGCTGCATCTTAAAAAAGCAAAGGCTGTGATCTGGGGCCATCTCTTTTGGAGAAGGTCGCTTCTACTTCTTAGGTGTACCGGCAGCCTGTGGCGGCTTTGTGGTAATAGCCGAACCTTCCCTCAGGTTTTGTACACCTTGTACTACGATCTCCTCCCCCTCTTTCAATCCATCTTTTATTATTACATTCTTTCCGATTTGTTTACCCAATACCAGTTTACGTTGCGACACCTTGCTGCTATCGCCAACTACATACACAAAGAATTCACCCAACTGTTCTGTTACAGCCTTATAAGGGATCGTTATTACCTTTTGCGAACCATTATTTAAAACTCTTACTGTTGTACTCATTCCTGGCTTCAGCACATTTTTATCATTAGGAAAAACCAACCTGGTTTTAATAGTACCAGTTTGCGGATCAACGGCACGGTCTATTAAGGCAATGCTGCCATGGAAAGGATATATATCATTACCGAATGCTATTGAAAAAGTGGAATCAGTTGTCTTTTTTGCCTGTTGCTCCAATTGTGAAAAACGATAAATTTCTTTCTGGTCAACCGTGAAATCAACAGCTATCGGGTTATCTGTTGAAATGGTGTTTAATACAGACTGGCCGGCGACAACGGATGTTCCTATTCTTACTTGTGAAATGCCGATAGTTCCGGTAAACGGAGCTGAAATAGTTGCGAAGTTGACATTCGCCTTCACTGCGTTTACACTTGCCTGTGCAGCTGCCACTTGCTTCTTAGCTGCTTCCAGCGCTGCATCTGCATAGTCAACCTGTTGTTTGGCTATCGCATCATTTTTATCCAGCTCATGATAACGGTCCGCATCTTTCTGCGCTTTTACAAGGTTTGTTTCCTGCACAGCAAGATTGGCCAGCGATTGTTGATAGTTGGCATTGTACAACTGCTGATCAATAGAATACAGGCGTTGTCCTTTTTTCACTTTATCCCCATCTTTAAAATAAATGCCGGTGATATAGCCTGTAACCTGTGCCCTGATTTCCGTTTGGTTTAATGCGGTTACGGTACCTGGGTATTCATCGTAGTAGGTGGCAGACGTTGCCTCTACTGTATCTAGTGTAACGGCTACCACAGGTGGCGGACCTTGTTGTTGCTGTTGCCTGACGCCGCATGCAATAAGCAATAACAAACTACTGACGGAAGAATAAAATTTAAATGATGTAAATCGCATCTGATTTATACTTTGAAAATTTTAAACGATGAGTTTTAAAATTGAACCTCTCCCAAGCTTTTCTGCACATCGATTTTACTGCTCAGCACATTATACAGTGCATTGAAATAATTGATCTGCGCTGTGCGTAAATCAGTTTCCGCAGTAATTACTTCCAGGTACGCTTTTACCCCGCTCCTGTACTGCAATTGAATGACATCGTACACTTCTTTTGCCAGCAATACATTTTCTTTTACGGCTAAATAATTAACTAGGTTTGCTTTATAGCTTGATAATGCAGCATTGTATTCTGCATTAAATGAATTCTGAAGATTTACTATTCCGAGATCAATTCTTTTCAGGTTCCATTCTGCCTGTTGAATATTATACTTTCTTTTTCCTCCCTGGAAAATGGGAAATGCCAGTGTTAATCCTGCATAAGAGTTCGGATAGGATGTATTATACAATTTTCCGAACGAGTTGTTTAGATAATTCAGGTTATAGGCTCCGTTTGCGGAGAGTGAAGGAATAAAACTCCACTTATTATATTGCACATTTGCTTCCTGTAGCCTCCGTTGTGTTTGCAATGTTTGGTATTCAATACGTTTGGAATAATCAGGATTTCTTAAAGTATCCAAAACGATTTCCTGCTCCAGCGCCGCACTGTCGTATACTATATCCAATGTTCCGGCTTGCGGATAATTCATCAGCGATTTCAGGTACTCTGACTTAGCTTTTAATGCTTCTTCATTTCCTTTTTTTGAAGCTTTGGCATTGTTCAATGCAATCATTGCCCTCTTGTAATCTGTTTTATCAACGACACCGGCATTATATTGGGAACGGGCATCCTTCAGACTTCTCTCAATTCGAACGATGTTCTCATCCGTCACTTTTATTTGCTGTATGGTTGCCAGTACATCGTAGAACGCTTTGGAAACATTTACCACCACCTCTATTTTATTACCAGTAGTTTGCTGCCTCGCCTGTAGCCGCACATCTCCTTTGGTACGGTTGGCAATTAATACATCCCGGTTAAATATGGTTTGAGAGGCGGAGAACTGCAAGGCAGAGGTATTGTCGACACCCAATTTGATCGGATTGCCGCCAATAATACTGGTCTGCACCTGGAAATTGTGCTGATAGAGATAATTGAAATTAAGCTGTGGGTACCAATCAGCCAGTTTTGATTTGATCTGGAGATCGGTTGTTTTTTCATCAATCAGGGATTGCTGGATCAGTGGCTGGCGCTTGAGTGCATACTCAATAATATTGGGCAATGTCGCATTCTGTAAAAGGCTGTCAGTATTTGTTTGCTGGGCTGTTCCCGCACTGGTAACCAATAAAGCAACACCCAAAAAGTATAAATAACCAAATACCCGCTTTTCCGGCTTATAAAATACAGTTGGCATAAATAGAACTTAAAACTATCATCTTCATACGGCAAGAATCAGGCAAAGTCCGAAGACGCTGACCATAACAACACTAATTGCCTGTTTTTGTTTTAGAAAGGAATGGTAAGTACAGGCGTCAAAAGTAAAGATAGCGCAGACATTCCTTTTCATAAATGTATAAGTGGCTAAAAAAAGAGGTAAATCATAAAAGCTGGTAATAATCTGATTGCCCGCGAAAGAATGATGCAAAAAAATTTATTAAAGAAAAGTGAAAATGAATAGGAGAATCTGCTAACTTGTGCAGGTTTCAAATAAAAAAGGTCCACTGTAGAAACAGCTGACCTCTAACGATTGCTTGCCATATGAAAAAAATGTAGAATTCTTTTTTTGCAGTTTTTAACTGCTTTTCTAAACCTCTGACGAATAATTGCCTTCACGATTGCTTGCTTCTTTCTCTCTACTCATCGTCAAAACAAAAGTAAGATGAGAACTTTTCGATTTCAAAACATCTTACTTGAATTTTTATTACGGCAAAAAGGGAAAAAAAAATTAAAACCCTTGCCCGCATTGAGTTTGAGGGTATTTTTGCAATGATGGCCAACCGATTTACAGATACACTATTTCAATTAGTTCATTCCCTCGAAAAGTCGGAAAAGCGCCATTTTAAGCTCTATATTAAGCGTAGCTCAGCCAAGGAAGACCTTAAAATCATCCAACTCTATGATGCCCTTGATAAAATGGAGGAATATGATGAAAAGATCCTTTTAAAAAAACTGCCCGACGTAACCAAAACACAGCTGGCCAATCTAAAAAATCATTTATACAAACAACTGTTAGCAAGTCTTCGGCTTTTGAAAACCCATGAAAGTGTAGATCTCCAGCTAAGTGAACATTTAGATAATGCCCGCCTTCTCTATAATAAAGGACTAAAGATACAGGCCCTACGTATCCTGGAAAAAGCCAAAGAGCTGGCCAGGGCTAACCAGAAATACAATACGCTGGTTCAGATTCTTTCTCTGGAAAAAAAAATTGAAACGCTCCATATTACCCGGAGTACTACGGAAAAAACAGAAGAGCTGGCCCGCGAAGCCCAGGAGAACAGTGAACATATCAACCGCGTAACAAAGCTTTCCAATCTTGCTCTGCTATTATACCGGTGGTATGTGTTACATGGCCATGCCCGCAACGAGCTGGATGAGGCAGATATAAAGGCTTTTTTCAAAAACTATTTGCCAAAAGATGTCAACGCGGTAAATGGTTTTTATGAAAATCTATACCTGTACCAGAGTTATTGCTGGTACGCTTTCATCCGCCAGGACTTCTTGATGTATTACCGCTACAGCCAGAAATGGATTGATCTGTATAGTGAACAGCCCGTGATGATATCTGTTGAAACAGGACATTATATAAAAGGTATTCATAACCTCCTGAATTCACTATTCGATTTGCGCAATTATGATAAGTTTGAGCTGGTATTAAAACAATTTGAAGATTTCTCAAAAACGCCGGCTGCTACCGAACACGATAATTTCCGCACACATACTTCTATTTATATAAACAGTGCAAAAATTAACTGGCACCTGATGACTGGTACTTTCCAGAAAGGATTGGAATTGGTATCCGGTATTGAACAAAATCTGGAAAAGTATGCCTTATTTGTAGACAGGCACCGCATTCTTGTATTCAATTACAAAATTGCCAGCCTTTATTTTGGCGCCGGTCAATATTCCACTTCTATTGATTATTTATTAAAAATTATCAACGGACCGCTGGATTTACGTATCGATCTGCAATGTTATGCCCGCCTGCTGCACCTGATGGCCCACTATGAAATGGGCAACTATGATATCATCGAGTCCCTCATTAAATCGGTATACCGCTTCATGGCGAAGATGAAAAACCTGACGGTAGTAGAAGAAGAAATGTTCCGCTTCCTGCGCAATTCATTTGATGTATCGCCTCGTTTACTAAAACCCGAACTGGAAAAATTCCTGAACAAAATAAAACACCTGGAAGACAGCCGGTTTGAGACAAGGGCTTTTGCTTATTTGGATGTTATATCCTGGGTAGAAAGCAAAGTATATAACAAAACCATGGGCGAGGTGATTTATGAAAAATACATGAAGAGCAAAAAGCGGAACTATAAAGGATTTACTTCCTCAAAAACCCTTTCTGCTGCCTGATCAGGATTCAACAAGCTTTTTCAATTCATCCAACACATATTTCCAGTTTTGTTCTGAATGTTCTTTCGCTTCCGGTGTGGCTACCTGATCCTGGGTAACGATAAGCATTGTTTCATCACCGGCCGGCACCAACTCGTAAGTGACAGTCGCATAATTTTCAGGCTTATCTTCAAGCTTACCCATAGAACTCCAGTAAGTATAACGAAACAGTTTGCCAGGCACTGTATCCAGTATGGTACCCTTATCTTCATATGTTTTGCCCTCCCATTCTCCTGTAAATTTTAATGAACTTCCTTTTTTCCAGTCGGAAATCGCATTGGTACCGAACAAATAGTGTTTGATCTTATGCGGATTTGTCAAGGCATCCCAAACATCTTCTTTACCGGCCTTGATTTTTAGAGATACACTTACTTTTAATTGTTTACTCATGATTTCAAAATTTATCAGTTTTATAATGATGCCGCTCATGAATGATTTTACCCTCTTTCCAACGCTGAAGTGAAAGCTGGTCATAATCAAACCGGCCCCATTGTGAATGGGTAAAAATATAGTGCCATTCGGTAACCGACATATCATCACTGACTATTACATTTTTCAGTTTCAATGAAATATCTTTTGTATTCGCTTCAAACTCTTTTAATCCTGCTTTTAATTTGTCTAATCCTTTCAACGGCTCATTTTCATTATCCGCTGATATAATATTATCATCATAAAAGGTATCCAGTGCCTCTGCCCATTTTTGTTGTTGCACCAATGCATTAAACGCATCTACTGCTTCTGTTAAACTTTTCATTTCCTATTGATTTTATATTACAAAGGAAATCCACTGTACTGTCAACCCTATGGCAGTGGGTTTACGAAGGGGAAATTTTTGTAGAAATTATAATCTTCTGCTGATAATTTCTTTAGGTTCCTCACAAACAGGCGGCCCCGACGGGGCTCAATCCGCAATAATCTCACTATTTTACAAGCCGGCTGCTTCTCCGGAGCACTGTGAATAGTTGGATGGCGATTCCTATTTCTTTAAAATTATCAAAGCAGTATACAACTAATAATTAACCGGCAATGCTTTCATGTAATCATTTACATTGATATGATCTTTTTTCCGGAATGGTGTGCCTGTATTCCTGACTTTCAAAATACGGGATACCCGAAAATCACGGTAATCATTACGCATATGGCACCAGGCAATTAAATGCCAGTTATAGGCATAAAATATTAATCCTACAGCTTCCACCTCCCGTTTGCTTATTTCGTCGTTATTGTTCTGGTAATTTAATTCGAGAATTGTTTGTCCGGAAATGGCGTTCTGCAAGGTCGACAGGTATTCATAATTATTATCTGTACTAATACCACGGTATTGTTCGGGTATAAATATTTTGATCTGGTCCTGCAGTTGTTCCGCTCTATCTTTTTCATTGCTGCGCAACACTGCTGTTACCTTATTCAAAGCGCTTTCATAATGTTTTTTAATAGAACCATCACTGAAGCGCTGTACAACTGCGCTCATTAAGATCAATGCATTCGCTTCCTCATTCGTAAATGATACCGGCGGCAAGAAATATCCCTGGACAATAAAATAACCACGTCCATTTTCAAAACTTACAGGAACACCTATCTCTGTCAACGCCTTTACATCTCTGTATACCGTACGGATGCTGATAGAAAATTTCGCAGCAATCTTTTCTGCAGGCACAAACTTTTTTGATTGCAAAACAGTGAGTATCCCCATTAATCTGTCAATACGGTTCACGGTTAAATGATTTTAAGAGTTGTATTACGAAGGTAAAATAATCAGCTCCATACTTTTTACCGCTGGCAACATAAACAGTTCATTTTTCCTATTTTTAATTATTCCTCAATACAAACCTACTTATATGAGACACTGCCTTTTTACATTTTCAATTGCTCTCCTGTTTATTCCCGGTTTTTCTATAGCACAACAGGGCGATGCGCTTAATGCAGAAGAGAAAATATTATTTAATGCGAAAATTTTTACGTCAGATTTAAAGCAACCCTATGCGGAAGCGGTGTTTATCCATGGTAAAAAAATTATTGCTGCAGGAAACCTGGATGAAGTAAAAAGGTTTGCTTCGAAACAAGTTATTTTGATTGATATGAAAGGAGGTTGTGTTTTACCCGGGTTTATAGATAGTCATACACATGCTGTTGAAGGCGGCGATGGCTTATTAAAAGCAAACCTGTTTGATGATCTCGTAGATATTAAGCAACTATCAGATTATGTAAAACAGGTAAAAGAAAATAAAAAACAAATGACAGGCGACTTTGTACTGATTGATGGCATTAATATTTCTTTATGGGCGCAGCTGGACGAAGTAAAATCTGTTTTTGATAATGGAGAATATGAAAACCAGCCCGTATGGTTAAGGGGGTCAGATGGACATACTTCATGGGCAAATAAAGCAGCGTTGAAAAGAGCGGGTATTGATAAACAGTTTATTGAATCGTTGAAAGGGGAGGACGTTAACTATTTTGGGTTTGACAGCAATAAAGAGCCGAATGGATTTATAACGGAAAGGGGCCAGCGAAAAATAGATGCCGTATTACCACAGGATGAAATCGATTATGATAAATCAGCCGAAAAAGCACTGGAATATAATAATGCCTTTGGTATTACAGCCTGGCTCGATCCCTCCAGCGGAAACACTACAAATAAGACAGCTAAAATACTGCAGGCGTATGCGCATATGGCAGAGCAAAAGAAATTAACCGCCCATGTTGCTACTACAATTGTTGCCAATGCTGACGCTGACCCGCAACCACAGATTGATTTTATAAAATCACTCCAAAAGAAATATAATCAGCCAAACGTTTCAGTATTGGGCTTTAAGATATTTGCAGATGGAGTAGTTGAGCACCCCACACATACTGCAGCTTTATCGAAACCATATATCGGCACAAACTCCAAAGGCGTATTAATGTATAATGCCGAAAAGTTTAAACATTTTGTAATAGCAGCAGATAAACAAAACATACTGGTGCATGTGCATGCCATAGGCGACCGTGCTGTAACCAAAACACTCGATGGATTTGAAGCTGCGAGAAGAGCAAACCCCAATAGCAGGTTACCACATACTATTACGCATATGCAGTTTGTATTGCCAAAAGACTTTGCCCGGTTTAAGGAGCTGAATGCACTTGCATCCCTGCAATTATTATGGGCTTTCGGTGACGTAACAACCATTGATATTGTAAAACCTTATATGGATCCTGAATTATATCAATACCAATACCCGGCCCGCTCTTTGTTACAAGCCGGAACAATTATATGTGGAGCCAGCGACTGGCCGGTAAGCACGGCCAATCCATTTGAGGCTATTTATAATGCGGAAACGAGAAGAGGGCCAAAGGGAGTGTTGGATTCAACCCAGTGCGTACCCAGAACAGCTATGCTGCAGGCATATACTATTAATGCAGCAAAAGCATTGCTGCAGGAAAAAAATATCGGTTCAATAGAAGCCGGTAAATCAGCAGATTTAATTTTGATTGACCGGGATATACTTACTGCCGATGCCCAATCATTTAAAGAATCTAAAATTGTATGGACAATGTTTGAGGGTCATATCGTGTATAAACAAAAAAACATCAATCATTAATTTACCGCCGCTTGCCGCTACAAACAGTTCCATCAATTGTCAGGGATTTCGGGATGATTTGTATGCACCTGTTTATAAAACAATTGCGGAATGATTCGACTTCTTTCCCGGATTTATTCTTGAAAAAGAAAAAGCGCCCCGGTATTTGACCTGACCGAAGGCGCCATGTGTGTGATCGTATAATGGTAAGTGCAAAGACTAACTCTTTGAGGGTCTTCCCAACCACCAGCCCAAAACAGCTCCGGTCAGCCCTCCTAATAATGCATTTAAAACCGTATCAATAGCAAGAATTTTCGTGTTATATAAATTCATTTGTGCGTACATGAATAAATTAAACCCTAAAACCATCAGCAAAGCAAGTGTTAAGCCTGTTGAAAAGCCTTTGGACGCCGACCTCACATTGGCTATATTGAAAATAAGAGCATATAATATTCCCCATGCTATATTGGCAATAGCAATAGCCCATATTTCAGGAGGGTTTTTAAAAAGTCCCGGATACTGTACCATATTAGCAGTATAGTAATCCATCATCAGGATGCCGAAAATGAGCCAGCCTAATAAAAAAGCAACAACTCCGGCAATAAGGGCGCCAAGCAATGTTTTTGTGTTCATGATTGTTGGTTTTATATTAAAAAAGGAAATCCTTTTTCAATTGTTTTCATGAAAGGTTCAAGCCTATACATGACCGCTTTGCGGTTCGCCAATAATCAATTTTATTTCAATAAGAACAGATTGCGGAGGATAAGTGTTTTGACAAGGCAATCTTAAGACGCGGTTAATAGTGGTAGTAAGGTAAATGAATTTTTGAATCGCCTTTTACTTTTTTTTGCTTCCTGGTTGCTAATCATAGAGCACTCTTTTTCCGAAAGGCATTAATGATATGTCGATCAGTTTAAAATGCTGACGTGCCCATGGTATACCAGCAATAGTAATAAACAAAAAAAGACCCATACAAATATGAACAATCGCTGTATACAGACCACCGCTAATCAGCCATATGATATTGCAGAAAAAGCCGAGACATCCCATATTGCTGCTGTCACTAACTACTTTCTTACCAAAAGGCAGCAAAACAAGTCCTGCAAGTTTAAAACATTGCAGTCCCCATGGAATGCCAATAATAGTTACGCAAAGTATAAGACCTCCAAAAAAATAACCCAATGCAGCCAGGAAACCGCCGAAGACCAGCCATATGAGATTACCTATTAAATTCATACCACCAGATATTTAAGGTAAAAAATTACGGCTGAGGTTGTAACAGCAAAAATAGCATGAATATATCAAATGGACGGTTCAGGATACATTAACTATTAGTAAAGGAATTGCTATCCGGGAAAAGCTGCCGGTTGTAACCTTATTAGCAGTACTACGTCCTATTTACAGAAGCAATTGAAACAAGTGGAAACCGAAATATTGCCGCCTGATAAAAGTTGTTAAAACAACAAGTCCATATATATCCGAAGTCACGTATAAACAACGTGACTTTTTTATTTTTGCATCTGTCAGCTGCAGGTCAGACCCTGCCCGATCAATTATCAAAACCACAGACACCCTTTAAAATGGGAATAGGTATTCAATTACTACCGGATAGCATTTGCTCCAGCGAAATATTGAGTTTTGAAAATCTATACCAGCTTGCAGGCGTAAATGAATACCCTGCAATCAATCCATCCTTTGATGATCATCACTTAAGGCAAATCATTCAATACTACAGCCTGAACCCGGACGAAATGGAAAAAGAATTACATCGCTATGCAAAAAAACTACTGGAGGAAGGAAAAGTAGACGAAGCCTGGCAGGTATTGCTCGCCGGGTAAATAAAAAAATGATGCTCAAAAAATTGCTGTAACTTAATACAAACCTTCTTTTATGAAAGCGATATTCATCTGCCTGTTAACGGGTATTTTACTGAGTGTTGCTAGCTTTTCGCAAACAGATACTTCAGTAATTAAAAAATACTCCTCCCTTAATAAATCACACCACTTTAATAATCCCTTTTACAGGTTGGCCAAGGCCGACCCTACCCCACCTGTGTCTTTTTCTTTTCGCAGGGAATCTCAGCTATTCGTTTCTCCCCACAGTTCTTACCAGTTTGTGCGATATTCTTCTTCCCCCGTAAATACTCCTTTGTGGAAAGAATTGATTTCAACCGCCGGGAAAATAATTATCTCAACTTATGAGGACAATCATAATCTGATGCATTTCTATCCGAGATAGTAATTCTTAAAACCCGGCGTTGGCAAATACCTTTTTCAAAATGTCCGTAGTTCTTGCCAACGGATTGGCGCGGATATTCGCTTCTTCTTTGGCTACCTGGTCAAATAAAGCATCTACAGCTTTGCCAACAACATAAGAAGTTAGATCAGGGTTGATTTTTTTAAATGTTGTAGGAAAATTATTATAAGTAGTAATTACCTCTCCATAATATTTTGTCGCATTTACTTTATCCAAGGAATTTTTTACAGAAGGGGAAAACGCAGCAATCAGTTTTTGAGTCGTCTTTTCTTTAAAGTATTGTGTGGCTGCATCTTTTTGCCCCTTTACAATATTTAATGCATCCATGACTGTCATCTGCTTTATAGCATCAACGAAAATGGGCTTTGCATAACCTACCGCATCTTCGGCTCCGCGATTAATTGCTAATACCGCCTTATCCACAAGGCTGTTCATGCCCAGGCTATTCAGTGTGTTTACTACTTTTTGCGCATCTGGCGGCATCAATAATTTATAAAATTCACTGCCAAAAAACCCATCTGTCTTATTGAGATTTAATACAGCATTGGTAACGCCCTGTGCCAGTGCTTCTTTAATACCTTGCCCGGCTTCAGCTTCAGTAATAATGCCCGTATTACCAGTTGATACCGGAAATTGCTTTAGTGTATCGCAGGAAATAAATGATATGGTCAGAAGAAACGTAAATAATATGGTTTTCATAAATAGATTGAGTTTTGTTTTCAAAAGGTGAAACGGCAAAAGTAAAATCTTATTTCAAGAAAATGAAAACATTAAAGTTTCAGGGCATGTTTACGGTTTTGTACTTTTTCCCGCATTGTACGAAAAAAGCGGACCCTTTCTTTTTCACTTACCTGGCTTATTAAGGTAGATCGCTTCATAAGGTTTTGAGCATAGCGGTAATAATTATCGCAATAAGTAATATCTCTTGTCATCATATAGTTGGTGGCAGTATGGGGCATTATGGCTATTTTATTAGTGTCCATTATAGCCATCATACTGTTATCAGGCAGAACGATTTCATTAAAGTACATATAAAATTTTCCCATTGGTTTTCTTTCCAAATCATCAGGCTTAAACCGGTAGCCCAGCTCTGCCTGCTTTTCCAGGTGATTAAGAAATATTTCCAGGGCTTCATAGACTTTTAGTGCGTCTTTTGGGGTGGCAAACATTTGCCCATCCGAATAGTAATCTATTTGTCGTATAGTGCTATTAATACTCTCCGGTGTCCACAATTCATAGGTGTTCATCTGGTAGTATATGTCCATTGTTTTTTTTCCTATTTCAAAAAAGCTGTCGGGGTATTCTTCAACACTGACTTTTTTATTCCTGAACTCCGGAAAATAAATCAGGGTGCCCATCCAAAAATAATATTTGAATGCCGCTAATTCTTTTGAATGGAAATGATAAAAGAAAGGAAGGTCTTTGCAGAGATAATAAAATTCATTTTGCTTAAAACTATTGAAATAAGTCATGTTGTGCAGGGTGCCGGTAAGGTAGGTGTCAAAACGAAAATTTTTACTCTCCAAAAGATTGCCCTGGAATAAATAAGCGTCGGTTTGAATATTCATTAACTGATCGAGCGAAATCTTGTAATGATCACATAGCATATGCAACTCATCCAGTGTAATTGTTTTTTCTCCACGCATACGCCTGTACACACTGTCTATACTCACTTCCAGCATCTTGGCTATTTCTTCCGGTGCCGATAAATGATCCGGTATTTTGCTTTTTATAGTTGCAAAAAGTTGCTGTTGCAGTTCTGTAGCATTCATACAGATTTAGTTTAAAGGTGTCGCTTGCGGTCTTCTATTTTTGAAATAAGAATATTGAAAAAAATATTTCTCTGTTTTTCGCCAGTTTCACTGATCATGGTGGAGCGGCGGGTTAGCGTGTCCAGTTCATTGAAAGTATTTACACAGAATTTTTCATCCCTTGTTATCATATAGTTTAATACATTGTAATTAAGGTATACGGTTCGTATATGATCGGTTGTAACAAGGATTGTGTTGTCGCCCAATACAACACGATTATAAAAAAAACGAAGGTTTTGTTTTTTCATCGACGGATTTTCACCCGGATAAAATTTCACCCCGTATTCAGCCTGTTCTTTCAGGTGAAACAATGTCTCTTCAATGGAATCATAGACTGCTTTAATATCTGCGGCAGAAGAAAAAACACCCATTTCTTTATAATACGCTATCTGCAGTATGATTCTGTTAACGGCTTCGGTATTCCATATTTCTGTAGAGGGGATTCGGCTATAGGTCCTGGCCATGTCTTTGGCTATAGCTTTGGTTTCGGGCGCCAGGCAATCAAGAACAAATCCCTTTGTTGCATACTCTGGTGAGGAGACTATTGATTTATTCCAGAAAAAGTAACGAAATGCAAAAAAGGGTGCTGAGAGCATTTTGGCGAATATGTGCAGCTTTTTTGTAAGAAAAATGATTTCTTTTTTAATAAACCCTTCTATATGCCTGAGCTGGTTGAGCAGGTCTTTCAGGTAATTATCAAAGGTGTACTGTGTGTTATTGATATAGCTTGTCTGGAAAAGAGTGGAATTACTGCGAATGTTAAGCAGTTGGTCAAGCGAAAGGTGAAAGTGATGACATAACAGTTTTGCTTCCTCCAGTACTAACGGTGTTTCTCCGCGTATCCCCCGGTAAGCACTGTCGCTGCTTACATTTAATAATTCGGATATTGTATCTACTAATGATACTTGCTGAGGCGTCATTTCCCGTATACGTTGAAATAAAAAATCCTGTGCAAGGTCGCCTGCCATTAATAATGGTTTAGCTGGTAAATAGGTTTTCTCTCTTTCAAGGGGAATCAGAAGGGAAGTAACTGCTCGTTTAAATTAGACGAAATTTTTTAATCCTCCAATAACAAGTTTGCAACACTATATTCCTACAATGGATATGTCAGGTGGGAAAACAATTTAGTTAAATCAGTCCCAGAATTCAATGATTTGATTACCATTGCGCAGACGTAAAACATAAAAAGAAGTTGCAGCAATTTCGAGACAAAGTTCTGTTTCGTTGTTTATCTTTTCAAAGTTTTCAAGACCGATCTCTATTTGTTGATTTTCATATAATGGCGTAGACAAATAATACTTATTGAAAAAACTCATTGCATTCTTCTGTGGCTTAAAATAAATTTGTCTTTTCAGGTTGGATTTTAAATCCTTTGTCAAAGGGTGGATTGTTTTCATATACAATTTCAGGAAATAAATACTGGTTATTATGAACATAAATATGACGAAATAAGGGGCAATACGCCAAAACATACTTTGTGTGTCGTCATTAATTGTAATGTACCGGATTGAAGGACCCGTATTCAAAACTGATGGACCTTTTGCTATTATGTAAAAGTATATACCAATAAGCGGCAAATAACCAGAAAGCAGAAGCCGTCCTTGCTTCGTCCTCGCTTTTTTTAAAAGTTGTATATCTTCTTCGGAAAGAAATTTTTCATCTGATTTGGATATTCTTTCCTGAATTAGCTGGTTCATTATTCAGAAAGTTAAGAATTAGTTTAGGTTTGTAATAATCACACTATACAGATGTGATTAAGTAGCAGTTATATCTTTTGAAGACTAAATACTTTTTCAGTGTCATAACATTATTTTTGCGTTTTAATTAAAACTATGCAGCAAACGAATTTGTCAGAACAGGAGCAGATACGGAGGGATAAACTGGCCGAAATGATCATGGCCGGCATAGACCCTTTTCCGGCACCATTATACCCGGTGAACAATAATTCTTTCAATATTAAACAGCACTTTACAGAAGAAACGAAAGAACAGTTTGCGGATGTATGTGTCGCCGGCCGCATTATGAGTGTGCGGGATATGGGAAAGGCGAACTTTGCAGTTATACAAGATAGTGCGGGTAAAATACAGCTGTATATCCGCCGGGACGATATATGTCCGGGGGAAGACAAAAGCCTCTATGACATAATCTGGAAAAAACTTGTGGATATTGGTGACATAATCGGCGTGAAAGGCTATGTTTTTAAAACAAAAACAGGAGAGACTTCGATACATGTAAAGGAATTGACCATTCTTACAAAATCATTGAAGCCTTTGCCGATTGTAAAAGAAGCGGAAGGGCAAACATTCGATGCGGTAACCGATCCTGAATTCAAATACCGCCAACGCTATGTCGACCTGATTGTGAACCCGGAAGTAAAAGAGACTTTTGTAAAAAGAACAAAGCTGATCAACGCCATCCGCAATTTCCTAAATGAGCGTGGTGCACTTGAAGTGGATACACCTGTATTGCAAAGTATTCCCGGTGGAGCAACAGCCCGGCCTTTTATCACCCATCATAATGCGCTGGATATACCGATGTACCTGCGTATTGCCAATGAGCTTTACCTGAAACGCCTGATCGTAGGTGGCTTCGACTGGGTATACGAATTCAGCCGCGACTTTCGCAATGAAGGAATGGACCGTACCCATAATCCTGAATTCACTATCCTTGAGTTTTATGTGGCTTATAAAGATTACCTGTGGATGATGGAGACAACAGAACAATTACTTGAAACCGCTGCTAAAGCTGTCAACGGATCCACTACAGTAACAGTAGATGGAAAAGAAATAGACTTTAAAGCGCCTTACAAGCGTATCAGCATGTATGATGCGATAAAAGAACATACCGGCGTTGATATATCCAAAATGAATGAAGATGAAATTCGTACGGTATGCCGCCAGTTGAATATTCATGTTGATAAAACAATGGGTAAAGGAAAATTGATTGATGAAATATTCGGTAATAAATGCGAGAAGCATTATATACAGCCAACTTTTATTACCGATTACCCTGTTGAAATGAGCCCCTTAACAAAGAAGCACAGAAGCAAGCAGGGTTTGGTAGAGCGATTCGAGCTGATGGTAAATGGAAAAGAAATTGCGAATGCTTACAGCGAGTTGAATGACCCGCTTGATCAGCGGGAACGGTTTGAAGAACAGGTAAAGCTAATGGAGCGTGGCGATGATGAAGCCATGTTTATTGATTACGATTTTTTAAGGGCCCTCGAATATGGTATGCCGCCGACATCTGGTATTGGTTTAGGCATTGACAGAATTTGCATGCTGATGCTAAACCAGCCCTCCATACAGGATGTTTTATTATTTCCTATGATGCGGCCGGAAAAAAGAGATTCTGATAGCTAAATCATTCCTTTTTAAATACTAAGGGCACCTCCAATATTTAAGAGGTGCTTTTTTAATATATGTAGTTTTCTGAAAATTAGAACCAAAAAAATTAGTTTCATATTACTAAAATAATTAGCTTTGATGTGAATTACTTTTTTAGACAGGCATTCCTTAAAACTTAACTTTGGATTATGGCAAAAGCAGATAAACCCGCAGAAACAGCAAACAACAGTGAAAAATTGAAAGCCCTTAGGCTGACAATGGACAAAATCGAAAAGGACTTCGGCAAGGGGAGCGTTATGCTGATGAATGAAAAAGGAGATGTTGTACAGGAAGTTGTTTCTACCGGTTCTATTGGTTTGGATACTGCATTAGGTATTGGCGGTCTTCCGAGAGGTCGTGTAGTTGAAATTTACGGACCAGAATCTTCGGGTAAAACAACCATCGCAACACATGTAATAGCAGAAGCACAGAAAAAAGGTGGTATGTGCGCCATCATCGATGCGGAGCATGCTTTCGATAGCTCTTACGCAAAAAAATTGGGTGTTGATGTTGATAACCTTCTAATCTCGCAACCAGATTATGGTGAGCAGGGTCTTGAAATTGCTGACCGATTGATTCTTTCTGGTGCTTTGGATGTCGTGGTGATCGATTCTGTTGCCGCTTTGGTTCCAAAAGGTGAACTGGAAGGAGAAATGGGTGATAGCAAAATGGGCCTGCAGGCAAGACTGATGAGCCAGGCATTGAGAAAATTGACGGCTACAATCAGTAAAACAAATACGATCTGCATTTTTATCAACCAGCTTCGCGAAAAAATCGGTGTTATGTTCGGCAACCCCGAAACAACAACCGGCGGTAATGCGTTGAAATTTTATGCGTCTGTTCGCTTAGATATTCGCCGCAGCAGCCAGATAAAAGATGGTGATGAAGCGATTGGTAACCGTGTAAAAGTAAAAGTGGTAAAAAATAAAGTCGCCCCTCCATTCCGTGCAGCGGAGTTTGATATCATTTTCGGAGAAGGCATTTCAAAAACAGGTGAAATCATTGATATGGGTGTGGAGCTCGGTATTGTTCAGAAAAGCGGTAGCTGGTTCAGCTATAATGGTGATAAACTCGGTCAGGGTCGCGATGCCGTTCGGCAATTGCTTATCGACAATCCTGAAATGGCAACTGAGATTGAAGGAAAGATCAGGGAAAAAATAAAGGAGCTGCAAAATTCTTAACGAGAATTTGCCATCAAATAGACTTAATGGGTTAGTATAGTATAAAAGTCCTGCTTTGTTGCAGGATTTTTTATTTGTCGATTTGCAGATAGAGATATGGCATAGCTTTTACTAAAACAGGATTCATCCGAAACACGCAGGTTTGCCGTACTTAAGCATAGCGCCTTCTTCTTTCCCCGTCAATATGTACCTTCATGATGTTTCCAGGTTTTTAATACAATCATTTTATGGC
>JAFDYH010000002.1:0-12688 GCA_018267535.1 Bacteroidota bacterium
CAGGAAATATTTACTTCCCGTATTATCCCTTCACAATATGATTTTGTAGTAGGAACTTATTCGCAATTCAATTCACCGGAAAAGAAACCGGAGAAGCCAACTTTTTTAATGTCCATTGCAGAAGACAATATTTTCATTCTTGATGAAGCACATAACAGTTCTGGTTCATCCAATACCGGAAATTTTCTGCAAGGAGTGGTTAGCAAAACAAAAGGAGTAGTGTTTCTATCAGCTACGTTTGCAAAACGACCGGATAATATGCCCATCTATGCCATGAAAACTGCGATAGCCGACTGTAATATGAGCCGCGATGATTTAGTGGAGGCTATTACAAGAGGTGGAGTAGCATTACAGGAAGTCTTATCGTCACAGCTTGTTGCTGAGGGGCAGATGCTTCGCCGGGAAAGAAGCTTTGAAGGTGTGGAAGTGAATTATATCAACCTCGATGATAAAGCGGAAGAACATAAAGCCATCGCCGATAATATCACTGAGATACTTCGTGATGTCATTGCCTTTCAATCAAATCATGTGGATGAGCAAGTAGAGGAACTCGATAAGATTGCTGTAGCCGAAGGAAAAGAAATTGAGATAAGGGAAGGTACTTCACAAGCAGGCGTTGATAATCTACTTTACTTCTCCAAAGTTTTCCAGGTCATTAATCAAATGCTTTTTTCACTAAAAGCAGAATCCGTTGCTGATAGAGCTATTCAAAGATTACGTGAGGGAAAGAAACCCATCATTGCCTTTGCTTCAACGATGGGCAGTTTTATCGAAACAATGGAAAATGAACAGGGAATGCCGGTAACTGACGGTGATACTATTAATGCAGATTTTTCTGAAGTATTGAAAAGAGGATTGGATGGAATTCTTCGCTACACTGAGAAAGATGTGGATGGCAATCCCATCTTTAAAAAATTTGAAGTAAACGAATTGCCAGTCGAAGGACAAGCAGAATATCATCGGATATTGGACAGAATAAAAGCCGCTTCAACTGGTATTACGATTTCACCTATTGATGTTATTGTCCAAAAATTAAAAGAAGCGGGCTATTCAGTGGCGGAAGTGACCGGCAGGAAACTGGAAGTACAACTCAATACCAAAACGGGTAAAGGGTTGGTGTTATCGAGAAAGAAAATAAATACCAATGATGCTTTCCGTCAGTTCAACAATAATGAAGTAGATGTATTGATGATTAATCAATCCGGTTCAACCGGTGCATCGGCACATGCTATTTCTACTGCTAAAGTTTCCAAAAATCAGGTAAAGCAAAGAGTAATGATCGTGCTGCAGGCAGAGCTGGATATTAATACAGAAGTACAGAAAAGAGGAAGGATAAACAGAACAGGTCAGATTTTAAAGCCAATCTATGATTATGTAACATCGGCCATACCTGCGGAAAAGAGATTGATGATGATGTTACAAAAGAAGCTAAAATCTCTTGATGCTAATACAACATCTAATCAAAAACAATCTACCAAGATTTTAGATGTCCCTGATTTTTTGAATAAATATGGTGATAAAATAGTTCGTGACTATTTAATGGAAAATAAAGAAATCAATGAGCTATTGGATGATCCTCTTTATTTGAAAGATTCAAAAGCCGATAGCGGTAGCCAGGACGCTTCCATATTGGAAGATGCGGCGCATAAAGTCTCAGGCCGGGTAGCCGTGCTTTCCACTAAAATGCAGCAGGACTTTTACAATGATATTGCCGAAAGATATAATGATTATGTGGAGTATTTAAAACAGGTCGGCGAATATGATCTGGAAGTGGAAGCGATGAACCTGGAAACTGAAACCCTTTCTTCCAAAATAATTAAAATGGGTAAAGGCAGTGACAGTGCTTTTGGTGAGGATAGCATGCTGGAAACAGTAAAGGCGAATGTGCTGAAAAAACCATTTACTAAAACGGAGTTGAAGAATCTCATTAATGAATCCCTGCATGGCCATGATGCCAAAATGCAGCAATCAGATCTTGCCGAGGATTTTATTAAATTCCAGAGCGCCCAACTGGAAATGGAAAGTGATGAAATAGAAGTCAGATACAAAGAATTAATCGCAAACATTCCTGAAGAAAAAGCTATTAAAAAAATTGAAGCAAAGCATGGCAATGAGGCAGCACAACAAGAAATACTCAACCGAACGAGAGAATTAGAGCAAGCGAAAAAAGATAAACATGAACAAGTAAAAAGAGTATTTGAAAACCGCAAACAATATCTCTCAAAAATATTAGGGTCCTTCTATGTCGGCAGAAATTTGAAATATCCCGTTGAAACTTACAACGCCGGCAATGAGTTAGTGCCTTCAGTATTTATCGGCTTTGTAATTGATAAGAAAAAGAAAAATCCTTATGCTCCCTCTGCAATTAAGTTACGGTTCGCCATTGCTAATAGCAGCAAATATCTCGCAATCCCTGCATCTTATTCGGAGGACATTATGGCAATCATTGGTGCAAGTGCAGACATCGAGCAACCTTCGATGGATGAATTGCTAAAGGAGTGGGAAGATTATACCAAACAAAATAATGTTGATCGCAGGGTAGGACACATTATTACGGGCAACCTGTTGCAAGCCTTTAGTGACTTTAAGGGCAAACTCGTCAGCTATACAACTCTTGATGGCAAAACAATAAAGGGTATCCTTATGCCCGAAAACTGGAACCCAGGTGAGCAGGTGCAAGACCGGGTCGTAGTACCTATATTGAAAGCGTTGCCTCTTGTCAAATCTCTTACCCAGAATAATCAAATCGTTACTAATAGCGGACTTTCTATTTTCAGAATAGAAGATGGCTATAAACTGATTATTTCCGCCTCCCGATCAAGAGGTGGTGACATTTACCTCGATAAACAAATTCTCGACCTGGTTGAGAAAAACAACTTTGAGAAAATATCGGATAAGATGGTCGGTATATTGCCAGCAAAGAATATAAACAGACTTGTTGAACTTTTACAAACAAATCATAGTTGCTCTACCACGATTCATTCTTCACAGTTGAAAGATTTAAAAAGCGAAGCTGTCCGGTATAACAACAGAAAGAAAATTGAATTACCTGATGAGGAAGAGGAGGGTGATGATAACATTAGGATACTCGAACTGGAGGCTGAGGCTCTTACGCTTGAACTTGAATTATTAGCCGCTTAAACTACTAATCCCTTAATGGGAATAAAACAAACCCTATGATAGCTACTAACAACTACTTTAACCAGATAGACCGCATTGATTTTTCTGCATTGCCTGATGCCTTTAAGAAAGGTCATGAGTTTTTAGTAAAAGCAACAAATAACGGCGAAAGCTGGACATCCTACCAGTCCAGCGATACGGTTAAAAAGACAATTGACATTTATCTCGCTAAGCTGAATGAGTTTGTAAACAATAGCAAACAGGCTGAACGTAAACAGCAAAAAAAGGGAAGGCAACAACAAACGGATAAAGAGATCATGCAGGAAGCTATGATTAAGCAAGGTATTGTTAACCCTGATGGTTCACCTAAAAAGAAAATCAAGAAGACCGCTAAGCTGAAGACAGAAGAATTTCAACCGGTAATGGTTGAACGAATCCCTGAAGAACTTCGGTATATTAAACGTTTTGTCAATCTGAATCGTAAGACAAAAACCAAAGATGAGATCTTGCGATTTATTAATTCCCTTCAAAAAGCAATTCTTGAAAAACGAATAAGAAAAACTTCCCATTATGCAGAGCAGATAACCTTTGTCCAGGAAAAGCTGATTGGGCTGTATAATGATATGAAGGCAAAGATTAAGATCGAATTGAAACCTGAAACTTTTGATGCGTTGAAAAAAATAACAGGGGATGAAAAGGTTATGCCTTCTGTGAATTTTATCAAGCGGTATATCAGCATGAATGGAAAGCCTGGTATGAAAGAAAAGGCAAAGCAATTATTACAACAAATCAACCGGGCTATGGATAAAAGTAAGGTCACCGACAATGATCCATACATTACCGAAATACATGAACTAAAAAAGAACCTGAAATCATTCACAACTGATAAACTGCAAAAGGTATTGGAAATAGAAAAGGCAACACTAAATGGTTTGGAAGGAATATTAGGTTGCGCCTGTCAGCAGTTAAATGGTGCAAATGAAATACCTGCTGTAATGAATAGTATGGACTTCGCTAATCTGGAATTCGATACTATTGGCCTAAAGGGAAAATGGTTTGATCTGATCGGCGACCCTTCCTCCAATTTCACGGCAATGGTATTTGGCAAGCCAAAGATGGGTAAGTCATATCTGTGTATTGATTTTGCCGGATACCTGGCACGGCATCAAGGTAGGGTTTTGTATGTAGCAAAGGAAGAAGGTCTGGATTATACACTTCAGCAAAAGTTGAATGATAAAGATGTAGCACATCCAAATTTATTTGTTGCATCGGTATTGCCGGATAACTTATCTCAATACGATTTTATATTCCTCGATAGTGTAACTAAACTTGGCCTTACTCCTGACGATTTAACAAGGCTAAGAAGATTGAATCCTACCAAATCTTTCATCTTCATATTCCAGTCCACCAAAGACGGAAAATTCAGAGGTGCAAATAGCTTTCAGCACGATGTGGATGTGGTGATTGAAGTACCGGAAAAAGGCCGCGCTGTACAGATGGGAAGGTTTAACCAGGGGGGAGAAATTGAAATTTTTGATTCTTACCCCAGAGCGGCATGATCACCTTACAACGACAAAGAAAATCCGGCTTCAATGGGCGGATTTTCTATTCAGTATCAAACTTTAAAACATATTTGATTGATAGTCAATAAATTGTAAATTTGATAACGATTATGAAAACCAAGTTAATCCAGCTACCGGAAAATCCAAAAGTCGAAATGAACGGAGGAAAAACAATCTCTTTTCACAGAGCAAAAGAGATAATGAAAGAAGAAGGAATCGAATATACCGATGAGGAGTTGAAAGAAGTTCTTGATTTTATTTCCAAAGTCATTTCAATAACAACATCTCATTATGAAAGGATAAAACAAAAACAACCAAAAGTAATTTCTATCAATACAAATAAGCCCCATGAAACAAAGAGCATATCTCTATATTCGAGTGAGCACCGACGAACAGGCTGAAAAAGGGTACAGCCAAAAACATCAAGACGATAGATTAAGGCAGTATTGTGAACATCACAATATTGAAATTGTAGGCTCATTTTGGGAGGATTATTCAGGAAAAACATTCGATCGTCCGGAGTTTAATAATTTTATTGATCATTTAAAAAAGCATAAGAACTCTGCTGACTTACTATTGTTTTTAAAATGGGATAGGTTCTCACGCAATGTTGCTGAATCTTATGTCATGATCAGTCGTCTTGCTAAGATGGGAATCGAGCCACAAGCAATTGAGCAACCTCTTGACATGAGCATTCCCGAGAGTAAGATTATGCTTGCTATTTATCTTGCTGCACCTGAAGTTGAAAATGATCGAAGATCACTTAACACCATTGCAGGGATGAGAAAAGCAATGAAAGAGGGAAGGCATGTAAATATGGCTCCGAGAGGTTATCGAAATGCGAGAGATGAAAACAATAATCCAATTATTGAACCAGGTAAGGATGCGCATTTAATCGAATTGGTTTTTGAAGAAACTGCGAAGGGCGTTCATAATGTGATGGAAATATGGAAAATGGCGAAAGCGAAAGGATTAAAAGTGGGAAGAAGTCAAATGTGGAATCTTCTTCGTAATCCAATTTATTGCGGAAAAATTTTTGTTCCTGCATACAAAGATGAAAAAGCAATGGTCATTAAAGCTTCGCACGAACAAATCATTTCTCAAGAATTATTTGACGAAGTGCAAGATGTTCTTAATGGCAGAAAAAGAAAGTTCCCGACAAGACAAACCTCAAAAGAAGAATTGCCATTGAGGGGTTATTTAGAATGCAAATTTTGTAGCAGCAAAATAACTGGAAGTGCATCAAAAGGAAATGGAGGCAAATACTTTTACTATCATTGTCAACATGGCTGTAAAGAAAGATTCAAAGCTGAACTGGCAAATGAAGAATTGGTGAAGGAGTTTACAGAGATTACTTCAAATATGGGAGTTATTCGTTCGCTTAAAGAATCTGTTGAAATTCACCTAAGACTTAGTAAGGCAGATAAACTTGAACAAATAGCAAAACTTAGATTAGAAATAGAAAAAGCTAAAAGCAGAATAACCAATGCAAGAAAACTAATGTTGGATAAAGAAATTGACGCCAATGAATACAGGGAAATTAAGGACGAATATGAGGATGAGATAATTAAATATGAAAGAGAAATTGAGAAAACCAGCACATTGGATTCCGACCTCAAGGAGCAAATTAGTTTCTGCTGCGATTTATTGGAAAATCTTCCCAAATACTTTGTGGATGCGGATTTGACAGCCAAGCAACAGATACTTGGTTCGATATTAGCTGAAAAATTGGTTTTTGAAGGAAAAACTTATCGAACCATAAAATTAAGAGGCATTGTTTCTCTGATATGCAGGCCAGGCAAGGATTATAAAGGTAACCGAAATAAAAAAAGCTCCGAAAATTCGGAGCTTTCCAATGTGGTGCCCGGGACTGGATTCGAACCAGCACACCTCGCGGCGCCGCCACCTGAAGACGGTGCGTCTACCAATTTCGCCACCCGGGCTTAGGGTGAATTGGGCGGCAAATATAGCTCAGTAATCAGGTTTGCTCCAAATTTTTACTGGTCTTCCAGCCGATAAGCAATACACCGATTACAACCAACACAGTGCCTATTATTTGTGTTGTAAAAATTTTTTCACCCAATATAAGATTAGCCTGCACAATTGTGGATACCGGGCCGATGCCTGATATAATGGCGACATTATTAGATCCGATTTTTTTCATGCCTGTGGAGATAAGAAAGGTAGGGATAACCGTAGCAATAATGGCCAATGAAACACCATATCTCCAATACGTAGCTGCGTTTTCCAGTTTTGAGAAATTTCCGGCTAATGCAAAATGAATAAATACGCCGGTAGTTGAAGCCAGCATGGCATAAGCCGTAAACTTTGTTACGCCGACCTGTGGTATAATCCGACCACTGCCCACTATATAAGTGGCATATGTAATAGCGCACAGGAAAATCAGAAAACTGCCATAATAGAAGTTTTTATTTCCGGTATCAATATTGAGTTCTCCATAATAGGCGAGGGCAATACCTGCATAGGTTAGTAATAATGCCCATTGCTGAATGCGGGTAATTTTTTGTTTGAAGAAAAAGAAATTGATCAATAAAGCGAATGTGGGATAAAGAAAAAGGATCAATCGCTCCAAACCTGCAGAAATGTATTGCAGCCCGACAAAATCGAACAAACTACTGAGATAGTAACCGAATAAACCAAGCAGTATGATGCTTGTCCACTGCTTTTTGGAAAACTTCTTACTTTCCTTATTCCTGCTGCCTATCCAGGCGGCTATTAGATAAAACGGCAAAGAAAACAGCATCCGCAACATTAGCAGGGTCAATGCATCAATGGATGTTTTAGCAAAGGCGATTTTTACAATGATCGCTTTTGTCGAAAACAGAATGGCGCCGGTCAAGGTAATCAGGAACCCGGCTAAGGAAAGATTATGCGGGTTTTGTTTCGTCAATTTCTATGAATTAAAAAGCCTCCTTTTGCGGAGGCCTTGTCTTATGCTGATACATTAAAGTCCCGCAAGGCGTCATTGAGACTTGTCTTCAGGTCTGTGCTTGGTTTACGCTGACCAATAATCAATGCACAACCTACATTATATTCCCCGGCCGGAAATTTTTTAGTATAGCTACCGGGTATTACTACACTGCGTGTAGGTATGCGGCCTTTATACTCTTTGGGTTCATTGCCGCTTACATCAATGATCTTAGTACTTTTTGTTAAAACAACATTTGCTCCTAATACCGCTTCTTTTTCTACTATCACTCCCTCTACAACTATACAACGGCTGCCGATAAAACATCCATCCTCTATAATAACGGGCGATGCCTGCAAAGGTTCTAAGACACCGCCAATACCTACACCACCGCTTAAATGAACTCCTTTACCGATCTGTGCGCAACTGCCTACGGTAGCCCAGGTATCTACCATTGTACCTTCATCTACATAAGCGCCGATATTCACATAAGAAGGCATTAATACCACATTCCTTGCGACGTAAGCGCCATAACGGGCAACTGCATGCGGCACGGCCCTTACGCCTAAATCTTTATAATTTTTTTTCAGTAACATTTTATCATAAAATTCAAATGGCTCAATATTCCAGGTTTGCATTTGCTGAATACTGAAATACATAAGGATAGCCTGTTTTACCCATTCATTGACCACCCAGCCGCTTTCAGTTGGGCTGGCTACCCGCAACCGGCCTTTATCCAGTTCTTCTATAATTGTTCGAACGGCTTCCGCATAAGGGTTATCTTTTAATAATTCTCGATTGGCCCAGGCAGCTGCTATCATCTCTTTTGCTTCCATTTTTGTTCTTTTTGAATCTTATTAAATGATGTGATAGTTTTTATAATCAAAGAAACGTTTGCCGGTCAGTTTCTCCAGGCTATTTTTAAAACGGTCTTTCAGTTTTATTTTATTTTTTGAAATGTCATAGTCAAACTGCCAGTTCTTTTTCGCAATCCTTTCCTTCATTACGGCGGGATGTGTTTCTGTAAATTTCCGGAGCACATCTATCTTGCCGTAATCGAATTCATTTTTGTCAAATACCACTTTCTTTTCATCATATCCTTCTTCACTCCAGTATTTGCCGACGCCCATCGCTTTATTCTGCATGGCTTTGGGCTCTCTTACCCAGCCATAATGATAAATATAGGCGTCAATAGGCTTTACATTTAACTTCTGGTTATCCCCTTTCCGGAAGCCCTGTGCATCGCGGTATGAATAAATGCTTTTATCATTTCGTATTACACGGATCTCATTCCTGTACCAGCGGGATGAATCGCCAGTATAGTCGAAAGAACCCCAAAAATGTTTGTATTTAAATAAAAGGCCGTCAACTTTTAAATTGTCTTTGTATTTTATCATCGCTTCCTGAACCGTGCCGATGTATTTTTCATGCAGCACTTCATCACCTTGTATATAGAAGGCCCAGTCACTATCCGGCGCAATTGCTTTAAAGGCTTTATCTGTTTCTGCCGCAAGCACCTTGCCCCCTGTACGTAGGTTTTCATCCCATACCGTATCAATTATTTTTATTTTGGGGTCGTTGATGCCTTTCACCAGTTCTTTTGTGCCATCGTCACAATCGCCAATAGCTATTACAAATTCATCACAGAGGGGTAATACAGAAGTGATAGATTCAATAATGGGATAGCCAAACCTGACAGCGTTTTTTATGAATGAAAAACCGGATACTTTCATAAGTCGCAAATATCGGAAATTCAGGCTGTAAATATCCGGTTATTGCCTGCTGTTGATGGTAAGTTCTTTCAACCGGTGATATTTGATAAAAGCATAGTAAGATGAAAAGTATGAAGTAATAAAGCCTAAACGGCCATCAAGAAAAGAAAGACGGATAAAATAGTTAACCAAAAACTGAAAACAAGGATAAATGTATAATTTAAAAAAGCCGGCTTTTTTCCCATCCCGGTAATATTTCTGCGCTACCAGTTCCGCATAGCGGTTTATTTTTTCCGCGTATTCTTTTATATTATCTATCAGTTGATGTATAATGTATCCTTCGAGTATTTTTTCTTTGCCTCCTGCTGGCGTAATTACAGTTTCATGTATTTCATTGTCGTTCCATTTTGTATACTTCCTGGAAAAAAGCTTTGTTTTACATTCCCTTGCCCACTCACCATACCGGATCAATCGATTGCCGAAATAGTTTTTAAACTTTATTTTATAAACAACTGAAGTATCTTTCAGGTCAAGAGTTAAAAGATAATTTTTTAGTTCATTGTCAATTGCTTCGTCTGCATCCAGGAATAGAACCCATTCATATTTAGCGAGGCCGAGTGCATTGTTTTTTGTATTTCCAAAACCACTCCAGGGTATTTGTTCAGCACGGCAACCTGCCGCTTTTACTACTTCTATTGTATTATCCGTGCTGCCGGTGTCGCATACAACGATATCATCCGTAAGTCCCGAAAGGCTTTTTAGCGTATTACCGATAACGTGAGCTTCGTTTTTTGCAATAATTACCACAGAAGCTTGCAGCATGATGAATTGTGCATTTAGTCCGCACAAGATAAAAAATAGTTAGTGACAATAGGATACAAAGAAGAAAACAAGTAACTACAATTTTGAGGAGTTGGGTTTTCCGCTAAACAGCCGGCATACAAAAGTTTGGTGCTTCATAAAAAATCAGTCTATTTGCAAAAAAACGGTAATGAAAATCTCTGGTTTTTCTTATGTGCGGAATGGTTTTGATTATGGCGTACCCTTTTTGGAAGCATTTCAATCTATTCTTCCTGTTTGCGATGAATTTATAGTTTCAGTAGGCCAGGGAAATGATGGTACGAAAGAAGCGATCCTGGCATTAAACAATCCTAAGATCAGGGTTATTGATACGGTTTGGGATATGTCGTTACGTAAAAACGGAAAAATTTTTGCCCGGCAATCAAATATTGCATTAGATGCTATCACCGGTGATTGGGCTTTCCACATACAGGCAGATGAAGTAATTCATGAAAACGATATTTTCAAAATAAAAGAAGCCATAGAAAGGGAAGATAAAAATAAAAAGGTTGAAGGATTTATCCTTCCTTTTATTCATTTCTGGGGTGGGTATGATCATATCAGAACTTCGAGGCGGGTGCATAAGAACGAAGTAAGAATATTCAGGAACGGATTGAATGTACGTTCCTATCGCGATTCATTGGGGTTCAGGAAGTATAAAGATTTTGAAGCTTATGCCAATGATACAGAGAAGGGGGAGAAGTTAAGGGTGAAAAAAATCAATGCACCTATTTATCATTATACAGAAGTACGCGGACCCGGTGCAAAAACAAAAAAAGCGGAAGCGATAGGTGCGTTTTACGAAGCAAATGATGGAAAGCCTGTTCAGAAAGAAGAGTATGGATATGACCGGTTGGAAAAATTTACCGGCAGCCACCCGCGGCTGATGCATGATAAAGTAAAAGCACAGGATTGGGAATATGTTTTTAATCCAAAGAATGCAGTATGGCGTACCAAAGACCGCATTATGCAACCCATTGAAGATATACTTGGGTTTAAAATAGGCGAATACAAAAATTATAAGCTGATAAAGTAAAGTAAAGGATTGGCAATGATGAATAGCTTTGAAAGTGACATAAAGGAAGCCGTTACTGTACTCGAAACAGGAGGCCTTATTCTATATCCAACCGATACCATTTGGGGTATTGGCTGCGATGCCACGAATGAAGAAGCGGTTGAAAAGGTATTTGCTTTGAAAAAAAGGGCAGAAGAAAAAAGCCTCATTATACTTGTTGCTGAAGAAAGGGATATCCTTAAATACGTTGCTTCACCTGATCTCCGTGTATTGGATTATCTAAAAACAACAATTAAGCCAACTACTGTTATTTACGATAACGCGATTGGAATAGCATCCAATATTTTAAGTAGAGAGGGATCTGTTGGAATACGTATTTGTAGAGACGAATTCTGCAGGCATTTAATCAAACGGTTCCGTAAACCGGTTGTGTCCACTTCTGCTAACATTTCAGGTAGCCCATCGCCGGCAATATTTAACGATATCAGTGAAGAAATAAAAAAAGGGGTAGATTATACTGTACGGTACAGGCAAAACGATATTACAATTGCTGCCCCATCCTCAGTGGTTAAATGGAATAATGATGGAAGCGTAACGGTACTCAGGCCTTAGACATCTATCATTTATCTTTGCGCCGTCATGGATATTAATTGCACAGAAAGGGAATTGTTTATTTTAAAAAAAATTGCTCATGCAGCAGCTGAGCTCAATATGGAGACGTACCTGATCGGGGGTTTTGTGCGGGATAAATTGCTGAACCGGGAAACAAAAGATGCGGATATAGTTTGTGTGGGGGATGGTATTGAGTTGGCAAGGGCTGTTGCAAAACGTTTTAATCCGGTACCGCATGTAAATTTTTTTAAAACTTACGGTACTGCACATATCAAAGTAGGTTTGCCTGAACACAATGAATCTTCACAAGTCTCTCCCTTGGGGGAAGATTTAGAGGGGGCAGCCTTCGATCTTGAATTCGTGGGCGCCCGTAAGGAGAGTTATAAATATCATTCACGCAACCCTGATGTTGTTCCGGGTACTTTAAAAGATGATCAGAACCGGCGTGACTTTACAATTAATGCGTTAGCTATTAGTTTAAATGAAAAAGATTATGGTCGTTTGTCCGATCCTTTTGATGGATTAAAAGACCTGGATAAAGGCATAATTAAAACACCGCTTGAGCCATCACAAACATTCAGTGATGATCCGTTGCGCATGATGCGGGCGATACGCTTTGCTACACAACTGAATTTTTCAATAGAAGAAAAAACATTCCAGGCGATAAAAGATAATGCGTACCGGATCAATATTATTTCACAGGAGCGGATTACCGATGAATTGAATAAGATCATTTTAAGCAAAAAGCCATCGATAGGTTTTGATCTTTTATATCAGAGCGGATTGCTCCATATCATTTTTCCATTAATGGTTGACCTTGCCGGTGCAGAGTATAAAGATGGTCATGGGCATAAGGACAACTTTTATCATACCCTGCAGGTATTGGATAATTTATCGG
>JAFDYH010000002.1:12758-18576 GCA_018267535.1 Bacteroidota bacterium
TTTCATGGACATGAGGTAGTGGGCGGAAGAATGGTTCCCAAAATATTCACCAGGCTGAAATTACCTATGAATGAGAAAATGCGATTGGTTAAAAAGCTTGTTGAATTGCACCTTCGTCCTATTAGTTTGACAAAAGAAAATATTACCGATTCAGCTATCCGCCGTTTGCTATATGATGCAGGTGAAGATTTTGACTCACTGATGATGCTTTGTGAAGCGGATATTACTTCAAAAAACAAGCAGAAGGTAAAAAGGTATCTCGATAATTTTCAATTGGTGAGGGAAAGGTGCCGGGAAGTAGAGGAAAAAGATTTTGTACGCACCTGGCAACCGCCGATCACCGGTGAAACAATTATGGAAGTTTTCAATATCCCTCCTTCAAAGCCCGTGGGTGATTTGAAGAATGCAATTAAAGATGCAATATTGGATGGAGTTATTGAAAATAATTACGATGCTGCCTACTCGTATATGCTCAGGAAAGCGATAGAAATGGGCCTGAAAACTACACAGGATTGAACTTTACCGCATATCACAGGGAAATAAAAAAAAGGCTGCTTCAGGAGGTTATTTAATAAAATTTCCCTGAAAAGTTTACTTGTATAACAACTCGTAGTATTCGTGTACCATTCGATTACTTTCGAACTGGAAACGCACATCACGCATGCCATTCTTCATCACCTGCCTCCATGTATCATACCCTTCGTAGTATAAAGGCAGAATCTGTTGTTCGAGTATTTCGTATATTTTTTCCAGGTCATATTCGTCCTGCTGGTGCACATTCATGTTTGCATAATCCGCTTTGGGAACTACGAAACCATTGTTACCATGGTTGATAAATTCGGGTATCCATCCATCATCCGTTGAAAAGTTTACCGCACCATTCATAGCCGCTGTCATACCACTTGTGCCCGAAGCTTCCCTTGGTACACGGGGATTATTCAGCCAGCAGTCTGCTGCCTGTTTTAACCTTTTTGAAAGTCCCAGTTCATACCCGATCAGCACAGCTACATTGTTATACTTCTTGCTCATGTGTACCAGTTGGTTGAACTCGCTGATAGCGGGATAGTCAACCGGGTAGGGTTTACCGGCCCAGATAATTTGTACCGGGTATTTTTTGTTGCTTAGTATTTTTTCAAAGCGGGCAACGTCAGAAGAAATAAAGCTTGCCCGTTTGTATCCTGCGAAACGGCGTGCCCACACAATTGTGAAGACATTCTTGTCAAATATTTTCCCTGTCTGGTCCGCAACTATTTCGAAAGCTCTTTTCTTTAAATGCTTTTTGCGGTCATCAAAAGCCCAGTCATTTCCTTCTTCACTGAAACGATATAACTGTTTATCCGCCCAATAGCGCCAGTTTTGTGCATTGGTTATAGATATAATCGGGCAAATGTTTGAATACTTACTCCACATCGCTCTTGATACTTCACCATGCAATTGTGATACCCCATTGGCAATATGCGCAAACCGTAAAGCAGCCAATGAATGGTTGAACTGATCATCCGGCATTCCTGTGAGTGTCTTTACTTCATCAACACTCAGGCCACAGAAATAGCTCATTTTATGGCAGAGGTATATATCATGTTTCTCGTTTCCGGCTTCTTCAGGAGTATGTGTGGTGAAGACTAACCTCTTCTTTACTTCATCCATCTTTTTATTGAACTTGTTGTATAGATAAAAAGCAGCGGATAATCCATGCGCTTCATTCAGGTGATATCGTTCTGGGTTGAACCCGATCTCATCAATTAATTTAGCGCCACCAACTCCCAATAAAATAAACTGGGCGACTTTCGTTGCAACATTAGCATCGTATAAGCGATGAGTAATTGTTTGCGATACGTAATCGTTCTCGGGTATATCTGTAGTCAAAAGAAATAAGGGCGCCGTACCAAAAGTTTCAGGGTTCAGGTAAAGTGCTTTTACCCAAACCGGGTGCTCGTGTACGTTAATCTGGAACTTGATATTATGGTCTTCCAGGAAACTGTAATGCTTTTCCATCCAGGTTACCTGCAAGGTCTGGTCCTGGTTGCGTGCCTGGTCATAGTACCCGTATTTCCACAGGATGCCAATGCCGATCATATTCTGGCGAAGCTCGTAAGCACTGCGTAAATGCGATCCGGCAAGAAAGCCAAGACCACCGCTATATATCTTTAAGGGTTGATGCACAGCAAACTCCATCGAAAAATAAGCTGCAGGCTTTGAATAACGATCATCAACCTGGTACGGAACTTTAAAATGCTGAAAACTCATACTGTGTTAGTTTTACACAAAGGGAGCGCAATATAATAGCAAATTCGTAAAACTTCATGCTTTAGGGCATAAAATTGACTTTTAGCCCTTCTATTCAATAAAATATATCTACCAGTGTATGAAGAAAATAGTATTGGACTATTTCGGTGAGGCCGGTTTCTTTTTGGCCGGTTTGGATTTTGCTTCTTTCTTTTTCGGGTAATTGCCTTCAAAAAGGCAACGCAAACCCCTGTGTGACCCGCATCCTTCCACCTCCTTCAGAGAAACAGAACTTGTGGTGAAACTGAGTTGCAGTACGCAGGGGTCGCCACCGGCCCGGTACACCGCAAGGGTAGGTGAAGTTAATGATGCTTCTCCCTTTAATTCGGCAGTACATTCCCCATTGTTTTTTTCAGAATGAATAAAGAAAAGAATCCGGCCCGGTTTGCGGGTATCTCTTACCGAAACATAATCAGTTTTGCTTTTTATATAGTCACCGGAAAATTTATTCTTACGGGCAAAAGTGTCAATCGGATTAATGACTTCAGCGGGCTTATCATCCAGCGCATCTGTCATTATCAGCATAAATGTTTTTGCTTCATTGTTAAAAACATAGGCATCTTTTCCATCACTGATGCTGCCATCTGTATTTCTTCGCTGAACCGATTTTGTAATGGTAAAATTTTTTTCAATAACGCTGTTTTGCTGTGTGGCAGGGTTTTGATCCGGTGCCAGTAATACCATTGCCCCTGTAAAAGCATTGTCTTTATTGAATGTCAGAAGATAGGCTACTTTCTTTTTATCCTGGACAGCTTTTACGATAAGATAATTTTCTTTATCGATTGCAATTTTACCAATTGAATAAACTTTTGGAGTAATGCCTTTATCAAATGTTTTATGAAAAATGCTATCCGGTACAAACTGGTTGAATATTTTATGGCTTATTAAGGAGGAATCTTTTTCCTTTTTATTTACTGAAGAATCGGTCAGCCTGAAGGGAAGAGGGAGTGTTTCAAATGCTTCTATGAAATCTGAAACCTTCACCGGTTCGTCCCCCTTCATTGAAACTTTTTTTTGTTTGCATTCGGCGAAGACGCTTATTGTCAATACAATAAGCAATGCCCTTATTACATGCACCATGTTCTGAATTTGATATGAATACCGAAAATAGTCCTTTCCATTTTTGTGCCAAAGAATAAGGTTTTGACCGTTCGGAATATATTTTTAGATTTGTCTAAATATTTATTTAGCCATGTTGAATTATTCAACCAGCGAAGAGAATTATATCAAAGCGATTTTTCACTTGCAGGAAGCCAATGAAACAGTGTCAACAAATGCGTTGGCGCAGGAGTTGCTTACAAGGCCCGCTTCAGTGACGGATATGATGAAGAAGCTGAAAACAAAAAAGCTGATTCATTATCAGCCTTACCAGGGCTTCCGGTTGAATACTGAAGGCAAAAAAGTGGCATTAGGCATTATCCGCCGTCATCGGCTTTGGGAATTCTTTTTATCCGAAAAATTGAAATTTGAATGGGGTGAAGTGCACGAGGTAGCAGAAGAACTCGAACATGTAAGCAGCAAAAAGCTAATTGATAAACTGGATGAATTCCTTGGGTATCCAAAGTTTGACCCGCACGGGGACCCTATCCCTGATGTGCATGGTAGAATGGAAGATCATGAACGTATTAGCCTTTTTGATTTACCATTGAATGTTTACGCTGAAGTTTGCCACGTCGCAAATCAATCTACTGAAATGCTCGATTTACTAAAGCATAAGAGCATAGCAATCGGTACAAAACTGGAAGTGAAAAGAAAATTCGATTTCGACAACTCATTAGAAGTAAAAATCCGCCAGCAAAGCCCTGTAACCATCAGTGAACAGTTGGCTAAAAATATTTTTGTTAAGTATGGCTCGTAATGGTAAAGCCGATATTCATCTTTCGCTGAGTGAAGTGCATGAGAGCATTGACACTACTTCATCACACCGCCCGGTGTGGCGAAGGGCATTGGCATTTTTCGGGCCGGCATACCTGGTGAGCGTTGGTTATATGGATCCGGGTAACTGGGCAACCGACCTGCAGGGAGGAAGTAAGTTTGGTTATACATTGATATGGGTATTACTGATGAGCAACCTGATGGCATTGTTACTGCAGAATTTGTCAGCGAGATTGGGAATAGTGCGGGGGCGTGACCTTGCACAGGCTAACCGGGAAACCTACCCGAAATATGTAAACCTTGCCTTGTATATCCTTGCAGAAGTAGCCATAGCAGCCTGTGATCTTGCTGAAGTTTTAGGAATGGCCATCGGTATACAGTTATTAACAGGCATCCCTTTATTATATGCTGTATTGATCACGGTATTCGATACCTTCCTGCTGCTTATTCTTCAAAGCCTGGGTATGCGAAAGATGGAAGCATTTATCATCGGCCTTGTTGCAATAATCGGATCGTCTTTTCTGATAGAAATAATTTTAGCGAAACCGCAGCTAAGTGAAGTAGTAACAGGGTTTATTCCTCATATCCCATCCAACGAAGCATTATATATAGCAATTGGCATCATCGGGGCGACGGTAATGCCGCATAATCTTTACCTCCATTCGGCTCTGGTACAAACCAGAAAAATAAAACGCGATGAAAAAGGAGTTCGCCGTGCATTAAAATTAAACCTGCTGGATACAACCATTGCATTGAATCTTGCATTTTTTGTAAATGCCGCTATACTTATACTGGCGGCATCCGTTTTTTTTAAAACAGGAAGAACGGATGTTGCCGAAATAAAAACGGCACACCAGTTATTGGATAATTTATTGGGTTCAAAATGGGCGCCTCGGTTGTTTGCAATTGCTTTGATTGCGGCGGGACAGAGCTCGACCGTAACAGGTACCCTGGCCGGCCAAATCGTGATGGAAGGATACCTGCGGTTGCGCATCAACCCCTGGATCAGGAGATTAATGACAAGATTAATTGCTATTATTCCGGCGGTAATTGTTATCCTGGTTAATGGGGAAGATAATATTGACAGCCTCCTAATTTTAAGCCAGGTTATACTAAGCCTTCAATTAGGTTTTGCAATTATTCCATTAATACATTTTGTAAGTGATAGGAAAACGATGGGCACGTTTACAATAAAGCCTGTTGTCAAAATACTGGCATGGCTGATTGCGGCGATACTTGTTTACCTGAATATAAGAATGGTGACGGAGCAGGCAGCCTCTTATTTCAGCACTTCTAATAGTTTATTCTGGAAGGTGATCATTATAATCAGTGGGCTTTGTTTTCTTACTTTGTTAATTATCACCATTGTTTTTCCCTTGTTAAAACGAAAATTAAAAGAGAAGGTAATACAAGTTCATCCAGAAGCAAAAGAGTTTCATTTATTGAATGCCCCTAAGTATAACCGCATAGCGGTAGCGCTGGAGTTCAGCAATAAAGATGAAGTTCTTTTATCGCATGCAATCGGCCAGGCGGAGAAAAACAGTACGTTTATTCTTATTCATATTGTAGAAAGCGCTTCTGCTAAATTATTCGGAAGCCAGTCAGATGATTTTGAAACAAGAAAAGACCTGGAGCATATCGACTTTTATGTGCAACG
>JAFDYH010000002.1:18616-31108 GCA_018267535.1 Bacteroidota bacterium
GATATAGCCCGGCTGGTAAAAGAAAACAATTCCGATATCCTTGTAATCGGGGCCCATGGACATACAGGCATTAAAGATTGGTTTTATGGCGAAACGATAGAAACTGTAAGACATGAATTGAAGATACCTGTATTGGTTGTGCATGTATAATATTACCAAGCTTCTTTGGAATGCAGATTGGAGCCTGAAACTGATATGGAAACTGTAAAGATCAGGTTAAATATGCAGTACTATTCCTTCTTTTTTAGAAGTAGGAGGCCGGTATTTTATACCGGGTTATTGGTACGCGATACAGTTCTTACGAGGTGTTTAAACCGACTGAATGTTTCCGGTTTTATGTTCAGGTAAGAAGCCAGGAATTTTTGCGGTACTCTTTGTAAAAGCTCCGGGTTTTTGTTCACGAAGTGGATAAACCTTTCCCTTGGGGAATGTTTAATCAATTGCATCTGCCACCGGTCTTTTACTACCATTGTATAAGTAATGATGAGCCTGCCGAGATGCTCCATCTTTTTCGATGAATCATAAATCCGTTCAAGATCATCATAGGTAATCGATATCATCGTAGTGGGTTCGATCGCCTCCACAAAATACTCCGATGGTTTGCGGTTGTGAAAAGATTCCTGTGAGTGAATAATATGGTTCTCGAATGAGATCTGCGTATTGATCTCCTCTTTCCCTTTTTTATAATACTTTCTCACCATGCCACGCAAAATGAAGTTGAAATAATTCTCAACTTCTTCCGCACTGGTTATAGTTTCCTTCTTAGCAAAACGCCTCACTTTGATATAGGGGAGAATATATTGCTGATACTCCTGATCAGACAAATCAATAAACTTAGATAAATAGTCGAAAAATGGCCTCGTTATATCCATGCTACTTTTATGCCTTTGAGCGTACAAAATTAGTTGACTTCGATCAATCAATAAAATGGATTTTTTAATAAATGCCCTTTTTAATGCTAATAAAACATTAAAATGCCCTTTCCGTTGGATAATATATAAGCATAACTATTTAGTTCAGTGTTAAATAGGGCTAAACAAGAGTTTAGATAAACTGTTCTTAACTTTTTGAGTGAACCGGCAGATTTGCAAGTAATCGATGATTTAGACTCGTCCAGGTCATCGTGAAGACTTAATTGCCCCATTCGCCAGTTAATATTGATCTTCTTCTGCTGTACGATTAATTCATTCCTGCTTGTATGAACAAACGGGGGAAAACAGGGCTTCATAATCACATATAATTGAAATTCCATAGTTTCTTAGATTTGCAACCCTTATCTGCCTAAAGGCGGGCTAATTATAACCAAAACATATTTAAAAACTATGGCACAAAAAATCAAGGTAGCAAATCCTGTTGTTGAGCTGGATGGTGATGAAATGACAAGGATAATCTGGAAATTTATTAAGGATAAGCTGATTTTACCTTACCTCGATCTCGATATCAAGTATTATGACCTGGGCATTGAATACCGCGACAAAACGAATGACCAGGTAACTATAGATGCTGCAAATGCCATAAAGCAGTATGGAGTAGGTATTAAATGTGCGACTATTACACCGGATGAAGCACGGGTAAAGGAGTTTAACCTGAAGCAAATGTGGAAGAGCCCGAACGGGACCATTCGTAACATTCTGGATGGAACTGTATTCCGTGAGCCAATCGTGATCAGCAATATTCCTAGATTAGTGACTAACTGGACTGCACCCATCATTGTAGGGCGCCATGCTTTTGGTGATCAGTATCGTGCAACCGATACCGTTATAAAGGGAAAGGGAAAACTTACTATGACTTTTACACCGGAAGGTGGTGGTGATCCTCAGGTGTTTGAGGTATACAATTTCAAAGGCGATGGTGTTGCCATGACAATGTATAATACAGATGAAAGCATTATTGGTTTTGCAAAAAGCTGTTTTAACCTTGCATTAAGTAAAAAATGGCCTTTATATCTTTCTACCAAGAATACAATTTTGAAAAAATATGATGGCCGCTTCAAAGATATATTTGAAGATATCTACCAGAAAGAGTTTAAAGCGAAGTTTGAAGCTGCAGGTATTGTGTATGAACACCGCCTGATTGATGATATGGTGGCCAGTGCATTAAAATGGAATGGAAATTTTGTATGGGCTTGTAAAAATTATGATGGCGATGTGCAGAGCGATACAGTAGCGCAGGGTTTTGGTTCGTTAGGCTTAATGACTTCTGTATTGATAACTCCTGATGGCAAAACACTGGAAGCTGAAGCTGCGCATGGTACTGTGACACGTCACTATCGTGACCACCAGGCGGGCAAACCAACTTCAACAAATCCTATTGCTTCAATATTCGCATGGACCAGGGGATTGGCATTCCGCGGCAAGCTCGACGGAAACCAGCCACTGATTGATTTTGCCAATGCATTGGAAGCAGTTTGTATCGAAACTGTAGAGCAGGGTAAAATGACAAAGGACCTAGCTGTTTGTATTCACGGTAATAAGGTAAAGCATGGGGAACATTACCTGTATACAGAAGAATTTCTTGAAGCGATTAATGACGGGTTAATAAAGAAATTGAAATAAGGAAAGCCGTAAGTGTTTAGCTATAAGCTGTAAGAATTAGGTCAGTATTTTTCTTTACCAAGGGAAATTTTGATTCTCATCTTGCAGCTTATGCTTATAGTTCATAACAGTTTATATAACTTTCCCGGTAGAGAACTCACTACATTCTGTAATTCCAGATTGAGTATGGCAGCAGCAACAGAGCTGCTGGTTAACCCGCTTTTAAGGTTCAGTTCATCAATGTGAATAGCATCCTTTTCTTTCAGGATGTTGACAACAATTTTTTCTTCTTCACTTAATTCAATAAATAGCTCCTTTTGCGCTTTTGCTTTTGGTTTTTTTTCTTCCCAGCCCATTAGTTCAATTAACTCCTGTGCATCGGTTAATAAAATGGCCTTATTGTTTTTTATTAAATAATTGCAGCCCGCACTTTTTGAATCGGTTGTTTTTCCCGGAATGGCGAATACATCTTTGTTATACCCATTTGCCAGTTCTGCAGTAATAATGCTTCCGCCTTTAATGCCTGTTTCAATTACAATCGTTGCATCGCTCATGCCGGCTACAATCCGGTTGCGGATAGGGAAGTTATGTTTATCCGGTTTTGTATTGCTCCTGAACTCTGTTAATACGCCGCCACCATTTTTTGCCATTTCTTTAGCAAGATTTGTATGATGACTTGGATAAATCTGGTCAAGGCCATGGGCCGTAACACCTACTGTGGGCAGGTTATTTTTTAATGCAGCTTTATGAGCAATGCCATCAATGCCATAAGCAAGACCGCTGACAATAAGGATATTCATAACGGCAAGGTCACCCACTAATGTTTCGGTCATTTGTTTACCATAATCGGTATTGGACCTCGTGCCGATTATGGCAATAATCTTTGATGTATTAAGATCGGCTTCACCCCGGTAATATAAAAGAGTGGGTGAGTCGTAACAGTGTAGTAACCGTTGCGGGTAATTTTTACCTGTAATAAACAGGGGGGTGATTTTGTATTTTTCAATAAAAGAGATTTCTTTTTCTGCCAGGTCGAACCTGTCAAATGCTTTGATATTATTGGCCCTGGTGCTGCCAATACCTTCAATTTTTTCGAGCGATGATTTTTTTGTTTTGAATATTTCTTCGGCATTATAGTGCTGTAATAATAGTTTAGCCTGCACAGCACCAATATTGGGAACTAAGGTTAGGGCAATCTGGTATAGTAAGGGTGTACTCATTTCAGCGGTGATTGCTAAAATAAGGGAAACAGGAATAGAAACAACAGTTTACGGGGAGAGTATTTTTAATTCGGTTCTCCGGTTTTTTGCCCTGCCAGCTTCCGATTTATTATCTGCAACAGGTTTTGTTTCGCCAAATCCGGCAGCGCTTAACCGTTGACTATTGATGCCTCTTTCAATCAGGTAATTAACCACAGCCCTTGCCCTGGTGTTGGAAAGTTTCAGGTTATCAGCAGGTTTACCCACATTATCTGTATGGCCGCTGATTTCAATTTTTATTGTAGGGTTATCTCTTAAAAGTTGAACTACTTTATCTAACTCAACCTGTGATTCAGGCTTCAGTTCATATTTATTTACATCAAAGAAAATATTGTTGAGTACAATAGAAGCATTCGCTTCAATGGGTTGTAAAGGAATGTTTTTTTCATAGGTAGAATCCGGTGCATTCTGGCTAAGGAAGAAATTATCAGAATAAAACAAATAACCCTTTCGGTTTACATTAAACGCATAGTCTTTTCCTATCGGTAAAGTAATTAAATAGTGCCCTGTTTCGTCTGTTTGCACTTTGGAGATAGTTTGTTTTGTAGCGAGATCAATCAGCTCCACACCTGAAGGCAAACCCTTTGTTGTTTTTTTATCAAATACCTGTCCTTTTACCCATAATGTTTTGTAGGGTCGAACATCTTCGCGCAATTCAAAACTATAAATGTCGAGGCCGCCTTTGCTATCGCTCCTGTCGCTGGCATAGTAAGCTGTTTTGCCATCGGCTGTAATAAATAATGTTCCCTCTTTATTAATGGTATTGACAGGATAGCCCAGGTTTACAGGATTACTCCATGCGCCGTTTGGCCCTTTGCGTGTATAGAATAAATCGTCATCTCCGTAGCCCGGCCAGTAGTTGGAAGTAAAATACAGCGTTTGATTATCGGCATGAATAAAAGGGCATTGCTCATCACCCGGTGTATTTATGGAAGGGCCAAGATTTTCGGGTTCGCTCCATTTGCCGTTTGTTTGCAAATGACAAACATAAATATCACTGCCCCCAAAACCACCAAACTGGCGGCTTGCAAAATATAAATCTCTTTTATCAGGAGATAAACAAGGCTGTGATTCCCACTGGTCGGAATTTACATTACCGCCGAGATTCAATGCTTCACTCCATCCCTGCGATGTGAGATAGGATATATAGATGTCACAACTGCCAAAACCTCTCGGCCGGTTGCAACCCGTGAATACCAGCCATTCACCATCCTGCGAAATATTCTGGGCGCCTTCATTTTGCTCTGTATTAATATCGCCTGTCAGTGGTTTTGCAAAAGTCCAGTTATTGTTTTGTTTTTTACTGTGAAAAAAATCCTCATTAAAGTCGCCAAGCCTCCTGGTAAAAACAAGTTCGTTCCCATCAATTGTTAAGGAAGGGAAATATTCGGATTCAACACTGTTAATACTGTCCCCTAAGTTTTCAGGAGCAAATACATAGGATTTCACGGCATGCTTACGGGCATACTCAACCGCAAATTCATACGTTTTTTTCCTGTATTCTGCCGCCTTGTAAGTAGATGTATTTTTAGGAGGATTTTTTCCAAGCAGATTATTAATTGCTTCCAGCGCCTTGTCAAATTCACCCATACCGGCCAGGTTAATGGAATAAGGCAATTTATATTCCGCGGTATAATCGCTATCCAGTATAAACGCCTTTTCATAGTTTGTTATACTGGGAGGATAGTCTTTGATTTGTCCATATACCCCTGCCAGTGAAAGATAAGCATCAATATATTTATCGTCAGTGCTGATGCTTTTTTGCAATAAATCAATAGCCGATTTATAATCCTTTCCCTGTGCTTTTTCAAGAGCCTGGTTATAAAAGCCTACCGCTTTTTTATTGATTTTTTCGGGGTCGTAACCTTGTGCAAAGGAAATAAATGCCAAAACCAGTAAACTGAAAAATAAGATCGTCTTTTTCATCAGCAGATTATTGCAGCCTTAATAACGGATTTTCAGTTCATTTATTCCCCCCGGGACTAAATATAACTTTCTGTAAGGACAAGGGCTAAGCGCTTATCTTTTAAGGATTACTGCTGCTTAGGGTACATTTATATATTTATGTATCTGCAGGCTCAGTTCCCATTGCGGGTTTTCCTTTATGTAATCTATAATCAGGGGGGTTATTTGGGCTGCCTTATCCCATTCGGGTTGTAGATATAGTTTACAATCAGGGCCGACAAGTGCAGCATATTTTTCAGCCCAGGCAAAGTCTGACTTGTTAAAAATGACAACTTTTAACTCATGAGCTCGTGGCGGAACGTCCGGTAGTGGTGCTTTAAATTTTTTCGGTGAAAGACAAATCCAATCCCAGTTGCCGCTTAAGGGATGGGCGCCGGATGTTTCAATATGCGTTTTTAATCCTGCATTTTGCAGTTCTTTTGTCAGTGCATCCAGATTGTGCATCAGCGGCTCCCCGCCGGTAATAACTACTATTTCTGCCGGTGTTTGTTTTACTTTTAATCTTAAATCTTCAATACTCTGCTTATCAAATTTATCAGCATCCCAGCTTTCTTTTACATCGCACCATACACAGCCAACATCACATCCGCCAAGGCGTATAAAATATGCGGCCCTGCCCTGGTGATAACCTTCGCCCTGCAGTGTATAAAACTGTTCCATTACCGGCAGGGGCACTATATTCTGTTCTGTCCTTATCATCCTTTTAAAATAAATGAAACAATTATCCGCAAAAGTACAACAGGGGCTGCCAGATCGAAAGCCTGTAAAGGATATTAACTTTTATACGGAAAATTCAAAAGTGGTTGAGATTAGTTTATTGCAGCGGTTCCCTTGTGCAACTGGGTAATATAAACTTTTAATTCCTGGCCCATTTTTATTTTATATTCCTTACTTATTTTTTTAACAATAGCCTCAATCGCTTCTTCTTTTATAATAGCAATTACACATCCGCCAAAGCCACCTCCCATCATCCTGGCGCCAACCACGTCTTTCTCTTTGCTGCATTCATCAGCAATAAAGTCAAGTTCTTTACAACTTACTTCATAATTATCGCGAAGGCCTGTATGGGAGGCATACATTTGTTTTCCAAAAGCATAAATGTCGCCGGCCAGCAGATTTTTACAACCTTCGGTTACCCGTTTATTTTCCTGTACAATAAAGCGGCAGCGTTTTTTTATTACCGGGTTAGTAATCGTTTCTTCTATCATTTGTTCATCCGCATCTCTTAAACTTTGAACGGATGGATATTTTTGCTGAATCAGCCTTACTCCTTCAAAGCATTCGTTTCTCCGGGTATTATATTCAGAGGAGGCCAGCGAATGTTTTACCTGTGTATCCAAAAGCACAATTTTATATCCACAGATTTTTAAAGGGAAATATTCATAGTCCAGTGAGCGGCAATCTAATCGGATTGCGTTATCTGCTTTTCCCATCATGCTTGCAAACATGTCCATAATGCCGCATTGCAGACCAACAAAATTGTTTTCAGCCAGCTTTGCAATTTTTACCATGCCCATCCTGTCAATACCCAGGCCAAACAGCTCGTTGAGTGCATAGACTGTGGCACATTCCAACGCGGCGGAAGAAGAAAGACCGGCGCCAATTGGTATATTGCCTGTTACTGCTGCAGAAAACCCTGTAAACTTATGCCCTGCCTTTATTAATTCATCGACCACACCTAGTATATAATCAGGCCACAATAACCCGGAAACATTCAGTCGGTCTATAGAAACCGAGAAGGCCTCGTTTTTATCCACTGAAAAGAGTTCAATAAGATTATCTGTCCTTTTTTTTATTGAAATTTCAATTGATTTATCGATGGCTGCAGGTAATACAAACCCATTGTTATAATCTGTATGTTCACCTATAAGATTAATACGCCCGGGAGAAGAAACGGTAAGATCAGGTGGAGTTAAAAAATAATCCCTGAAATATTCGTTGATCAATTTTCCGGAATATTGTTTAACTGCTGATTCCATGTGAACATTCAAGTTAATCGGTTTTTTGTCTGAATATATTTTTTACTTATCTCTGATTATTATTTGTAATTGACCGAAATTACAGACCTGTTATCCAATAAAACAAACGTCATGCAATACCCAACCATTTTATCAAACCCTAATCTTGCTTTCCACCTGGTTAAACTAACGAAAAGCTGTTTTAAAAAAAGAATTGCACTTGTTTTTCCTGCCTTGTTGTTTACAATCCTGGTATTGGCGCAGGATACTGCTGTAATAAGCGTTCAAAATAACACAAAGTGGACAATTAGTAAGCATATTTATGGTCATTTTTCTGAACACCTTGGTCATTGCATTTATGGTGGCTACTGGGTAGACTCGACTTTACCTGTAGCAAAAAAGGATAGGATACGCTTAGATATAGTAGAAGCATTGAGAAAAATCAAAGTTCCTAATCTTCGCTGGCCCGGGGGCTGTTTTGCCGACGAATACCATTGGCGGGATGGGATCGGCCCCAGGAATCAACGCCCTAAAATGGTGAATACAAACTGGGGCGGGGTTACGGAAGATAATAGTTTTGGCACGCATGAATACCTCGAATTGTGCAGCCTGATCGGCTGCGAACCATTCATTGCAGGAAATGTGGGTAGCGGTACCGTTGAAGAAATGAGCAAATGGATAGAGTACCTGAATTTTAACGGCGAAAGCCCGATGGCAAACATGCGCAAGGCAAATGGAAGAACAGAACCATGGAAAGTAAGCTTCTGGGGTGTGGGCAATGAAACATGGGGTTGCGGGGGCAATATGACCCCTGATTTTTATAGTGACCAATACAAGCGATTTGCCTCCTTTGCCAAAGATTATCCCGGGGCACCATTGAAAAAAATAGTAAGTGGCGCCAGTGATGCAGACTATAACTGGACAGAAACCTGTATGAAGAAAATTCCCCTATGGATGATGTGGGGTATAGGGTTGCACTATTATACCATTCCTACCGGCAGTTGGGCCAAAAAAGGATCTGCAACTTCATTTGATGAGTCAGAGTATTTCAATACCATGAAGAATGCCTTGTTCATGGATAAATTAGTTGCAAGGCATTCGGCTATTATGGATAAATATGACCCTGATAAAAAAGTGGCATTAATTGTAGATGAGTGGGGTATCTGGACGGATGTGGAACCCGGAACAAACCCTGGCTTCTTATACCAGCAAAACAGCCTGCGGGATGCATTGGTAGCGGCCAGCACCTTGAATATTTTTAATAACCATTCAGAAAGGGTGCGCATGGCCAACCTGGCGCAAACAATTAACGTGTTGCAGGCATTGATACTGACAGATAAAGAAAAAATTCTGCTGACACCAACCTATCATGTCTTCGACCTGTTTAAAGTGCACCAGGACGCCAGCTATCTTGATGTTAATTTAAAAAGCCCGGAATATGTTTCAGGCGATAAAAAACTGGCTGCAGTCAATGCATCGGCATCCAAAGATTCTTCCGGCGCTGTTCATATTTCATTGGTGAATATCCACCCGGCAAAGTCAATAACTACGGTTGTGTACCTCAGTGATATAAATGCCAGAAATATCAGCGGGCAAATACTGACAGCACCGCAACTGACTTCTGTTAATACATTCGATAAGCCGAATGCTGTACAAATAAATAATTTTACAGCATTTAAGAAAAAAGAGAATGCGGTAATCGTTACGCTTCCTGCAAAGTCGATTGTGGTGCTGGAGCTGAAATAAAGGATGAAATAATGTAAACCGTCAAAACAGATTGTATATCCACGCATGAAAATCATTATAGCCGGCGGTGGTATTGGTGGGTTAACAACTGCTCTCAGCCTTCATCAGAAAGGTTTTCATGTTCATGTGTACGAATCGGCAAGCGAAATAAAACCATTGGGAGTTGGTATCAATCTTTTACCGCATGCAGTACGCATCCTTACATTATTAGGATTGGAAAAAGAGCTTGGTCAACTGGGTGTTGCTACGAGCGAACTGGCTTATTATAATAAATATGGCCAAAAAATCTGGCAGGAACCCAGGGGAAAATTTGCAGGATACAACTGGTCGCAGTATTCAGTACATCGGGGTCTGTTTCAAATGCTCTTGTATGATGTGGTAAAAGAAAGGATAGGTGGTGATCATATTTATACAGGGTATAAACTTGTGTCTTTTAACGCAAGCGAAAACAAAGCTGTTTTCCTGCAAAAAAATACCCACAAGGAAATTGTTACAGGCTTTGATGTATTGATTGGCGCAGACGGCATTCATTCTGCAGTGCGTAATCAATTATATCCCGGTGAAGGGGAACCGCAATTTTCAGGAAATATTTTACACCGGGCCATTACGAAAGAGAAACCTTTTTTAAGCCATAGTTCAATGATTATGGCGGGTAGCCCCAAACAGAAATTTGTCGCTTATCCCATTTCCACTATTCCCGATGAAAACGGTAACCTGCTGATCAACTGGATTGCGGATCTGCCGTCAAAAGAAACTTTAAAAGAAAGGGACTGGAACCGGAAAAGTGAAAAGCAAAAAATATTTAATGCGTATAGGCACTGGAAATTCGACTGGCTGGATATACCCGCATTAATTGAAGGCGCTGAAAACATTTATGAATTTCCGATGAGTGACCGGGATCCGTTGCCCCGATGGTCTTTTGGAAATATAACTTTACTGGGCGATGCGGCCCACCCCATGTACCCGATAGGCTCTAACGGTGGCTCACAAGCGATATTGGATGCCGAATGTATCGCCGGTTACCTGGCGGCCGGAAGTGATGTAGAAAGCGCATTGAAAGCATATGAGCAGGAACGCTTGCCGGCAACAGCTAAAATAGTTTTGCAAAACCGGCAGATGGGCCCTGAGCAGGTAATGCAGATTGTGGAAGACCGCGCACCGGATGGATTTAAAAACCTGGATGACGTTATTTCCCGGCAGGAACTGGAAGAAATAGCCAACCACTATAAAAAGATTGCGGGTTTTGCAAAAGATGAATTGAACAAAAAGCGGTAGTAGTCCGGCATTCCGTCAACAGGGTAATGTCGTGTTTATACAGCCTGGGTAAAAGTCCTTATTGCTGTATTGAACTTTGTATATATATTTATTGTTTAAAGCGGTATCAGCTTTCAGTTGACTGCAAAATCACTTTTCTCCCTATCAAACCAAATCATATTTTTCAATAACGACAAGGAACATGCGAAAACAACTGCGCATTTTTTTTACTTTTTCAACACAGTGGTTTACCCTGTTTATTCTATTGCCAGCACTGCTTACCCTCTCGCTAACGGGGATAGGCCAGCCGCTTGAAACAAAGGGTTTGCCTTTTATTACCAATTACCGCTACCAGGACTATAATGCGGACGGTTCAAACTGGTGGACAGAAGAAGATGACAAAGGGGTTTTATATTTTGCAAACATCTCCGGAGTATTAGCATTCGATGGTCAGCATTGGGAAGTAATAAAACTGCCGGGCCAGTTATCAGCAAGAAGCCTTGTAAAAGGAGATGATGGGAAAATTTATGTGGGCTCCAATGGTGAATTAGGATACCTGGCCCCCGGCAAAAGAGGAAACCCGGAGTTTGTTTCCTTAAAAAGCCAATTGCCGGAAAAAGACCGTGTTTTTGCTGACGTATGGCAAATCGATTTGTTGGATAAGCAGGTTTATTTCCGTACTACCAATAAATTATTCATCTGGGATCATAAGTCTTTCAAGGTACTTGAAAATAAAGAAGGATTTCATACAAGCGGGGTAGTAAACGGTCAATATTATTGCAGGATATGGGAAAGAGGTTTCTGTGTGCTGAAGAATGATAGCTTTTATGTTGTACCCGGTGGTGAACAGTTTGCGAATGAACGTATTTATGCAATGGTGCCTTATGATGCTAAAACGATTTTGATTGGTACCCGTACCCAAGGCTTGTTTTTATATGATGGAAAAAAATTTACGCCCTTTCAATCGGAGGCGGACCCTTATATTAAAAATACCAGTTTGTATGGGGGCCTCTTGTTAAGCAATGGATTGATTGCTCTTAATACGATTAATGACGGCATGGTGATTATTGACAAGAAGGGCAAGCTCATTCAGCGTATTGATAAATCAGTGGGGCTGTTGGATAATTCAGTAACTGAGCTTTTTGAAGATAGTCATGGTAACCTCTGGATGTGTTTATATAATGGCATTTCTAAGTTTGATTTAAGGTCCTCTTTTACATATTATAACGAATCTTTTGGCCTGCCTGCCAGAACAGTTTTCACAATAAAGAGCAATGATGGCAATATTTATTGTGGCACAAACAATGGGGTATACATGCTGGATCAATCCGTGAACCGCTTTATAAAAATTCCGGGAACCAGCGGGCAGGTATTAAATTTTACCAAGTACAGAAATGATTTTCTTGTAGCGGGTGCGGAAAAGGGCCTGCTGAAACTCCAGGGCACAAAAGTAACCCCCGTGGTTCCGGGCGTTAACTATGAGTTTCATGTAGCCACAATAGCAAAATCCAGGATAGATACAAATGTGATTTATTGTGCCCTGAGAAGCGGGTTGGCTGTCGTCCGCTATAATCCTGCAACGGCAAAATATGCTGTAGAATCTTTTGCAGAAGGGCTGAGGGGGGTTCCCGGCGCTTTTAATGAAACCAAAGATGGAATATGGATATTGGGTGATAATATAGGTGAGTTAAAATTAGTGAAGCCGGAAAAGAAAGGGGATAAGCTTATTGTTACGCCTTCTTCTTATGAAGTATATAATTATAAGCAGGGATTACC
>JAFDYH010000002.1:31180-31623 GCA_018267535.1 Bacteroidota bacterium
TTTGATGATAAACAAAATCGTTTTACCCAGGACACTTCTGTTTTCATTAAATATTATATAAATGAAGATCGTGATGCGGCAGCTGAAAACCCAGTTGATGCTTGGGGAAGGACATGGACCAATTTAGGAACAGGTGTAGTTGTAAAAATGCCAACAACAGATGGTAGTGTAAAAATTATCAGCGCACCCTTTAAAGAATTGGGCAAAAGCTATCCGATATGGAGTATTGCACCCACGATAGACAAAGAAGGAAAACCTGTAGTTTGGCTAAGCGGCAGGGAGGGCATCATCAGGTACGACGGCGACCTTACAGAAGCATCAGGGACTTCTTTCAAAACCATTATACGCGGCATAAAACTAAATGAAGATTCAGTGTATTTCGCAGGGTTTGATTTACCGGCAGCAAAAACTGAATTTTCTCACCAATGGAATACATTGTCATT
>JAFDYH010000300.1:0-4303 GCA_018267535.1 Bacteroidota bacterium
TACATGGACTGCAAACTGTACCGGCACCTGAAGCCGGTAAGCAAATTGATTTTCCTTTTGCAGCCGTCCTCGCTTTCTGCAACCTGGGTGAAGCTGTAACTTTTCCTGCGGGCAGTATGAAAGAATACACTGACAGCCTGAAGCAGCTGGCAAAAGATCATGGTATGCCGGATGAAGTATTCAATAATTCAATTTCCTTTTCTGATACAATATCTGCCGTTATACTAAACTGGAGTAAAAAGGATAATTATGCACAAACAAGAAGCTTTCCAAAGTATACAGTAATTGACACACCCGGCCGTTGGGTACCGACCCCACCTGCATACAGTGATGCCGCCGAACCTCACTGGATGGAAATAAGGACTCTTGTTTTAGACAGCGCTTCGCAATTTACTCCTCCTCCTCCTCCTCCTTTTAATATCAAGGATAAAAACAGTACATACTACAAGGAGGTAATGCTTATAAAAAATGCAGGAGATAGCCTCACTCCAGAACAGGAACATATTGCCAATTTCTGGGATGATAACCCTTTTAAATTAAATGTATCCGGACATGTAATGTTCAGCACAAAGAAATTTTCTCCTCCCGGTCACTGGATGAGTATTGTTGGAATTGCTGCGGAGAAAGCAAAAGCAGATTTCCCTACTACCGTTTATGCATATGCAATTACAGCCATTGCCCAGTTCGATGCTTTTATCCATTGCTGGGATGAAAAATACAGGCATAATACAGTAAGGCCCGAAACCGTAATTAATAAATACATTGACCCGGAGTGGAGGCCACTTTTACAAACGCCACCATTCCCGGAATATACATGCGGTCATTCTACAGTTTCGGCGGCAAACGCAGAGGCATTGACCCGTGTATTTGGTGACAATTTCGCTTATACTGACACGACAGAATTAGAATTCGGCATCAAGAGCAGGTCGTATAAGTCATTCAGAGATGCAGCGATTGAAAATAACTGGGCCCGTTTTTATGGAGGTATCCATTTTCACAATTCATGTATAGTAAGTACTGAATACGGAAAAAAAGTTGGAGACCTTGTTGTTACCCGATTGAAGATGAAAAAACAATAGACTTCTTACAATCAAACTAACTGTGATATGAAAATCTCTTTATTATTATTATCGACTATACTATTAACAGGAGCTATAAAAGTAAATGCGCAGGGATGTGTAGCGGTGCGACAAATGGGAGGAGTAACTGCCATTAGCCCTTCGGGGTCTTATAATCTTGGAAAAGGCGAGGTACAAATGGGGGTCAATTATCGTTACTTCCATTCCTGGAGGCACTTTATTGGTACCGACGAGCAACCGGATCGGCAAAAAACCGGTGGTGGACATGATGCCAGTGGTAATGACCGGGGTAATGCCGTCAATATTTATTCTCATGCTATTGACTTCAATTTTTCTTATGGATTAACCAATCGGCTTCAATTAAACCTTACACTGCCCTGGGTACATAATGAACGATCCCAGGTATTAAGACAAACTGCCCCTGCTGCTGACACCTTTCGGTATAGTGTATACGCAAAAGGTATTGGCGATATTCGATTAAGTGCTAACTATTGGCTATTCAATCCCGCGAAAGCAGGGAAAGGGAATATCGCTGTCGGACTCGGTGTAAAGCTTCCTACCGGGAATTATGCGGCAACAGATAATAAGGTACCGCAGGCTGATGGAACGAAGAAAGATTTTGTTATAATGGATCAGGCTATACAACCAGGCGATGGCGGCCTGGGCGTTTCTGTAGAAGTACAGGCTTTTCGCCAGGTCTATAAAAGCATTTATGCTTTTGCGAATGGCTATTATTTATTTAATCCCCGTGAATCCAACGGCACTTATAAATCAGCGCCGACTATTGTAAAAGACAAGGAAGGAAACGTATTGGGGACAATGACGGGCTATAATGTATATGCCTCACCAGATCAATATTTCGCCAGGGCCGGCTTTCTCACTTCAGTATTAAAAGATAAAAGTCTCTCCTTTTCGTTAGCTGGCAGGTGGGAAGGAATACCTGCGTATGATGCATTCGGAGGTCAGAGAGCTTATCGCCGCCCCGGTTATGTAATGGCTATTGAATCAGGAATATCTTATCGTATCGGCAACCATGGTATCAGTTTATTTGTTCCATACAATTTTGTAAAGAACAGGATTCAAAGCGCTGCGGATATTGCACAGCAGGACTTACAAAATTCTGTAATCACTGATCCCTCACAAAAAGTGCATGTTCAGGGAGATGCTGCTTTTGCAGACTATTCAATAACGATTGGCTATACTTACCGGTTTGTAAAGCATGCTAAAATGAGTACTCATAAAACATTACCTACCTATTAAACGTAGAAGACTAACCCGATGATGATAAATTCATCCGGTTAAAACCTAAACATTCGACAATATAAAAAACTGCTATGATAAGAAAAATAATTATAGGGATCATACTGTTTGTTCCCCTTTTGGGCATGGCACAAACAGACATTGATGCCATCATGATGGAGAAAAATGCTTTGTGCATTGGCCCTTCCTACACTTACAGCGGCTGGAAAAACTATTGGGAAGGGAAGTTAAAACGTGAGAACTTAAACCTCGGCACTGTATCAACACAGATGCTTGGATTGATGGGTACTTATGGTGTTACAAAAAGATTGAACCTTCTTTTCAGTGTACCTTATGTAAAGACTAAGGCGTCAGCAGGTACATTGCATAGTAATAAAGGGATTCAGGATTTAAGCCTATTTGTAAAATATATTCCTTACAAAGTAAGAATAGGCGATGGAATTTTCACCGTATTTGCTATTGGTGGCTTTTCAACGCCGCTTACAAACTATGTGGCAGATTATCTTCCATTATCTATCGGATTACATACAACCAACCTATTGGTCAGAGGGATGGCGGATTACCAGGCAGGAAATTATTTTGTTACCGGTTCTGCGACTTATGCATTCAGAAGTAATGTTAAAATAGATCGTACATCCTATTATACAACCGAAGGTCATAATACGGATAAAGTAGCAATACCTGATATGGCGACTTTCAATCTGCGGTTCGGTTATAGAAGTTATCACCTGATTGCTGAAGCCGTATTCAATAATATGATAACCTTAGGTGGGTTTGACATTACAAGAAACAATATGCCTTTTCCGAGTAACAGGATGAATGCAACAACAGGAGGTATAAATATAAAATATACACCTGCTTTTGCACCACGCTTATCAATAGTTGGGGGCGGTAATTATGTTTTAAAAGGGAGAAATGTTGGTCAGGCACTTACAATTGATGGTGCCATCTTCTATGTAATGAATCTCGGTCACAAAGAAAAAAAAGATACTAATAACAATCAAACCAGGTAAAATGAGAAAAATAGTTTTTGCAGCAACAGTTGTTACGTCAGTAATAATACTGGTTATTGCTTGTTCAAAAAGTGTAACAGGAAGAACAGACGATATTGCCGCGCTTACACCAGGTAATGTTGATATTAATGCAGGCGATTGGAAACCGGTATTGCTCGCCGCACCTACTGATATTGTGGTAGCAGCACCAGCAGCTACTAATACACCTGACTATATCGCCCAGATCAATGAAATTAAAGCATGGCAAAAGAATATAACAGAAGAGGAAAAAAATATGGTGAAATACTGGAGCGCAGGTGCCATACTTCGCTGGAATGAAATTCTGCGTGACCTGGTAGCAAAACATAACCTCCCACCATACCAAAACGATGACGGCACTTATCCTGTTCCCAGCTCCAGTAACCCGCTCGCCTATCCACAATTTCCTTTTGCCAATCCGCCCTATGCCGCAAGGGCCTATGCCTATGTAAGCGCAGCACAATACGATGCCTTAGTAGCCGCCTGGTACTATAAGCGATTATATAATCGTAAGGCCCCTTATGCAGTGGACAGCAGTGTAAATGCGATGATCCCTAAATCAGCACTGCCTTCTTATCCTTCAGAAGATGCCGTCGTAGAGGGGGCAGCGGTAGAAACATTGAAATTATTATTTCCGGGCGACCAGGATTACATTCAGCAAAAAGCAGAAGAACATAAAAAGGCCAGGATTATTTCTGGCGCCAATGTGCGCAGTGATATAGAAGCAGGTGAAGCATTGGGTAAAGCAGTAGCTCAAAAATTTGTTGCAAGAGCAAGAGGAGATAGGGCCGGTGCTGCAGTCGGTAACCAAACACAATGGACACAAATGGAAACTGATGCTATTGCAAAAGGGGAAACTCCCTGGTATAGTTTGGAATTACCCAAGCGTCCGCCAATGCTTCCCTTATTTGGAAAAGTAAAGACATTTTTATT
>JAFDYH010000300.1:4338-4962 GCA_018267535.1 Bacteroidota bacterium
GAAACTGAAGAAGTATACAGGTTTATAAAAGACGATACCCGTGAACATTATCGCATTGTTCATTTCTGGGCTGATGGTGTTGGAACGTACACGCCTCCTGGCCATTGGGATGCAATAGCTGCAGAAGATTTTATCAAACAGAACTATAGCGAAATAAGATGGGCCAGGAATATGGCATTATTAAATATGGCGCTGATGGATGCAGCTATTGTTTGTTGGGATACAAAATATTTTTATTTCAATCCACGACCAACACAAATGAACGCCAATATTAAAACGTTAACAGGTATCCCGAATTTTCCAGCGTATATATCAGGTCACTCTACGTTTAGTGGGGCTGCAGCAGCCATACTGGCGCATCTTGTTCCTGAAAATGCAGATAAATACATGAACATGGCGAGTGAGGCATCGATGTCCCGCATTTATGCGGGTATCCATTACCGGAGCGATTGTGCTGTAGGCCTGGAAGTTGGAAAAAACGTAGGGAATTATGCGGTGCTTCGTGCACAGACAGATGGAGCTGAATAATTTCCGAGAAAATAATAATACATAAGCATAAGCAATAAAACGCCGCTAGTCTTAGCGGGGTTCTTTTAAAATCAGAAAACTTATCAATTAATTTTT
>JAFDYH010000301.1:0-1082 GCA_018267535.1 Bacteroidota bacterium
GGCCCTTCGGGTACTGTAGCCGCTTCAATTGTATACCAGGCAGGTTATAAAGTGAAAATTGTAGAGAAACTAAAGTTTCCCAGGTTTGTAATTGGTGAAAGCCTTTTACCAAGGTGCATGGAAGCGCTGGAAGAAGCCAGGTTGCTGGATGCAGTTAAGTCCAGAGGATACCAACAAAAAAACGGGGCAAAATTTGTGAAGAATGGAAAGATTTGTGATTACCAGTTTTCAGATCAATTTACAAACGGATGGACCTGGACATTTCAGGTTCCCCGTGCAGATTTTGACCATACTTTGGCTAGCACTGTTGAAAAAATGGGTGTGCCTGTCGAATATGAAACGACAGTAACCGGTATTGTATTTAATGAAGATGGAAGTTCTGTTACAACAGTAGAAGATATTCATGGCAGGCAAAAGCATATTGAAGCCCGGTTTATAATAGATGGTAGTGGATACGGTCGTGTTATACCTAAGTTGTTTAATATGGAAAGGCCATCAAATCTGCCGCCGCGCAAGGCAATGTTTGCTCATACAAGGGATTTAAAACGTTCTATGGATGATGAGCCAAACCGTATTACCATTGTAGTTCATGAAAAAGCGGTGTGGATCTGGATAATACCTTTTTCAAACGGTATCACATCACTGGGTTTTGTTGGTGATAAGGAGTTTTTTGATCGTTTCCCGGGTACAGAAGAAGAACAATACAGGACGATGGTGGCCTCACAGCCATATATAGCCGAAAGAATGAAGGATGTGGAACTGATATTTCAGCCGAGGTTATTACAATCGTGGTCATCAACTACAGATAAGTTTTATGGAAATGGGTTTGTATTAACAGGAAATGTAACAGAATTCCTTGATCCGGTATTTTCATCAGGCGTTACACTGGCTACCGTTTCCAGTCAACTGGCAGGGAACCTGGTTGTTCGTAAACTAAAAGGTGAAGAAGTGAATTGGGATAAAGAATATATGGAAATTATGCAGCAGGGGGTTAATACTTTCCGCACTTATGTAATGGCCTGGTATGATGGTACGCTGGATACAATTTTTTTCGCTGAAGACCAGGATTTGTTGAAGAAAAG
>JAFDYH010000301.1:1134-2898 GCA_018267535.1 Bacteroidota bacterium
AAGCACCAGGTGTATAAACTGGCAAGAATGATTGAAATGAGAGATAATTTAAAGAAAGCCTGATCTGGTCCTGATAGCTATCGGGATATAGAATCATTAGGATTTGTTGGAAATTAAACGAAAGATTTTATTGCAGCTGCTAATTAAACTTTGATGCCAGGACAAAAATATATCTCAGCCAGTTGTAGTGTTGTTCATGGCATCGTGAGGAAAAATGATAAAGTTCTTTATAAAGAAGAAGGAAGCCCGGTAAACGATTTTTTGCTTTCAGCATATAAGCAGTTGGGAATAGATTATCCTAAGTTTTATAAAATGGATAGTTTATCTAAGCTGGGTTTTCTGGCAACAGAAGTACTGCTAAAAGAAAATATGGAGAAAGGTAAATATACCCCTGAAGAGACAGGAATTGTATTTGCCAACCGCAATGCCAGTCTTGATGCCGATCTTAATTATTGGGAGAGTGTGAAAAATATACCTAGCCCGGCCTTGTTTGTTTATACTTTGCCGAATATTATAATTGGCGAAATTTGTATAAGGCATAATTTTAAAGGGGAAAATGCCTTCTTTGTACAGGAACAATTTGATATACCCTTTATTGAGTTTTATGTAAATGATTTGATGGACAGGCATAATCTTGCAGCGTGTATTTGCGGTTGGATAGATATAGTAGGCGAAGAGTATGCTGCAATTGTTTACCTGGTAGAAAAGGAGGGAAAAGAGAACCCGGTTTTATTTACAAAAGAAAATATTAATCACATTTACGAAATAGCCAATGGATAAGTTAATGCATACGCTGAAAGAGCAGATCATCCGCCAGTTGAACCTGAAAGACCTGAAGCCTGAAGATATTGGTGATGATCAACCGCTTTTTGTTGAGGGACTTGGTCTTGATTCTATTGATGCACTCGAGTTGATTGTTTTATTGCAGCAGGAATATAAAATCAAACTCGCTAATGCGGAAGAAGGCCAGTCTGTTTTTCGTTCAGTGAGAACGATGGCGCAATATATTACTGAACATCAGCCTGCCCAGGCCTGACAAAAATGAGTGGACCAGTATACGTTGCCGGTACAGGTGTTATTTCAGCAATTGGTAACAATATCGCTGAAAGCCTTGCTGCGCTTGAATCCGGAAAAGCGGGTATGGGAGAAATGAAATTCCTGGATTCTGTACATCGCCAACGACTACCAGTAGCCGAAGTAAAATTTAGTAATGAAGAACTGGCTTCAATAGCAAACCTGCCTTCAACGATCAGCCGAACCGCATTGCTAAGCGCAATTGCAGCGAAAGAAGCATTGGACAATGCAGGCATTGAAGACTTTTCAGAGCTGCGTACTGGTTTTATATCAGCGAATACTGTTGGTGGTATGGATTTGACAGAAAATTTTTTTCTTCATTTTTTGTCAAATTCTTCGAAAGGAAAACTGCGAAATGTAGTCAATCACGAATGCGGGGCTGTTACCGAGGTTGTGGCGGATGTATTGGGAATAAAGAACTATGTTTCTACAATCAGTACGGCTTGCTCTTCATCCGCCAATAGTATTTTTTGCGGTGCAAGATTAATCAGGCAAAATGTTTTGGATATAGTGATTGCCGGAGGTACAGATGCATTAGCAAAGTTTACATTGAATGGGTTTAATACACTAATGATATTGGACCAGCAATATTGCCAGCCATTTGATGAAAACAGGAGAGGATTAAACCTGGGTGAAGGAGCAGGTTATGTAGTGCTGGTTTCCGAGAAGATTGCAAAGAAATTAAAACGC
>JAFDYH010000302.1 GCA_018267535.1 Bacteroidota bacterium
GTCGCTTACTCATCCATAGCGCATATCGGTTTAATGTGTGCAGCCGTATTTGCAGTATCCCGCATAGGTATGCAGGGCGTAATGATCCAGATGTTCAATCATGGTATTAATATAATTGGTTTGTGGGTGGTGATTGAATTAATCGAAAGGCAGTTCGGAACCCGTAAAATTTCAGAATTAGGGGGCCTTGCACAAAAAGCGCCTGCAATGGCCTTGTTGTTTGTCATTATCGCATTAGCCAATATAGCGTTACCATTAACAAATGGGTTTGTAGGAGAGTTTTTAATGTTCAATGGTATATTCAGTACTGCCGGTACAAAGTATACGCTGGCGTTTACCATCCTTGCAGGATTAGGTATTATTTTAGGTGCAGTTTATACCTTAAATATGATCCGTAAAGTATTTTATGGGAACACAAACACATTAACGGAAAGGGCGCATGATATTTACTTTAACGAAAAGGCGATACTAATGGTGGTGGTGGTGGCAATATTTATGATTGGCATTTATCCAAAACCAATGATTGAACTAACTAATAATATTGTTGACGCGATTATTAATAAATCGGATGTGTTTTCTTCTGTGAAGGGGCACTAATTAGAATGATGATATGAACGCATTATTGTTATCTGCTTTATGGGGTGTTGTTATGATGTTTAGCAGTTTTCTGGTTAAAGAAAAATCTGCTATACGAAATATGGCTGTTGCGGGGCTGGTTCTTTTATTGCTTGTTAACATTCTTGAAATGAATGGCAAGGTTTTTTTTGATATCAATACAAGAGGAATGATTTATTTCGACCGGTTTTCCCTCTTGTTTAACAGCATTGCTTTTATCTCTACTTTTATTTATTTCATTCTGTCGGCAAAAGACATGGAGAAGGTAGGAGATAATTATGCGGAGTATTTTGCCCTTATCTTTTTTATTCTCTGCGGCATTACGCTGGTTACTTCTTTTAAATCCCTTTTGATTCTTTTCCTTGGCATAGAAATCATTTCTATCCCCTTATATATACTAACGGGTTCCGACAAGCGGAATTTGAAAAGTAATGAAGCTGCACTTAAGTATTTTTTAATGGGATCATTTTCTACCGGTCTCATGCTTATGGGGATTGCGTTGATTTACGGGGCAAAGGGAACCTTCATGACTTTTGTGCCGCCGGCAACAGTGAAAGAAGCTGCACAGGCAACCCCTGCTTCTGCATTACTTATAGCCGGTATGATTTTATTGTTGTTTTCAATGTCATTTAAAGTATCTGCAGCTCCTTTTCATTTCTGGACACCCGATGTGTATGACGGGGCGCCATCTGTGTTTACATCTTTTATGGCGACAATTGTTAAAGCGGCGGTATTTGCTTCATTCATCCGCTTATTCAATGATGCGTTTGGTGCGGAAAAATCACAGTGGCAGTTATTGGTCGCCATTATAACAGCAGCAACTTTATTTATAGGAAATATTACTGCTGTATTTCAGCAAAGTGTAAAGCGAATGCTGGCTTATTCAAGCATTTCCCAGGCAGGGTTTATGCTCTTTGCGTTGTACGCAATGAATGGTGATGGAAAGGAAGGATTGATTTTATATGCGACCGCGTACAGCCTTGCAACGATTGGCGTATTTGCTGTTTTGATCAAATTAAAAGATTTCAGTTTTGAAGGATTTAATGGTCTTTCAAAAAATCAACCCATACTTGCTGCTACAACCACGATATTTCTTTTATCACTTGCAGGTATTCCCCTGACAGCAGGGTTTCTTTCAAAGTTTTATATGCTGAAAGCGGCAATGGAAACAGGACAGAATCTTTGGCTGGTCATCTTTGCTGTATTAATGGCAGCTGTAAGCGTCTATTATTATTTCCGTGTAATCCAGGCCATGTATTTTAAAGATGGCGATGTCAGCCCGGATCTAACGGTAAGCCCGGCGTTTAAAACTATATTGGTATTTCTCGCCGTATTAGTAATTTTATTGGGCATATTTCCGGGACTTCTTTTGAACTGGTATTATTTCTGAGTTACGGATTTAAATGGACTCGTTTTTCTTCCATCTTCTTTCCTTAATTTAGGGGCATATGAATTTTGGGGACGTATTTTCATTGGCATACAAAACCGTACGAAGCAACAAGCTCCGCACCGGTCTTACAGTATCAATTATTGCATTTGGTATTATGGCACTGGTAGGGATTATTACCGCGATAACAGCTATGAACCAAAAACTCAACGAAAGTTTTTCGTCGATGGGTGCAAATGGGTTTACCATCCGGTATAAAGAAAGGCAGATCCGTTTTGGAGGCGGTGGGGGATCCGACCTGCAGTTGGAAAAAAAGGGAAAAAAGAAAGAAAAAAAATCCAACCTGGATAAAAGGATAACCATTGACGAAGCGGAATTGTTTAAGAAAAATTTTCATTTTCCGGCTACTACGAGTATTTCAGTTTTCGCCAATCGCAATACACTTGTCGCTTACGATACCAGGAAAACCAGCCCTAATGTCCTTTTACTGGGTGGTGATGAAAATTACCTTTTATTAAACGGGTTTAAACTCAGGGCCGGGCGTAATATGAATAATATTGATGTGTCCTCCGGAAGAAATATTTGTGTATTAGGGTATAGTGTTGCATCTAATTTATTTAAAGGGAACCCGGATAAAGCAGTAAACGAAATTGTGCGGGTAAATAACCTTCCATTCCGTGTGCTGGGTGTGCTGGAAAGTAAGGGCTCATCATTCGGCTTTAACCGGGATAATATTGTAATAACCAGTTATAAAAATGTTGACAGGAATTTTCCGCCGAGTTTCGCATCATATTCTATCGGCATTATGACGGATGATATTAAGCTTGTGAACGATGCAATGGGTGAGGCGGATGCAACATTCAGGGCGGTAAGAAAGCTGACCATCACTGAACAGGATAATTTTATTTTAGACCGGAGTGACAGTATTGCGGAAAAGGCGATGAACAGTCTCGGATTCTTAACGATTTCCGCCACCGTTATTGGTTTGATTACCTTAATTGGCGCAGCTATTGGCTTAATGAATATTATGCTTGTATCGGTTACGGAAAGAACAAAGGAAGTAGGTTTGGTAAAGGCGATAGGAGGAAAAGGCAAAATGGTGCGCCAGCAATTTTTAACAGAAGCAGTCATCATCAGTATTATGGGCGCAGTATTCGGGATCATTTTGGGTATCTTGGTAGGCAACTTATTCTCTATCGTTTTAGGCACCGGTTTTGTTATTCCCTGGAGATGGATATTATATGGTATACTGATTTGTACAGCAGTTGGTCTTGGCGCCGGGTTATATCCGGCACTGAAGGCTGGAAAACTAAATCCGATAGAAGCATTACGCTACGAATAATTCCGATTAAACATACAGTTGTATGCATTGCTTTTTAATTCCTATAAATAATTTGGCAAAGAGTTGGCACTTTGGAAAAAATTCTTAACTTGAAGGCCCTTCCCTATAAAAATTCGGCGAATAGTTGAAATAATTAAAAACTTTTTTTCTTAGAATTGTAAACAGATATTTCTGGACTTTTTATTTTCAAAATTTTAAAACATTAAAAATTACAATCATGGCTGAAACAAAACCGACT
>JAFDYH010000303.1 GCA_018267535.1 Bacteroidota bacterium
AGAATGCTGAAGCTGCCGGAATAACCACCAAACAAAGGCATTCCATCTTTCAATATCTGTGTGTATTTGCCGGGCAATCCCTGGACACGCATTTCTGTATTGCCTGTTGCGGCAGAGGTTTGCTGCGTTTGAATACCTGCAACATCGCCCAGTAAACTGGCAATGCTTCCCGGTTTTATTCCTACTTCCTCACTCACTTCTTCAGCGCCCAGTACTTCTACCTTGGTAGGCAGGTTTTCAATTCTCGACTCTGTACGGCTGGAGGAGACTATCACTTCCTCCATTTTTTCTTCTTCCGCTTTCTCCATTATTATCGTCACTTCAGGATTATCCAATGGAAAAACAAAATCTACCGTTTTCGCTTTATACCCGATAATGGAAAAACTGATGGCCTGTTTACCATTCGGTATATTATTTAATATTAATCTCCCTGAAGAATCTGTCGTTCCTCCTTTTTTTGTTTTTACAATAGCTATTGATACTCCCTGCAATTTTTCCTGCCCGGTTGAATCTGTTACTGTAATTACCAGTTTGTTCTGTGCAAACAATAATGCAGATACCAACAGGAAAAAAACTATACTGAATAATTTTTTCATTTTTCTCTTTTTAGTCACTATACCTGTTACTGTCCTATTACCAATACCTGGAAGGTTCCTGCTTTCATTTTAGGCCGTTGTTTATCAGTAGCGGCCTGTGGTTCAAACTCCGCGGTGGGCAGGTATACCTTATGTGTTTCTTCATCCACGGTAATTGTTCTTGCACCACGCCTGGTTGGCAAAGTCATTACTTTTTCGTAGTAGTTTGCATCCTTTTCATGGTATATGGATAAAGTGCCCTCTCCATTAGAGGCAAAAATGTTTCCGGTAGTTTTATCGAAAGCTATACCATCACAACCGTCCCCAATGGGTAATTTGTTTATCACTTTGCCATTGGCCGCATTCAATACAATCAATTGTTTATTGCCGCAACCTGCAAAAAGACGGTTTGTTTTTTTATCAATCGCTAGACCGGTTGGTTCTTCCCCCGGCGCAATGCTCCAGTAATTGAGAACTGTAAATGTTTTGAGGTCTACTTCCACTACCTGGCTTTTATCTTCTATATTAACATACAGTTTACCCGCATCGTTCGATACTGCAGTTTCGGGTTTGCCGCCGACTGCAATTGTTGCTATTACTGTAGCTGTTTGCGGATCTATTACCGATAAATTATTGCTATGCCCGTTGCAGGTAATAATTTTTTTAGAAAATGTTTCATATAAAATGGCATCCGGGTTTTCCCCAGTCGGTATTTGTGTAATTATTTTATTTGTTTCCAGGTCAAAGACCGTTACATTATTCAACCGACCATTACTGGTATATCCTTTACCCGCTTCTTTATCGAAAGCTATACCATGCACGCCTGTTGTGTTTTCAATTACACCCAATGAATCGCCGTTGTTTTTATCAAGGATGTTCACCTGTGTACCATGCGAAACATATAATTTATTGTTGGGCCCGATAGCCAGGTAATCCCAGCCACCGCCGCTTGCAATATGAAATGTCTGCTGAATATGCCAGCTCGTAGTTTGCGCCTGTGTATAATTGAATGCCTGAACAGTCATAAAAATTATGACGATTAAAAACTGCTTCTTCATAAACTATTGTTTATAAGTTTTAATTTTTTGTTTGTAGAACAGGCATTGCTAAGCAACTGCCTGTTCTGAAAATTTCTATTTTATAAATGTGCCGTCTTCCTTCAGCAATACTTCCTTTTTTTTATTAGTCATTTTTATATCCGCTTCATAAACTGTTTCACCACCCGGTTTTTCAATTCTGTACGCTTCCGTAATCACACAATTTTTATATTGGGCAACGATAGCGCCGCTTACCACCTTGGGCAATTCAGTTATCAGGATTTTTGATTCTGTTTCTATCCATTTGCCTCCTGATTCAAAATTCGCCGAGGTCTTACTATTATTTAAAAGGAATTCGGCCTCATATTCTTTCGCGTTTTCTCTTCCCCATTTTACTTTTTTCGCTTCCGGAAATTTTGTCTTGAATGCTTCCAAAACAGCGGCTGGAATGGAAAGCTTTTGTGCATGGACAGCTGCTGTAGCAACTATGCACAGCAGTATCCATGAAAATATCTTTTTCATGTTTCAGTCTTTACTAAAAAGAAATAGAGAATTCAGCACAGCAATTCTGTGCGCCGGAAAAATAGCGCTCTAAATGGCCGGCGGATGAAAAACAGAAAAGGAATATTCGCGGGCAAATTTATTGTCCTTAAAAAGGCAGGTGGGTTTATCCGCTTTTGCCGGTGTTTCCTGTATTTTAAAAACAGGCCTCGGGGATTCTATGAAGCCAGCTTGTATCTGTAAAGCTTGCAATGGCTGAGAATCACTGATTGGCGTTTTCGCAGGTATTTCGTCATCATCATCATCGATAAGGTCTCCGATCATTAATAATTTTCCGAAAACAAATTCGCTTAAGGTAAGATCGGGATCTTCGTGCTGCTGCTGGTTGTATAAAAGCTGCGTTGCATAGTTATCATCAAAATTGCCATAGGGCATAATGATGCTTATAAAAGAAAACACAAAAAGGGAAAATATCGTTGCTGCTTTTTTCAACTGACTGCAAGGTACAATTAAAATGGTATCAGCCCGCTATACCCACCACGTGGATAAATGGTTCGCCCCTCCCATTGGCTGTTTTCAGTAAGTTTGCTTTAAATCATCCTCATGCCCGATTATCTCAATATTGCCGATTTTTTATTGCCGGTAAATATTCACGAACTGAACTTTGATGAAGGTTATAAAGATGGCCAGATCGGTAAGGCCATTACAGTATATAGTGAATATGAAGACTTCCCAGACCTCGATGAGGCGCAGGTTGTACTGGTCGGTTGCGGTGAACAGCGGGGCAGTGGTTTGGTGCATGGACAATCCAAAGCACCGGATATTATCCGTCGCCATTTCTATTCCTTATTTTACTGGCATATTGATGTAAACATTGCTGATATCGGAAACGTAAAAGCCGGTTCTTTATATACAGATTCTTATGCTGCACTGAAAACGGTCGTTCATGAATTGCTGAATGATGGCAAAACAGTAATCATACTTGGTGGCAGCCATGATCTTACTTTAACACAATATTATGCCTATGCGGATGATAAGCGCATCATTGAAAGTTCCTGTGTAGACGCATTAATTGATCTGAATATTTCTTCACAGGGCCGGCATGAGAATTTCCTGATGGAAATGCTGACAGGCGAGCCCAACTATATGCGGCACTATAACCATATCGGGTTCCAGAGTTTTTATGTACATCCCAAGATGCTGGAAACAATGGATAAGCTTCGCTTCGATTGTTACCGCGTGGGCCATGTAAAAGAAAATATCGAAGAAATGGAACCGGTATTACGTAACAGTAATTTTTTAAGTTTCGATATATCTGCTATCGCCAATGCCTATGCGCCAGCAAATATTCTTTCTCCCAATGGATTTACGGGTGAAGAAGCCTGCGCACTTATGCGCTATGCCGGCATGAGCCCTAACATTACAAGCGTCGGCGTATATGGTTATGATCCATTACTCGACCAGGGCGAAATGACGGCAAAGCAGATTTCCCATATGATATGGTATGTACTTGATGGCCGTAGCCGGGGGAGGCGCGAAGCAGGCTTGGATGAAAAAGATTCTTTTAATGAATATCACATGGCATTTGCCGAAGTAGATACTGTTTTTCTCCAAAGCAAAAAAACAGGACGCTGGTGGATGCAGTTACCGGATAAAAATTTTATTGCCTGCAGTTATAAGGACTATCTACTGGCCAGCAGCAATGAAATACCTGAACGCTGGCTAAGGGCGCAGGAAAGAAGTTAAATATAAAACGCTGAATATAAAATTTAAAATGTAAAAGTATTGTGCCATAGCCCGGGAGCTTTACTTTTACATTTTGCGTTTAGTATTTTAAACTTTACATTCTTCAAATGAGTAAAACAATAAAAACAGGTATCTGTTCATACGGCATGAGCGGCAAATTGTTTCATGCTCCTTTTATTGAAGCACATCCCGGTTTCGAGCTGACAGCCATTGTAGAAAGATCAAAAAACGATTCGAGGGCCCGGTACCCGAATTCAAAATTATACCGGTCCGTTGATGAACTGATCAATGATCCCTCTATTGAATTAGTTATTGTCAACACGCCTGTTCAAACGCACTATGATATAGCGAAGCAGGCCATGAACGCGGGTAAGCATATCATTGTTGAGAAACCATTTACCGTTACATCAAAAGAAGCGGAAGAACTAGTAAAAATCGCGAAAGAAAAAAAGGTTTCACTCTTTGTATATCAAAACCGCCGTTATGATGGCGACTATCATGCTGTAAAAAATGTAATTGAGCAAAAGTTGCTGGGTGATTTACAGGAATTTGAAATTCATTATGACCGTTTCCGGAATATTCCTTCGGGCAAAGCACATAAAGAAGGAGGGTTGCCTGCATCGGGAACATTATATGATTTAGGGGCACATATGATTGATCAATCCCTACAACTATTCGGTTGGCCAAAAGCAATTTTTGCCGATACCGATATTATGCGGGAAGGATTTGGTGCAACTGATTATTATGAGCTGCTACTTTTCTATCCAAATAAATTAAGGGTACGCATAAAAAGCTCTATGCTGAGCAGGGAGCATGTTCCCGCTTATATTTTACAAGGCTCAAAGGGTTCCTTTTTTCAGCAACGTTCCGATCAGCAGGAAGAACAATTACTGGCAGGCAGAGCGCCTTCGCTTCAACCATGGGCGCCGCCTACTGCATTACCGGACGGAATATTGCATACAGAAATAAATAATGAAGTAGTGAGGAAGCTGCTTACATCTACACCCGGAAATTATATGGGCTACTTCGATGATGTATATAAATCATTAACACAAAATGCGCCTAATCCTGTACCGGGTGAAGATGGCGCAAAAGTGATAAAGGTTATCGAAGCGGCTGAACAAAGTGCAAAAGAGAAAAAAGTTATCAACCTGTAGATTTAAATTTTCTGATGAAGCCAACACAGTTTTGCCGATGGAGCATTTCATTCTTTATTGTTTGTTTTGTTTGCTCCTGTTCTGTTCAAAAGCAGATTTCAAAATCGGCAAAGTTGTTGATTAATGACCCGGTTGTTGAAAACGCCCATATTGGTATCAGCATTTTTGATCCTGCTGAAAATAAATACTGGTACGGCTTTCAATCGGATAAATATTTTACACCGGCAAGCAATACAAAAATTTTCAGCTGCTATGCGGCACTCAAATATCTGGGCGATAGCCTTATTACATTTCATTATTCAGAAAACGATACTGCATTATTCATTGTTCCGAATGGAGACCCCACCTTCCTTCATGCTGATTATAAGCAACAACCTGCCGTTCAGTTTCTGCAAAAAACAAAAAAGAAGATTTACATAACCAATACTAACTGGAAAGATGCTGCCTGGGGCAGCGGCTGGTCCTGGGATGATTATAATGGTGGATATATGGCAGAAAGAAGCGCTTTGCCTGTATATGGAAACGTGATCAAATGGATACAATCAAAAGACACCAGTGAAGAAGCTGTGATAATGAACCGGCAGGACGTATCCGTGTTTTCTGAACCCGAAGTAAACTGGCCGGTTAACTTTAATACTGATATTCATGATTCCACTTTTCATGTAGAAAGAAAATTGACAGACAATGAATTTAATATCAACCAGGGAAATGAAGCTTATGCAGAGCAGGAAATTCCTTTTATAACAAATGGGGTTCAATCTGCATTGGGGTTATTAAAAGATACAATCGGAAAAGAAATCCTGATAACAAATAAATTTAAAAACACTAAGCCTTTAACTCCCCTTTATTCGCAACCGCTCGATTCAATGCTGAAGCCAATGATGTACCGCAGCGATAATTTTTTTGCGGAACAAAGTTTATTAATGGTCAGTAATAAATTGTTTGGCTACATGAATGGTGAAAAAGTGATAGATACTTTATTAAAAACTGATCTGAAAGATTTGCCCCAAAAACCCAACTGGGCCGATGGTTCCGGCCTTAGCCGCTATGATGCATTTACGCCGCAGGATTTTATCAGCATCCTGAACAAAATGAAAATTGAATTTGGCATACAAAGAATGCAAAACATTTTTCCTACAGGCGGCACCGGTACATTAAAGAATTATTACAAAGCCGACAGCGGTTATTTCTTTGCAAAGACAGGATCACTTTCAGATGTTATTGCTTTGAGTGGCTTCTTTTATACCCAAAAAAATAAATTATTATTATTTTCTGTTCTTGTAAATAATCATCATTCCACTCCGTTTATGGTCCGCAAAGCGGTTGAGCGTTTTTTGCGGGGAATAAGAAATAATTATTAATGCGAATATTCTACCTATGATGAAAATATTTACATTAACCTTAGTTTTAATTTGGGTCTTTCTCTCCAAAGAAAATAACATTAATAACTTTAATGAGAATTATTGGGAATGCCGATTAAATGACAGTCTGTTAATTAAAGGGCATATTAGTAAGCCTGATTCAATTGTAATATTAAATACAAAATTTCTACCTCTGAAAGGGATAATAAATTTCTATCTGATATTTGATGTTGGGTACAATAAAAAAATAAAGACCTTGCTATATTTAGCTGCTGCCGATAATTCGAAAGTGTTAGTCTCACAAGAAAATGAGACTTATTTATCTGGGAGCTTCTCCTTGAATAGGCTTATTCAAATAGCGGATTCCACAAAGTCAGATACATTACAGTTACAATGCTTATTCGATGGGATTAATGAACCCTGGCAAATGTTCAAGTTCAAAATTCAAAACTGAAGAATATCATATTGCATTGAACTCAATTGAGTGGGCTCCAAATAAAGGTTAGCTTTATTATTATCTACCAAACATTCTTTCCAATTGGTCTCTCTTAAACTCAAGATAGGTTGGGCTTCCGTCTGGAGAAATATTCGGTTGTTTGCAGCTAAACAAATCTTCAATTAACTGCTGCATTTCTTTATCGGTGAGTTTGCGGCCGGGTTTTATGGATTGTTGCTTCGCAGCAGAGCGGATCAGCTTTTCTCTTTTGGAAAACTTTACATCGCTGCTGAAATTCTTATACTGCTCCAGCAATGATTCAACAACCAGCTTTTCATTTCCGGGTTCAATGTCTGCCGGGGTACCCTGTATAACAAATGAATTTTTCCCGAATGGCTCAATTGCATAACCAATCCCCGATAAATCTTCAATGATCTCCTGCATAATCGCTGCATCCGCGGCAGCCAATTCAAATGTTACCGGGAACAGGCTTCGCTGTGTGGCAATTGGCTTTCCCTGTAGTGCAGCAGACAATTGCTCGAACAATATTCTTTCATGGGCTGCCTGCTGGTTAATTAAAATAAAACCGCCGGGAGTTTCTGTAAGTATGTAACTATTGTGGAGTTGTGTAGTAAGTCGTGAGTTATAAGTCGCGTCCCGATAGCTATCGGGGGATGAATGGTGAATCGATAATAATGACTGAAAAGAATTGGATTCAATTCGTTTCATTTTTTCTTCACTGCTGAGTATTGGTGTCTGGCTATTGGCTTCAGTCTTACTAACCGGCTCATAAAAATCTTTCCAGTGTTTTAATTCAGCCTTACGGGAAGGCTCAATTATATGGGCCTGGTTTTTCTCAGTAAACCCTTTATATATTGATGACGATGTAGCGGCCGACTTCATTTCTTCAGTAAATGGCTTTTGCACAGAAGGCAATTGCTGAATCGATGCGTCGAGATCGAATTCTAATGTAGGGGCGACACTGAATTGCGCCAATGCATGTTTTACCGCCGCCTGTATAAATGCATAAGCAATTTTTTCATCTTCAAATTTTATTTCCTGTTTTGTCGGGTGTACATTGACATCCACCCGCGTCGGGTCAAGATCAATGTAAAGAACATACATAGGGAAACTATCGGCGGCAATCATTTCGCGGTAGGCACTCATCACCGCATGATTCAGGTAAGCGCTTTTAATAAATCGGTTGTTTACAAAAAAGTATTGATCGCCCCTTGTCTTTTTCGCTGTTTCCGGCTTACCTACAAATCCATAGATATTCAGATAATCCGTATCCTCTTTTACCGTTACTAATTTTGTGTTGTAATTATTACCGAGCAATTGAAGAATCCGCTGTTTCAAACTTCCGTCTTCGAGATGGAAAAGCCCCTGGTCATTTGCTGTTAGCGAAAAAAAGATATGGGGAAATGCCATGGCCACTCTTGTAAACTCATCTACAATATGCCGCATTTCCGCGGCATTGCTTTTCAGAAAATTCCTTCGGGCCGGAACATTAAAGAATAAATTCTTCATCGCAATGCTGGTACCATTCGGAACTGCAACAGGTTCCTGTTTTTTGACAACACTGTT
>JAFDYH010000304.1 GCA_018267535.1 Bacteroidota bacterium
TTATAATAGTTGGCGATCTCGATCTTCCCGACTTTAAAGAAATATCCCAGGCTGCTGCATTCAGAATACCTGGCGCCAAAAAAGTAATTCTTGAAAATACGGGTCATATAAGCAATATGGAAAGCCCAGGTGCTTTTAATAAAGAAATACAGAACTTTTTGTCTGCCTTACCAGCAGATTGATTTTTCCTTCATGTATCTTCCACTTTTTTACCAATGTCGGACATTTGAATGCCGGGAAATACAATAAAAAATGGATAAGAGTTTTAAAGATTGTTTGTGGAAGAATTTTGCCGCCGCTATTGATATGCTGAAAAGCGCAATCGACCTATGCCCTGATGAATTATGGCAAAAGAAAAATAAATTCTTCTACTTATCTTACCATACAGCGATCTTCCTGGATTATTACCTCACTTGTCCTGTAAAAAATTTTCAACCAGCTTTACCCTATACTATTACAGCCGAAAATAAAATACCCATAGAAGCTATAGATGATATATTACCAAATGAGCTTTATAGCAGGCAGCAGTTGCTCGCTTATTTATCATCAGCCCGGGAAAAATGCAAGCAACTTGTGTTTATCGAGCCTGATAATAAATTAACAAACCCCTGGATAGAAAAGACTGAAATAAATATGCATGGTTTGTGTCCATCACTTGTAGAGAACTATACAATACTCGAGATCTTGTTTTATAATTTGCGGCATGTACAGCACCATACAGCCCAGTTGAATTTCATATTGAGACAGGAAATAAACAAAGCACCGGACTGGATTTCCTTAGCAGATTAATGATTCTTATTTTTTATTACTATCAAAATAGCGTTTCATAAACAATAGTTGAAACGGGATGGCATTCGCCCAATAATCCCAGGTATGCCCGCCTGGCCTTACAATAAAATCATGCGTGATGCCATAATATAATAGCTTTTCATGTAGCGCTACATTTACCTTGTAAAAAAAATCATCTATACCACAATCAAAAATAATGGCCAATGATTTTGATGTCAGCAAATGAACCAGGTTGATATCGGTATTGGCTTCCCAATTTTCAGGATGCTCCTTATATGAACCCAATAGTTTTGCCATATCCCAATTGAGTGGGTAGGGACGAATATCTACTCCGCCGCTCATGCTACCGGCTGCACCAAATACATCCTGGTGCCTGAATGCAAGATAAAACGCACCATGGCCGCCCATACTTAACCCGGTAATGCCGCGACCTGCTTTGTCCTTGATAGTCTTGTAATGTGCATCAACATAACTCACCAATTCCTTGCTGACAAAAGTTTCATAACGAACTGTTGAATCCATTGGCGCATCTAAATACCACGAATTATAATTCCCATCCGGACAAACAATAACCAGGCTGTCTTGATCGGCATATTGTTTTATCGTCGGAACGTTTGTGATCCAATCCCGATAGTTTCCACTGTATCCATGCAAAAGATATACAACCGGGAATTCTTTTTTACCATCATAAACAGATGGTTTTATTACAACACATTTAATCTCTTTGTGCATGCTGTTGCTGTGTACAAATGCAGTGTCAATTGTCGCTGCATTAGCTGCAGCTACATACAAGCACAAGTAAAAGATAACGGAGACCTGTTTCATAAATATAAAATAAGAAGTATTTCACTAATCCGACCGCCTTACAATTTACATTAATTGAATTTGCCCGGTAATACCGGGCAAATAAGAATATAGAAAATCATTGCTGATTATTCTTCTTTTTGTTAAAACAATTTCTCTTGTGGTGGCTTTGCTCCTGCCAAGCGGATATAAACTGTTGTCTGCCCGCGATGATGGGTTTGATGTTCAAAAGCTTTTGCAAGTGCCTCTCCTTTTGTCATATCAAAGCGACCAAACAGTTTCACGTTTTCATCCAGTTGTGCGGGTGTCATTTTTTTGATAGCCGCAATAACAAAATCGTAGCCGACCATTACAAGTTTGGTAACATTAGCTTTTGATTTGTCCACTGTTTTTTCCGATTCACCTTGTCCTACCGGACTCTTTTCTCCGGTTGCTGCTGATACAAATCCATAATTAGCATCAGTAAGGTGCAACATCTGTTCTGCAAAAGAACGCATTTCAGGAGTTGGCTTTAATCCATAGCCTGATTCGGGCATTGCATCCAAGTACTCCTTGGTATAGTCCTTTGCCCGCTCCCATTCTTTCACAATCTTATCAACAGAACTTTGAGCTTGTGTAAAAAAAGACGCGCAAAAAACAAGACAAATTGTGGTGACTAGTTTTCGTGCTTTCATAATTTGTTATTTAAAAATGTTAATGATTTTGCTCTATATGCTGATGCATAGTTACGCTTTTTTAAGATTGGTTTAATTCTTATTGGCGAAGGTCTTGTTTCTAATGATAATAAAGCAACAATCAGGGAATATAAAGTACCGAACAGGAACGTGCATTGACCTTGATATTTTTTGCAAATGATACAGAAGGTTTATTTCCAGCATTAAACAAATTCCATTTACCGATAGGTAATGAAATTGTCTGATCCATTCCTGAACCGTTATAAATTACAAAAATCCTTTCCCAGCTATCCTGTACAGCAACTCCATTGATTGAATAAGCAACAACCTGATCTGGTAAATCATTTGCGAACCGGATATTTGTTGCAATTTGCTTGGCGGTTCTCATCCGGAAGGCAGGGTGGTTTTTTCTTAGTTTAATAAAGGCTTCAACATAGTCAACCACATCTTTATTTTTTGTCTTAAGGCTCCAGTCAATAGCATTGATACTATCAGATGATTCAAACGAATTTTCAGTGCCCTGTTTACTACGCAAAAATTCAGTGCCTGCATGCAGAAAAGAAATTCCTTGTGATGTGAGTACAATCGCCAACGCCAATTTGTGCATTTGTTTTCTCTCATCGTCGCTTGCATCTTTTGCTGAGATCGCCAGCTTATCCCAAAGCACATGATTATCGTGGCATTCACAATAAGAAATCGTATTGTACGGTTGTGCTGCATAGGGGGCCTTTGAATAATTCACTTTAGCATAATTAATCTGCGGATGTTTACAGGCAGCCACTACTCCGAATTTTATGCTTTCTTCCATCCCCTTTTTTCCACTGGCAAATCCCCGGTCAGCAGGATCAAACACACTTCCTTTTATACCATCGCGTAGATCATCGCTGAACACAGCGATATGGTCCAGTTTAAATGCATTCTTTTTTACAGCCCTTAATGAATCGGGCAAAGGCGAAGCGCCAACTGTCCAGCCTTCTCCATATAATAATATACCCGGTTTTATTTTATGCAATTCTCCTGAAATTAAATTCATCGTGGCAATATCATGAACACCCATCAGGTCAACCCGGAAACCATCTATATGATATTCCTGCACCCAGTATTTCATGGATTCGAGCATAAACTTACGCATCATCGCCCTCTCACTTGCTGTTTCATTACCGCAGGCCGTTGCATTGGAAAATTTTCCATCACTTGCCTGGCGGTAATAATAACCAGGAACCATTTGATTGAAATAAGATTTGTCTGTTAAGGCGGTATGATTATATACTACATCCATCACCACATTCAACCCATTGGCATGAAGCGTTTGAATGAGTTCTTTTAATTCTTTAATCCGTGTCAATCCATCGTAGGGATTCGTTGAATAGGATCCTTCCGGCGCATTATAATTTAGCGGATCATATCCCCAGTTATACTTTGAATCAGGTTTTTTTTCATCCACAGAATTGTAATCAAAAAAGGGCAAGAGATGAATATGGGTTACACCTAATTCTTTTAAATGATCTAACCCAGTTGATAACCCCGCTTCATTCTTTGTCCCTTTTTCAGCCAGGCCAATAAATTTCCCTTTATTCTTTATACCTGAATTCGCAGCGATGCTTGCATCACGG
>JAFDYH010000305.1:0-1323 GCA_018267535.1 Bacteroidota bacterium
AATGAAGATTATGTGATGAGCTGGGCAGAATAGCATTCCCTCCAACTATCAGCCGATCAAGAAAATCAGGTGAGCAAAAAAGATTTTTGGGAGAATGAAAAACTGGCTACTTTTATTAACCATTTGGTTAGATAATATGGTTAAACTAAAAAAAGACGCTACTACAGAAGAAAAGATTTTGGCCGCTGCGCAGAAGATATTTGTAAAGAAGGGGATGGCAGGCGCACGGATGCAGGAGATCGCAGACGAAGCCGGAATCAACAAGGCGATGCTACACTATTATTTCCGCAATAAAGAAATGCTTTTTGAAATGATCTTCAGGCAGTCCGCACAAAAACTTTTTCCACGTCTGAATATTATTTTTGAATCGGATGCGCCGCTGTTCGAAAAGATTGAGAAGTTTGTAAGTGAATATATAGATGTGATCCGTGAAAATCCCTACCTGCCTATGTTTGTACTGGGAGAAATGAATAGAAACCCCGAAGGGTTTTATAAGAAAATGAAATACGAGTTTGATTTTCCCAAGCCTGATAGATTTTTGCAGCAGATTAAAAAAGACGCGAAGGAGGGAAAGATTAAGCCGATACGCCCCCCACAATTGCTGATGAATATTATTTCAGGTACGATATTCCCTTTTATGGCGAGGCCTATGTTCCAAATGCATATTGGTTTGAGCGATGCGCAGTTTATGGAGTTTATTGATCAACGGAAGACAGAGTATGCCCGGTTTATTATCGATGCGATAAAGAAATAATTTTTTTGATTTACATTAACCGTTTGGTTAATAAAATACTGATTATGAAAAGATGGTTGTTGATAGCTTGTTTTGCCGCTTTTAAGGTAGCAGCGCAAGACTCATCATTGCTGACATTGGCCCAGGCATATGACCTGGCGCAGAAAAATTACCCGTTGATAAAGCAGAAAGACCTTGTAAGGCAAACCGCAGACCTGAATATCAGCAACCTTTCCAAAGGCTACCTGCCGCAACTATCCATTAGTGGGCAGGCAACGTATCAGTCTGATGTTACCAAAGTAAATATTCCTATCACTGGCATTAATATCCAGTCCCCGGCAAAAGATCAATATAAACTTGTTGCAGAAGCCAGCCAGCTGATTTACGATGGCGGTATTATCAGGCAACAAAAGGAATACCAGCAGTTGAATGAAAATGTACAGCAACAGCAATTGGAAGTTGAGCTTTATAAAGTAAAAGAAAGAATTAACCAGCTATACCTCGGCATCTTGTTCCTGGATGAGCAGATTAAGCAAACTGAACTTGTAAAGATGGATTTGAATACAGGAATAAAAACGGTAGAAGCCCAG
>JAFDYH010000305.1:1328-4395 GCA_018267535.1 Bacteroidota bacterium
GGCTAATCAGAACACGGTACAGTTGCAGGCTACAAGAAGAGGTATGCTGGAAACACTTGGCTTATTTCTCAATCAATCCTTGCCGGACAATATAAAATTAGAAAGGCCCGACGCGATAAAAACCATAACACCGGATGCGCAGATATTGAGGCCTGAGCTAAAATTTTTCAGCTTGCAGCAGGATTTAATCCATAGCCAGAATAAGCTGATTACTGCTAAAAATATTCCTAAGACAAGTGTTTTTGTGCAAGGCGGGTACGGAAGGCCCGGTTTGAATTTACTGGATAACAAATTCGATTTTTTTTATATGGGGGGTGTAAGATTGAATTGGTCTTTGAGTGGGCTTTATACCAGTAAAAAGGAAAAGCAATTAGTGGAAGTAAATAAACGCCTGGTAGATGTGCAGAAAGATGTGTTTATGTTGAATACAAACGCTTCCTTAAGGACCCAGTTGTCTGAAATTGAAAAACTGCAACAGTTGATTGCCAGCGACGCGGAAATCATTGAATTGCGAAAGTCTGTAAAGGATGCAGCCCAGGCACAGTTAAATAATGGTGTGATAACAGTGAATGATTTTTTACAACAGGTAAATGCTGAAGACCAGGCAAGACAGGCTTTGATAACACACCAGGTGCAGCTATTACAGGCGCAGATAAATTATGAAACCATTTTAGGAAAATAAACCAATCGCATACAAGGGTAAATTTCAGTTTATGTCTAACTACGGAAAAAAAATACAAACAGCAGTCGCATTGCTTATTGCAATAAGCTTCTCCGCCTGCAATAGTAATAAAGAAAGTTTCGATGCTTCCGGCACATTCGAGGCGGATGAAGTTATTGTCTCTTCTGAGTTAAATGGAAAAATACTGGCATTAAATGCTGAAGAAGGCAGTATGTTAAAGAAAGATAGCATTGTTGGAACAGTTGATGCTGCAAATATTTCGCTGCAGAGAGAACAGGTAGAAGCGAATATCCAGGCGCTGAAAGATAAAACCAGTGACGTTGCACCACAAGTCAAGCTGCTACGGGACCAATTATCCGTACAACAAACACAATTTCAAAACCTCAATCATGAAAAAAGCCGCATTGAAAATTTATTGAAACAAGACGCGGCTACCGGCAAGCAACTGGATGACATCAATTACCAGATTGAGGCTTTGCAAAAGCAGATGAAAGTAACACAGCAGCAAATTAATGTTCAGAAGTCAAATGTCGCCACACAAAACAGGGGTATACTAAGCGAAGGAAAACCATTGGCAAAGAACATTGCTTTATTAGAAGAACAATTAAGTAAATCCAGGATTGTAAATCCCATAAATGGTACAGTGCTTACAAAGTACGCGGAACCCGGTGAAATAACATCTGCGGGAAAAGCATTGTATAAGATTGCCGACCTTTCCATAATTACATTGCGTGCTTATATATCCGGCACACAACTTTCGCAAATAAAGCTGGGGCAATCCGTAAAAGTGCTTGTAGACGATGGAAAAGATAAGTACAAAGAACTTCCCGGTACAATAACATGGATTTCGGATAAAGCTGAGTTTACCCCAAAAACAATCCAGACAAAAGATGAAAGGGCGAACCTTGTATACGCTATCAAAATAAAAGTGAAGAATGATGGTTACCTGAAAATAGGGATGTATGGTGAAGTGAAATTCAATTAACAGAAAAAGATGAACGAGGTAGTAGTTAATAACATTTTCAAATCATACGGTACAAAGAAAGATACTGTACAAGCGCTGCGCGGAATCAGTTTTAATGTAGCGAAAGGCGAGTTGTTTGGGATTATCGGTCCTGATGGCGCCGGCAAAACTTCTTTGTTCCGCATACTCACTACTTTGTTGTTAGCAGACAGCGGGACTGCAACAGTAGATGGTTTTGATGTTGTAAAGGATTATAAAGAGATAAGGAAAAGGGTAGGCTATATGCCTGGCAGGTTTTCTCTTTATCAGGATTTGACTGTAGCTGAGAACATGGAATTCTTCGCAACAATTTTTAATACAAGCATCGAAGAGAACTATGACCTTGTAAAAGACATCTATTCACAAATAGAGCCTTTTAAAGACCGGCGTGCCGGTAAACTATCAGGTGGTATGAAACAGAAACTGGCATTAAGCTGTGCCTTGATCCACCGGCCCACTGTTTTATTTCTTGATGAACCGACAACCGGTGTTGATGCGGTATCAAGAAAAGAGTTTTGGGAAATGCTGAAGCGGTTAAAAGAGCAGGGAATTACTATACTTGTTTCCACGCCTTATATGGATGAAGCAAGCCTTTGTGACCGGGTGGCTCTAATGCAATCCGGGAAAATTTTATCTATTAATACACCGAAAGGGATAACAAATGAGTTTGGGAAACCCTTATTAGCTATTCGGGCTGTCGAGATGCTCCGCTTATTGAACTATATGAAAGAGTATAGTGAAGTGGCAGATTGTTACCCATTCGGGGAATATCATCATGCCGTAATGAAAAAGGAATATAACGCCGAAAAACTAAATCAATATCTGGCAAAAGGGGATTTCAATCAATTGGAAATAAAGAAAGTTCAGCCAGACATTGAAGATTGCTTCATTCAATTAATGAAAGATTAATGGGTAATGAAATCGCGATATCAGTAGATAAATTAACAAAGCGCTTTGACAGCTTTACCGCTGTTGATCATATTTCGTTTGAAGTGAATAAGGGAGAAATATTTGGTTTCCTTGGGGCGAATGGGGCCGGCAAAACAACGGCAATGCGTATGCTCTGCGGCCTTTCCAAACCAACTTCGGGAAAAGCTTCTGTTGCGGGCTTTGATGTATATATCCAGACTGAAAGTATAAAAAGAAGTATTGGCTATATGAGCCAGAAGTTCTCTTTATACGAAGATTTAACGGTGAAAGAAAATATCCGGTTTTATGCTGGCATATATGGTATGCCCGATACTTTTATAAAAGAGAAAACAGAAAGGCTGTTAAACGAATTGCACTTGCAGTCGGAAGGAGGAAAGTTAGTACGATCGTTACCGTTGGGATGGAAACAGAAGCTGGCGTTTTCCGTGGCTATTTTTCATGAGCCACAAATT
>JAFDYH010000306.1 GCA_018267535.1 Bacteroidota bacterium
GCATTTCTGCTGGTAAAAATTACCGCTGTATAGTTTTGAATTTCAATCTTTTGCTTTCGGAAATCCCGGGCGGGTATGGGCTCAAGATGAATAAAAGGGCGAAACTCCAGTTCAACGCTATATTTTCTTTGCAGCTCGAAATACGGCGATTTATCGCTTTCGGGCTTCGGCTGGGTGATTAGGATTTTTTTGATTTCTTTTACCATCTCGGCCTTGTTAACACCGTTTTTTACCATACTGGTTGGCTAAATTGGCTGCAAAGTTAATAACTTCTAAAATAAAAACCGGAAGAGAAGCTTGTAAATCAGCAGAAGAGGCACTATTTCAAAGGCGACAATATAAACCAGGAAATGGAAAGGCTTGACTTTTATCTGATTATGTACCGCAGAATAAGACAGAATATAGCGATATATCACCAAACAGCCGATGCTGCACCAGGACAGCACCATCGCAATCTCATATAACCCATCCTGGGTAAAAGCCAGCAATACAAGAAAAGGCAGCAGAAAAATACCTATCACCTTATTAATAATAAACACTATAAAAATATAAGAGTCGGTGGCCTGCGAAAGATTTAGGACCCAACCGGTAAACTTGAGGCTGACAAACTTTAGAAGATAAGCAATGCCAAGACCAATAGAACAGTAAAGCGCCAGTGCCCAGAAATTCTCTTTTGCTTTCATTCCAAAATGCTGAAGGATGAAAGAAAGATATATTCCACCGGTAACGATAAAGAAAGTATTAAAAATTAAAGAAGGTAAGGGCGTTTGGCGTAATTGTTCAGTAATCTGCCGCTGCTTGAGAGTCCGCCTGAAAAAAAGCCGGAAAAGATCGTTCACATATTTGGCAAAGGCAGATTTTAAAAAAGCGAATAAAAGTAAAAGTCCGGTCAATGCGTAGAATAGCAACTCTTTTCCCTGAAAACTCTTGATATCCGAATCTGCAATTATTGACTTTGAGCGATAAGGGAAAAAAGAAGCGTTTGCAAAAACCAGTTCCGGAAACGATTTGCCTTCAAAAGACCGGAGCTTTGTTCTCCAGGAAGAATCGAAGAAAGGCTTTGCTGTAACTATTGTATCCAGCACTACTGATGACTTTGTTTCTTCTTTATGAACAATAGTTTTTTTCTGAGTCGTATCTGAAACCCGCAAAGCCAGGGAATCTTCTTTTACCTGGGCCAGTAATTGAACCCCTGAAAAAAATAAGAAGAATAAAGTATAAAGTCGTTTCACAGTTTTGGTTTACCGGCAAAAATAATTCTCTCTGCTAAAAATAGTTGACAAACCCAAAATGGATTTTAGATTGACGAAGATTGAATTGTGTATCACTTCTTTTACCAACAGCCCAGGCGAGATTAAATATTCCCACTTTCGTTTCAAAAGCAAGCCCAAGGCCTGCACCAAAATAAGTATAACTAATATTCCGGCCCAGACTGTTGTTTTGCCCCCAACCACCGTCAAATAAAGTATAGAAATAAGAATTCATTCCAATGAGATAATGATATTCAGCTGTTCCTATTGCGAACTTCGACAGGTATTGGCTTTCTTCATCAAAGCCTCTCAATACCTTATAGCCACCAATCTGGAACAGTTCATTCCTAAAAATGTTTACACTTTGAAAAATACCACCGTTAAACGCCGCTTTGATTGTACTTTGTCTCCCTAATGGGAAATATTTTGCAGCAGTAGCCCTTATCCTGAACTGGTAGCTTTTTAATTTGACCGTATCATACAAACCTGAAAAGTCATAAGAAGGATTATCGGGATCTTTCAACGCTACAATCTGGTTGTTCTTTTTAATATTTTTTGTGCCTACCGAACCGACTATATGCAATTCACTCCCCTTTTTGGGGTTAAAGCGGTAATCGGTATTATTAAAATCATAATCGATCCCCACATTTACTGAATTCACATCAGCATCTTCGGGGAGTTTATGTGTTTGCAGAATAGCGGCAACATTTACGGCGTTTAATATGGTCTGAAACTTTTGAATAAATAGCTTTCCTGATTGCGTTGTCGAAAGCATGTATTGTGCACCAAGTTGCAGGTTCACATTTAAGAATGTGCTGTCTTTACGAAACATATCAAAGGCAAAGTCAAGACCAATATTTGTATTAAATAAATAAGGATGCTGATAAACCAAATTCAGCCTTGGTGACTTAACCTGCAATTGCTGCCAGTTAAGCCCTATTGTTTCTCCTTGCCCCAAAGCATTACGAAGATTGATATTCGCTTCACCGGTAACTAACAATTTTTTCGATGTCAGCTGATCATTGTTCGGTAAAAATCCAAGCAACACATTTATCTGGCTGCTTCTTTTTTGTTTTAAATAGAGATTTAAAATTGAACCCATCGACAGCAACGAAATATCAGAAGGCTTTTCTTCCTGTACATAGGGCAGATCCAATAGTTTCTTTGATATCCTTTTTAATTTTTCCCTGTTATATAAGCTGCCGTCCGGCAAATCAAGATATTTCTGTAAAAAAGCATTTGAAATCTTTACATCGCCATTGATTTTTATACTGTCGATTTTATATTGATGGCCTTTGTCTACTTTCAGCATCGCTGAAATTTTTTCTTCTTCTATCTGTATACTGTCCAGAAATACTTTTGCAAAGGGATATCCATTGTTCTCCAGGTATTCGAGCATTTTTTCCTGCCAGTGCTTCAACTGGTCAAAATCCATTGTTTTATTGGTAAAAACATCATCTCTCCACCCCACTGCATTCAATATTTCTGCATCCACCTGCCTTGTATTTATATCTGCCCACTTATACATATCGCCAATAAAAATAACAGCCGTTGCAAACGTAGAATCGTAATGCACACTATCCAGCGAAGCAGTGATATAGCCTTTTGACCGGAGTGCAGGGGCCAGTTTATTAATATAATCGCTGCAGGAGTACCGGTTAATAAACTCCGAAGGAACGGCAAGTTCTTGTGAGAGGAATGACGAGTCCCTGTCGGCTGCCCGCATTTGAAGCCGGTAAACGTTGTTTTGTGCCGAAACCGAAACAGTGGCCAGCAAAACCAAAAGCAATACTGATATTTGCAGTCCTGGTCTTAACATTAGGTTTTCAAAAGGATCAGGGTTTAAAATTATTCAATAACGGGGCTTAATGTGAAATCATCTGGCGGGTATTTACATCCATATTCCCTTTTGCAGGCAGGCTTGCAACTACTGTAATTTTCATTTCACTACTTCCCTTCTTTATAAAAACGAACTGATCGCGGCTTTATTGAAAGAGGTTGATATTCAGAGAAATTATTTAGACCCGGATTTTATTGAAACCATCTATTTTGGCGGCGGTACGCCTTCCCTACTCAATATTTCTGAACTTAAATCAATACTGAATAAGGTATATGACACTTTTACTGTATCTGAAAACGCCGAAATAACGCTGGAAGCAAATCCGGATGATATATCCGAGGAAAGCCTGGTAAACTGGAAAACTGCGGGTATTAATCGTCTCAGTGTCGGCATCCAATCATTTTTTCAGGAAGACCTGCTTTGGATGAACCGGGCACATACGGCAGAACAAGCAGAAAGAAGCCTTGAGTCGGCAACCCGATATTTTGGTAACCTTACCATAGATCTTATTTATGGAACCCCACTCCTGACTAATGAGAGGTGGAAACAAAACGTAGAAAAAGTTTTGTCATTCGGTATTCCGCATATTTCCTGCTACGCACTGACGATAGAGCCAAAAACGCCGCTGCAAAAAATGATAAATACAGGTAAGGCAGAAAATGTAAATCCTGATAAGCAGTCAGAGCAATTTCTCTTACTCATACAATGGCTGGAGGAAGCAGGTTATGAACACTATGAAATTTCCAATTTCGCATTACCAGGCCGCAGAAGCAAACACAATTCATCGTACTGGCAAGGAAAGAAATATTTAGGATTAGGCCCCTCCGCCCATTCATTTGATGGGAAAAGCAGGCAATGGAATGTAGTTAATAATAACACTTACATCAATTCACTTAAAAAAGATGCTTTAGCGTTTGAAAAAGAAATATTGAGCGAAAAACAGGAAATGAATGAATACATCATGACTTCTTTGAGAACAATCGAAGGTCTTGATTTATCTTTTATTGAAAGCAAATTCGGAACAGGGAACAAAAACCGCCTGCTGACCGCTTCTCATAGATATATCGACTCGCAAAAAATGATCCTGACAGAATCCTGCTGCCTGCAATTAACAAAAGAAGGGAAGTTATTTGCAGACGGGATCGCCAGTGACCTTTTCATTATCTGAACCGGGGACATTATACCATCACTTCTTCAATCCGTTTAAACCCCTGTAAAGGCATTAATTGTTCCCAAACTATTTTATATATTGTTTCCGCGATCGGTATCGTAGCCCGCACCGCCTTATTGATATTAAAAATACAGCGGGCCGCATAATAACCTTCTGCTACCATATTCATTTCCAACTGGGCTGCTTTTACAGAATATCCTTTGCCGATCATATTACCAAAAGAACGGTTACGGCTAAACGAAGAATAACAGGTAACCAGCAGGTCGCCCAGGTAAACGGATGCCGCATAGTTAGGGCTTTGCCTGTGTTTGTCAGGGTCCTCATCATCATGCTCGCCAACAACAATATGTTTTATTCCCGCTTTTCGCAAAAATGCAGCCATTTCATCAGCACTATTAGCGATATAAACACTCAAAAAATTGTCGCCATAACCTAATCCATGCGCAATACCTGCGCCAAGGGCATATATATTTTTTAATACAGCCGCATACTGTACACCAAGTATATCATGGTTTACTACCGTATTAATATAATCTGTTTTAAAATGAGACGCTATTTCTGCAGTTACGACTTCATCCAAACCGGAAAATGTAAGATAAGACAGTTTCGATGCTGCTACTTCTTCAGCATGACAGGGGCCTAATACCGCAAAATAATCCTGCAGGCTGACCCCATATTTATCCTGTAAAAATTCATTTAGTAAAATATCTTTACCAGGCAAAATTCCTTTGATTGCAGAAATTATTTTTTTCCCTTTGAAACTTTCTTTGCTCAATGGCTTTAAAACATCTTCAACGTACGCTGAAGGTACCGCAATCAATAAAATATCCGAATTTGCGACGACTTCTTTTATATCGTTACTAAGCTGTAAAAGAGAAGTATTAAAATAAACACTGCTTAAATATTGCTGGTTATGCCTTTTCTCTTTTATAAAATCAAGGGCTTCTTCATTTCGTATCCACCAGTTTACAGATTTCCTATTATCTGTAAGAATCTTTACTAATGCAGTTGCCCAGCTTCCGCTTCCTATTATACCTAATCTACTATTCATATTATCCTGCAGATTAACGGGCTAAAATTAAGAAAGACAGAATTGATATCAGCCGTAAAAAAGAAAGAGAGTCTTTTGACCCTCCTTCTGTATAATCCATTTGAATCTCAATTCGTCAGTTAGTGGCAAACAGTTTGTCTTTTGGCACCACTTTCACCTTACTTCCATCTTTTAATGTTTTACTGATAGCATTATAAGGTCCTGTTATTACCTCATCGCCTTCATTCAACCCGCTCAATATTTCAATATTGTTAATATCCTGTATTCCCGTTTTAACTACAGTTTTTTTGACTTTATTATCTTTTTGTAATACAAACACCACTTCTTCTAATTCGTCGGAGATAGCGCTTTTGTCATTATCTTCATTATTGTTGTTTTGATTATTTCCCTTGTTTTTGTCCGCTTCCTTCTTTTTTGCATCCACACTTTGATCACTACCCTTAACCCTTGCTGCTACTGCATTGATTGGTACAGATAATACATTGTCGTGGCGTTTTGTTTTAATATCAGCACTTGCATTCATACCGGGGCGGAAAGGGAATTTTTTAGGCCTTGTCGGATCAATCAAATCTTTATA
>JAFDYH010000307.1 GCA_018267535.1 Bacteroidota bacterium
GCGCTGGCAAACCCGGTGAAGAGTTTGAGGACGGAATAGTCGTGAGTATGTGGTATGAAAAGCCCTAAGAATACCGTGAGCCGTCACGCCTGACATCTCACAACAGTAGAAAAACTTCAATCAGAAACAACATAGCCATGATAAAAAACTATTTCATAATCGCCTGGCGCAATATCAGCCGCCACAAAGTGTTTACAATTATCAATGTGCTGGGGCTCGCGTTAGGAATATGTGCCTGTATCGTTATTTATCTGGTTACGAGTTATGACCTGAGTTTCGATAAATTTCATCCGGACAAAGAGCGCATATACCGCATAGTGGGAGAACAGCAACGTAGTGATGGAACGAAAGATTTTGTGAACAGTCCAACCGATGATGTGGCTGGTTTTCAAAATCAGATTCCGGGATTTGAAGTAGCAGCTGCTTTTCATTTATATGGAGAAGCTGCAAGCATACCTGATGGAAACAATCCTGTAAAAAAATTTGGAGGCAGAATAGAAACTCAAGACTGCTGGTCTGCAACAAGCATTATTACCGGGCCGGAGTATTTCGACATTTTTAAATATCAATGGCTGATCGGCAATGCAAAAACTGCCTTGCAGCAGCCTTTTCAAGTTGTGCTTACTGAAAACAGGGCGAGATTATATTTTGGTAATATTCCACTGCAAAAAATGATCGGCAGGAAAATATTCTATGAAGATTCGTTACCGGTAAGCGTCTCGGGTATTGTAAAAGACTGGAATGAAAACACAGGGTTTGGCTACACCGATTTTATTTCTATTAAAACCGCAACGCATAGTTTTTTAAAAAACAGGATACCAACAGAAGACTGGAGGAGCCTAAGCCCGCACCGTTCTATGGCTTTTGTAAAACTGGCAAAAGGAATGACAGCTGAGCAAGTGAATGCAAGATTTACCAATTATATCAAAGAGCATGTAAAGTTTCAGAACCCCGGTTCAAAACTTAGCATGTATCTTCAACCGATTACCGATATCCATTTTTCAAAAACAATGAACCGGGGAGATGATGGCGATAATTTCCGCAAAGCTTATATGCCTCTTTTGTATGCATTGATGGGGCTCGCTGCATTTATTCTTCTGATTGCAGCAGTCAATTTTATTAATTTATCTACCGCACAATCTGTGCAGCGGGCTAAAGAAATCGGCTTACGAAAAGTGCTGGGCAGCAGCAAACAAAAAATCGTTTATCAGTTCTTAACCGAAACATTTGTACTCACTTTACTGGCAGTAATCGTTTCTGTTATATTGGTAAATCCTGTGCTGGCTGCTTTTTCTTCATACATCCCGGATAATATTACTTTCCATCCATTTCAATTATCCACAATATTATTCCTGTCAGCGGTCACTTTGGTAACATCTTTACTGGCTGGTTTCTATCCTGCAAAAGTCTTATCCTCTTATTTACCGGTTTTGAGTTTAAAAGGTGCCGGAGTACAAAAAGGAAATGATAAAATAAATCTTCGAAAAGCATTGATTGTTTTCCAGTTTACCTTTTCGCTGGTCTTTATCATTGCAGCTCTTGTTATTGGAAAGCAAATCCGGTTTATGAACAACGCGGATAAAGGATTTAATACGGATGCGATCATCACTGTTTCCAACTGGGACGATCATGAAGGAAAGCTGAAGGTATTTACAAATAACTGCAAACAATTACCGGGTGTGCGCAATGCTATTTGGCAGGGTGCTGCACCTATGGGTTTTGCACAGAATATAGACAATTTCCAATTTAAAGACAAAGAAGAAAACAGCCGGCAGGTGCTGGTAGATATAGGGAACAGGGATTTCATTCCATTTTATGAAATGAAAATAATAGCGGGCAGAAACATGCTGGAAAGCGATAGCCTGAATGAATTTATAATTAATGAAACCTATGCAAAAGCGCTTGGTTTTAAAAACCCCGGGGATGCTGTCGGTAAATTACTTCACCAGGTATTTTACCAAGGCGAAAAGCCATATCCTATTGTGGGTGTAGTGGCAGACTATCACACCGGTTCTTTGAAAGAAGCCATACAACCTGTAGTTATTGAAAATGTACCGGACAGAAAAGCCAGTGTTGCTATTAAACTGGCCTGGGATGATAAAAACAAAAAGAATGTAAAAGCTACATTAGCCCGGATAGAAACACAATGGAAAAAAATATTCCCGGATAAAGCTTTTGATTATAGTTTTCTCAATGAGTCTATCAATTGGTTATATGAACCGGAGAATAAAACAGTGTGGTTGGTAAATGTAGCAATGAGTATTACCATATTTATTTCCTGTATGGGGTTATTTGGCCTGGGCCTGTTTACCGCACAAAGAAGAACAAGGGAAATTGGCATACGTAAAGTGTTGGGAGCAAGTGTCACCAATATTGCCGCTATGCTAAGTAAAGATTTTGTATTGTTGGTGTTGGCAGCTATTCTCATTGCCTCACCTATTGCCTGGTATTTTATGAATCAATGGCTACAGGATTTTGCTTACCGGACAAATATAAGCTGGTGGGTATTTTTACTGGCAGGAATAGCTTCTGTATTAATAGCATTGGTTACAGTCAGCTTCCAGGCAATTAAAGCGGCATTGGCAAATCCGGTGAAATCATTGCGGACAGAATAGAAACTGCTATTGTTTGATGATGATATCACCAGATTGTCTTCAAAGCAGCCGGGTACAATTTAACAACAAGGTTATACGTAATAAGACAACCACATGTTTAAGAACTATTTGAAAGTAGGAATAAGAAGTTTATTGAAAAACCGGTTGATTTCGTTTATCAATATTTTCGGTTTAGGTTTGAGCATGTCGGTTGGCATGATGGTAATGATAAGGGTGCAGGACCAGTTCAGCTATGATAATTTTCACCCCAATCCTCAATCGACCTATCGTATTCTTAGTGATTATCATAAAAAAACAGGTGAGCATTGGAAAATGGCAAGCACCCCTTTGCCATTATTTGATAAGTTGCATGAATTATCCGGTATAGAAAACGTAGTCAGTATTTATCCTGCTTTTAATGGAAAAGTTGCAACAGGCAGCAAAGAACTTTATATTAACGGCGCTTTTACCGAACCTTCTTTCTTTAACGTATTCGGTTTCTCATTATCTGCCGGTGACCCGGCAACCGCATTGACAAAACCAGAGGGAATTGTAATCAGCAAAACAACTGCAGAGAAATTTTTCGGAAAGGAAAATCCATTAGGCAAAGTATTGACAATGACGGGCAGGAAAAGTTTTATTGTAACCGGTGTAATGAATGAACCTCCATCCAAATCACATATCAACTTTGACGCATTCTCTTCTATCGCCAACGTACAGCCATGGGAAAAAGATAAAATACTCACTGATAAGTCTTCCGATTGGTATGCATTTAACTCAGGCTATACTTATATCGTCGTTAAAAAAAATTATCCTGTTAAGACGATTGCCAGTGAATTGAATACGATAGCTTATGGTCTTAATAAAAACAACAAAGAAGGCACTGCAGCTTTTGCACTTCAGAATATAAAAGACATCACGCCGGGCAGTAATGATCTGTATAACGATATAGGCAGTGGTACGTCATGGACAAAAATGTATTTCGAAATCGGTGTGGCCCTCATCATTTTACTCGCTGCCTGTTTTAACTATACAAATCTTACGATTGCACGTGCTTTAACAAGAGCAAAGGAAGTAGGTGTGAGAAAGATCAATGGAGCCAGCAGGTTGCAGATTTTTTTGCAATACACCATAGAGTCTGTTATTGTTGCATTACTATCCCTTGGATTCGCCTGGGTCCTTCTTTCATTTATCATTCAGTATGCACCATTCAACGATGGGTATGAATTCATCCCGTCATCTTTTCATAATGATAAAACATTTGTTGGCTGGACTTTTGCCTTTGCAGTATTCACTGGTTTACTCGCGGGCGTTTCCCCTGCGTGGATATTATCCTCTTTTACACCGCTTCGCGTATTGAAGAACCTTACTACAGCAAGAATAATCGGTAAAATAAGTATTCAAAAGGCATTGATTGTTTTTCAATACACACTTTCACTCACGATCATTATTTTCCTGCTTGCATTTTACAGGCAATTTGCACATCTCGCGGAAGCAGATCCGGGATTTGAACGGGATAATGTATTAGTTGTCCCATTAAATGGAGTTGATGAAAAAATCGCTTCGCAAAAGTTAGCGCAAATCTCCGGTGTGCGGTCTGTTTGTGCCATGTCTTCTCTATTTCAAGGCCGCTTCAACGGTATAAATACGACTGCATGGCTTAATAATAAGCAGGATGCTATTTCATTAAATTACTATTATGTCAATACGGATTTTATACGCGGGATGAAATTATCCATACTGGCTGGAAATAATTTTCCTTCGCAAACCGGGCAAGAACAATATGTATTGCTTAATGAGCAGGCATTAAAAGCTTTTGGCTTAAAAGATGGGGGAAAAGCAATCGGGCAGAAAATATGGATAAATGATTCAACACAGCTCGAAATAGCAGGTATTTTAAAGAATTTCAATTATGAAAATGCAGGCAGGCCAATCATGCCGTTGGCTTTACGAAACAAAAAGAATGCTTTCAATTATTTGTACCTGGGTTTTGAAGGATCTGAAAGAAAAACGTTTGCTAATAGCATACAACAAGCCATGATAACACTGGCACCTTCCCAGTCATTTGATACCATATGGCTGGATGAACAATTGCAAAAAACTTACTCCCAGTCAGCGACTATTTCGCTATTGGGATACCTTGCTTTTATGGCAATTGCGATTGCATCATTGGGGTTATTTGGCCTTGTAATTTATACCGTGGAAGTAAAACGAAAAGAAATCAGTATCCGGAAGATCCTTGGTGCTGAAAGCACACAGATTATCCGGTTATTGTCAAAAGGGTTTATAAAGCTGTTATTTATTGCGGGCCTGCTGGCTATGCCGGTTGGCTATATCCTCAGCTTCCTGTTCCTGCAAAATTTTGCCGATCGCGTCGGTTTCGGAGCTGGCAGTGTATTGTTCTGCTTTTCGCTATTATTGGTAATTGGGTTAGCGACAATTATTTCGCAAACGTATAAAGCGGCAACAGAAAATCCGGCAAAATCATTGCGGACTGAGTAACAATTCGCAATGCCCGGCCGTCATAGCCTGAAACAAAAACCCATGTTCAAAAACTATTTAAAAGTTGCTTTACGCAATTTATGGAAGAACAAAGGTTTTTCCGCTATCAATATTATCGGGCTCTCAGCCGGTCTGGCTGTTTGCCTTTTAATCGTTTTGTATGTACGGGATGAGTTGAGTTATGACAAAGAGAATTTACAGGCAGAAAATATTTACCGGATCGATGCTGATATTTTTTTTAACGGCACACAATTTACATCTGCTGTAGCCCCTGCACCTATGGCGCCCACCTTGAAGAAAGACCTGCCCCAGGTAATTCAATATACGCGACTAAAAGGTTTTGGCGACATCACTATTAAAAAAGACAATCAGCAAATACTAAATCATAATGCAGTATTTGCTGATTCTACCTTCTTCCAGGTGTTTTCCATTCCGATGATTGCCGGCGACCGGATGACAGCATTGAACGAACCCAATTCAATTGTGATTGATGAGACAACTGCTAAAAAATATTTTAATTCAACAGATGTTTTGGGCAAAACCCTGTATGTAGATAATAGAGTAAGCTGTAAAATCACCGGTGTCATCAAAGATATCCCTGCACAATCTCATTTCCATTTCAGTTTTATCAGGCCGATGCTTGACACCTATCATGATGACCAGGACGATTGGCTGAGCAATAATTATGCTTCTTACTTGTTAATACAACCAGGAGTAACAAAAGAAGTATTGCAGAAAAAAGTAGATGCAACTATTAATAATTACCTGTCCAAACAACTGGAACAGGCATTGCATACCAGCGCAGCTGATTTAAAGAAAGGCGGCAATCATTTTTTTTATCCTGTAATGCCTTTGACCGATATTCATCTTCATTCCAATAAGTCATATGAGTTTGAAGCAAATGGAAATGTTGCTTATGTATATATCTTTTCGGTAATCGCTATTCTCATTTTATTGATAGCCTGTGTGAATTTTATGAANNCTTTCAACTGCCCGTTCAGCTAACCGGGCAAAGGAAGTGGGCATCCGGAAAGTGGCAGGCTCATTACGTTCCAATCTTATTACACAATTCCTCACCGAGTCTGTATTGGTGAGCTTCTTTTCCTTATTACTTGCACTGGGTATTGCGGCATTGTTGTTACCATTATTTAATCAGCTCGCGGGAAAAGACATGAGCGTACTAACCTTATTTTCTTCCTGGCTATTGCCCATACTACTTGTATTGATTATCGTCGTTGGTTGTATTGCCGGGAGCTACCCGGCTTTCTATCTTTCTTCTTTTCAGCCAGTACAGGTATTGAAAGGAAGTATTGCAAAAGGTTTCAAAAGCAGCTGGCTGAGGAGTGGCCTGGTTGTATTTCAGTTTTTTATATCCATTTCGTTGATCATTGGCACTATTGTTATCTATAATCAATTAAACTATATTCATCACCGTGAAATTGGTTATAACCGCGACCAGGTACTGGTGATCAATAATACAGGTGCACTCGATAAGCAAATAAAAACCTTCAGGCAGGAGATGTTGAAAATTTCCGGCGTGCAAAACGCTGCTGTTGCCGGCTCACTGCCAACCGAAACCGCATACAATCAAAATGGTTGGTTTAAAGACCCCACACTCGACGCAAAGCAGGTTACCATAATGACTGACTTTTACGGCGACCAGAACTATATTCCAACATTAGGAATGCAAATAGTAAAAGGGAGAAATTTTTCATTGGATTTTATTTCTGATTCAACAGCGATAATCATAAATGAAACCGCTGCCAGCCTGCTTGGGTTTAAAGATCCTTTAAACCAAAAGATGTATCGCCCGGGCGGTTATGCAGCAAATGGAGGCTTCACTTCTGTAGAATACCATGTAATCGGCGTTGTGAAAGATTTTAACTTCAGCTCCATGCACGACAAAGTCGGTCCGTTAATTATAGAATTGGGGGAGAACTATGGAAGAATTGCAATGCGTGTAAATGCTAAAAATATTGCAGGGTTGATCAGCCAGGTAGAAAACAAGTGGAACAGTATGGCGCCTGGTCAGCCATTCAGCTATACGTTCCTGGATGCAGATTTTAATAAAATGTATAACGCTGAGCAACGTACGGGAAAGTTGTTTATCACCTTCGCTGTGTTTGCCATTTTCATCGCCTGCCTTGGTTTGTTTGGCTTAGTTACATATGCAGCTGAACAACGGGTAAAAGAAATTGGCATAAGAAAAGTATTGGGAGCAAGGGTAAGTGAGATTGTAGCCATGATCTCGAAAGATTTTGTAAAGCTTGTGCTGATTGCATCTGTAGTTGCGTTTCCTATAGCCTGGTGGGCAATGAATAGGTGGTTGCAGAGTTTTGCTTACCGGGTGAATATCAGCTGGTGGGTATTTGCTTTGGCCGCCTTACTGACTATTGTAATTGCGTTGATAACCGTGAGCTTCCAGGCGATAAAAGCCGCATT
>JAFDYH010000308.1:0-564 GCA_018267535.1 Bacteroidota bacterium
AGGAATTGCCTGATTAAACATTTTAGAAAACGATGCCAGCAAATCTACCTGGCAAACCATGGCATCAGATACTCGAGGGTGTATTTGGTGGGGCCAGCAAACAATAAAAGGTACACGTGTGCCGGCTTCAAACGTACTGTATTTGCCGCCCCGGAATGGGCCTGTAGGCGTATGACCGTTTAATTGAGTTACAGCGCCATCCTGGTACCCATCATCCAACACGGGACCATTATCGCTGCTGAAAATGACAATCGTATTTTTATCTAATCCCAATGCTTTCAGGTGTTTTATTAATTCCCCCACAGCCCAATCTAACTCCAGAATATCATCTCCGCGAAAACCTAAACCACTTTTGTATTTAAACATTGTTGCAGGCATACGCGGCACATGAGGCTCGGTTAAAGCATAATATAAAAAGAATGGTTTGTTTTGGTTGCTTTCGATGAAATCTTTTGCTTTTTGTAAAAAGGTAAGCGGCATTTCTTCATCTGTCCATCTTGCTGTTTTCCCCCCGCTCATATAACCTATACGGCCAATGCCATTCACGATGGTACCATCATGTCC
>JAFDYH010000308.1:584-7248 GCA_018267535.1 Bacteroidota bacterium
GGGTCATTGCCAACCTTATTCCGATAACTTACTTCGATTGGGTCAGTACTATCGAGTGCAACTATATGATGGTTTTCCAGAAAAACCGTTGGTACCCTGTCGGCAGTTGCGGGAAAAATCAATGCGTAATCAAAGCCCACTTCATTCGGACCGGGTTTTATTTCACCATTCCAGTTTTTTTCCACCTGTTCGCCTAAACCCAAATGCCACTTGCCTACAATCCCCGTTGTGTATCCTGCATTTTTAAACACCTTTGGAAGCGTGATTTTATCGGCTGGAACAATTAAAGCAGCATCTCCTGGCAAAACTCCGGTTCCGGTTTTTCGCCAGGGATATTGCCCAGTGATCAGCGCATATCTCGATGGCGTGCATGTAGCGGATGTACTATGTGCATTGGTAAAACGAATGCCCTGCGATGCCAGGCGATCAACATTAGGTGTAGCGATTTTGGTTGCCCCGTAACAACTTAAATCTCCATAACCCAAATCATCAGCATAAATATAAATAACGTTGGGTTTTGAAAAAGGTATTTGTCTTTTTTGTTGCGCAAAAAGTAGTGAAGAAAATAAGAACAGGGTGACAAACAAAAAAAACTGGCAAAAAAGCTTACAGACAGCTTGTACATTCATTTGACAAGATTAATTAGGGTTTAAAATTACGTGATTAATATGTTTGGTATTAATGCAACCGTCTGCACATTTATACGCAAACAAAAAAAGAGCACCCCTCTCCTTTATCTACCATTTTTAAAAATGAGATTAAAGCATGGATAAATAGCCCTTCTCATTTCTGCTGACCAAAGTGAAGCCCTGTTATAAAAAATTAAAGTTCACAATTGTGAACTTTAAAACGCCAATCCTTACAATTCCAGTTATCCAATTAACGATTATAGCCTGTCATGAAAATATTAAATCATACTTGGTATTAGTTTGAAGCCTGCACATCTACAATTTCAACAGTTTTTGTCTGAATTTTAAAATCTTTTGCTATATCTCCTTTAGTTGTTTTTACAATAACTGACAATTTGTTTAGTTCAATATCTTTTGGCAACACGATATCCCTATCAAACTCTTTATCCGAATAGGACTTTTGAAACATAGTGTTACCGTCCTGGTTCTTTAATACCAAATCAAACTTCGTTGCATCCGGGTTGTCGTACCTGACATGAAATACGATGCCATTTTCGGAACTACCCACATACTTTATTGAATAGTTATCCAAAGCACCGGGCTGTTTTCCGGTATTCGCAAATGAGTGAGGGGAAGCCGCAAATAAAAAAAACAGAATTGCCAATACAAAGCCGACCTTTTTTGTTGTTGATTTTTTAATCGAGTTTTTCATGATTTATATTTTTAAATTTATTAATGTCCAAATGTAGTTCGCGGTATTTTTTATTTATTGCAAATGAGATAAAACTGTTTAATGTTGCTGCGAAATCCATGAATTTCGCTAACAGATATACCATCTATTGTTTCGTTTAACTTTTATTTAAGAATTACCGCATCAATAACTTCAGCCCTCTGTCCTATACTTTGTCGAATAACGACTCTCCGGGTTTTATGTTTGCGATTAAAAAACCAACTACAAAAATTGAGTCTGACAAACTCCAATTTCGCAAAAAAGTAGCCCTCTTTTCGTTGTAAAAATGAACAAATGAAAAAAGTATTTCAATATTGAATTACCTTTTGTTAATACTTTATGAGAAATGAGATTAAGAGAAGCCAAAGCGACTTTGTAAGGATGGTTTATCATCTCATAATCATAAAGAAATATACCTGCCACGGGGTACATTGGAGATTAGGTATGCTTATACACATACTCTTTTGTTAGATTATAAAATAGTAACAATAAGAAGAAAGTGTAAACGATTTAAATTAAAGTATGACAGCTTAAAACTAATGACATTATTTCTTGACCTTGTACCATTTTAGGGCGTTATCGAAGTATAATTTATTAACAACAGTTTTGGGGAGCAAAAGACCGCGAAATTTACCATTAACAAGTGGTGACTCAAGTGTATCGCCTGAAGTAAAATATCGCCAATCCCTCGTCCATAATTCATGAGCTTTTTTTATTGTTGATATTGAATCCTCCCCCTCGTTAGACTCCAAATCTGTTCCATAGATAATCCGGTCCTGGTACTTCATGAAAAAATCGTGAACCTTTTTCCAATTTTGGATACTTTGATACTGTACATGCCCTATTCTTTCGGCCATATCTAATGCCATATTGGGAAATTGATCCAGATGCTTTGCCATTTCCTCTACACTCCATTCCATGCTACCTAAATGTGCCCCCACAAATCTTAATTTCGGGTGCTTCTTCAAAAGATTATCTCTCGACTGAATTTGGGCTTCGTATGAGGGGTACTCAGGATGGAGATACATATAATATTCAGGATGAGAAGAAAAATACGATCTATCATTATTAGTAGTCATCTGATCATAGGGCAACCAGCAAGCCCTGGGCTCACCAATATGTCCGCATACGGGAATTTGGTTTTGCTCCAGGTAATTAAAAACCGGGTCAAACATTGGGTTGTCAATCATTATAAAGCTGCTGTCTTTGTCCTTAATCGTCATCCCGATATTCTTCCATACTTTGATACCAATAGCCCCATTGGCAAATGATTTTTTCAGGTAATCCAGTTGCCGATCAACCCAACCGGGTTCAAACCTCGTAGCTGTTTCAATAGTTGAAAGGTAATAAAGGTTATCCGGGTATGTAAGCCTTTGCTGAATATCAAAGTATTGTTGGCTATCAATAGGTGGGTAGTCTGGCACTTCGGAATTGAGGCTGATTAGAATAAAATTATCTTTTATGCCCTGCTCAACCAATGTGTGCTTTGTTGTCTGGACATGGGTGTGAGCATCTATTTTTTTTACATGTGAAAAATCTCTATCTGTATAATATTCACTGTTGTCCTTGCTATAAGAATTACAAGCAAATAGTATAGTAATTAAAAAACTACTAAAGACCAGCTTAGTCATCAATTTATTTATCCGCGTCATTTTCATAATATTTTTTGTATTGTTATGAAGCCCTATACTGAATCTCCTCAGTTTATTTAAGATCAGTGATGCAACGGGAAATATTGCGGGGGAAATACGTTTCTCAAATCAATTTCCTTTTTTTCTATAAGTAATCCTTTCAGATTCTTTATAAAATATTTTAATCCCAGTAGCCAGGTTTATTTTAGCAACTCCTTTCTACAAGATCCGGTACAATTTTATCAGATATCCCGAAGCATCATGATGAATAAGTACTGCACTTGTTATTTCACCTGTTGCAACCAAGAAACTGTGCAATTTCCCACTCAAACTATTGGCCATTAGTCAAGCAGGTGGCTAATTTCACATCCTAAAAAACACCTTCTTTTTTGTAATGAAACAATCAATACTGTCTCAACTCTTATCCTGGTCTACCAAACAACAGAAAACTGCAACAACTTCCGGGAGATAAATTACCTCCACTCATGAGGCCGTAATAACCTAAACAAGCTTATGCCTGATCATATGATTGTCGGTCTGCTAATATGAATAAACTGCAACTATCCGACCATTCTGCTTTTTCTTTTGCTTTGAAACGGTGAATCAGGAGTCAGTCCTGATACAACCGATTTGTAAAACCCTAAAACCTGAGTGGACAAAACATCACAAATAGAAAAAAATCACAGGGGATTTTTCCCTCACAACACATATCAATCTCCGGATTTACAGACGACTCTTTCATTTCACCCAAACATTGCCTGATAGCGATGCCACACAGGTAAACTTCTGTTTGATTTATTGCAGCACGCGGGCCATGTCGGAAACCGGGAAAAGAATCATATTGACACACGGTTTTGCCCATCAATCATTTCCAACAATTTTAAATGTATCCTTTTGCATCACTTTTTTACGGCCCCGAACCCAAAAAATGACTCCTTTAAAATCAGGGCCTGATACAATTTTTAATTTTCGCGAAAACTCTTACAAGAAAGGAGACGATATTTCCCGGCTGACATGACTTCCTCAATTATTTGCAGTATCCAGGAGATAATCAATATCCTCTATTTTTTTACTTTTTATTTACTTAAAAATAAATAATTTATTTTTTCTTATAAAATTAATAAAAAATTTACTCCAAATTTTAAGATCTCTTCACTACCACGATTCTCTTATTCATTTATAAAGAGAATTGTGGCCCGGAAATACCCATATTAATTAAGAGGTTTACGATTATTAATTTCCCAAATAAAATGGTATATAATAAATAAAATTTCCAAGGGAAATCAACACTTGAATTATAATTGTTATACAGGCCCTCACCATCTAAAATGAAAGGTAAACCAGCTTTATTCAGGCAAATTGCCAATACTTCCAAGACCCCCTAAAACTGCATTAGAATCAACTCATCAGCCAACCAATAACTCCTTTTATTTACAAAAGCTTGCCATAGCACATAAAAGGAATAGTCAAAATAATTATATTGTAAATATAATAGAAAGGTAAAAAAATATTTTAGATACTTTTTATTGTATATTTATATGAAATGAAAATTTTTTAGTTCCACTAAAAAGCTAAAAATTAAGTGGGCCTGCGCTAAATCGCAGAAAAGAGGCTAGCACAAGGACCAAATAGAAATAGAAGTAGTGTATCAGAAGGTGAAGACAGTGCTTTCGTGAAAAATAAAATTATTCGCACGAATTGAGTATACCAACCAGGAAAAATTAAAATCAAAACAATGAAATTATTGTGCTTATTTACAATCACCACATTTTGCTTTATTTCAAAAGTTTCTTGCCAGGATAAAGTGGAACCCAATTGGGAATCGATTGACCGGAGACCGGTTCCTAAATGGTTTACCGATGCCAAATTCGGAATCTTTATCCATTGGGGCGTTTACTCTGTTCCTGCATGGGCACCAACAGGCGATTCCATTCCGGTCTATTCAAAATATTCAGAATGGTATTGGTATCGCAAAAATGAAAAGAGTGTTGCAGGTGAATTATTCCGTCAGCACCATAATAAAGTGTACGGAGAAAATTTTCAATACCAGGATTTTGCCCCTGGCTTCAAAGCGGAAAATTTTGAACCAGCCGACTGGGCAAATTTGCTTGCTGCCTCGGGTGCAAAATATGTTGTGCTTACTTCCAAACACCATGACGGCTTTGCGCTTTGGCCAAGCCCCCAGTCATGGAACTGGAACAGTATGGATATAGGACCGCATAAAGACCTGGTTGGAGAACTGAGCCAGGCAGTAAGGGCAAAAGGACTTCATATGGGTTTATATTTTTCCCTGTACGAATGGTATAATCCATTATATAAAACAAACCTTCAACAATATGTAGACGAACACATGCTTCCGCAGGTAACAGACCTCGTGACAAGATATAAACCCGATATACTTTGGGCAGATGGTGAATGGGAGCATACAAGCAAAGAATGGAAATCTCCTCAATTTCTTAGCTGGCTGTTCAATGAATCGCCTGTAAAAAACAATATCGTTATTAATGACCGATGGGGCAGTGATACAAGGGTAAAACATGGCGGCGTATACACTACTGAATATGATCTTGTTTTCCAGGAAAACGCTAAAACAAAAACCATTACACATCCCTGGGAAGAATGCAGGGGAATAGGCGGATCGTTCGGTTATAACCGTGCAGAAAAATCAGAAGACTATGCTAGCTCCCAACAGTTGGTGCATATGCTGGTTGAAAAAGTAGCAAGAGGCGGAAACCTGTTACTTGATATTGGCCCAACTGCCGACGGAAGAATACCTGTTATTATGCAGCAGCGGTTAAAGGATATGGGAAAATGGTTGCTTATAAATGGCGAAGCAATTTATGAAACCGACACATGGAAAGATGCGCCACAGATAACCAACCAAACAACATTATTTTTTACACGAAAAGGAAAAAACCTATATGCAATTGCAACACGCTTTCCTGATAAACCAATTACACTGGCAAATATTAAGGCTCCGGAAAAAGTTAGTCTACTCGGCTATAACGGAAAATTAAAAACGAGTTTTAAAAACAACAGTTTAACTATTCAGCCGCCAGCTTTTACCGTGTCTGATAATACATCAGCTGATGCATGGGTATTTAAAATTGAAAATGCTTTGAATTAAAAACCTGACAATGAAAAAGAATAAAATTTTTTTGTGTTTGTTCTTTGTATTATTCATTATTCAAAAAAATTACTGCCAGGTAGCAAGTAATGATCTGCCTCTTCTGAAAAGGATAGAATGGAAAGCCAGCCCTAACCCACCAATAAAAAGTGTATTGCGGATTAATAAAATCAATCCTCTCTACTTCACTGATGATAATGGTGCTGCAATTTATCTTACCGGATCTCATACATGGTCAGATATGCTTGACATGACAGGGCCACATGGTTACCAGGATGCAAGTAAGGACAGCTTCCTGGATTGGATTGCAAGCTATGGCCATAACTTTACCAGGCTATGGGCATTCGAAAATGATGGCTTTGTTTTTACAGATATAGGGCCGGAAACCTATGTTCGTACAGGTCCGGGATTAACGAAAGATGGAAAACCAAAATATGATCTCACACAATTCAACCAGGAATATTTTGACAGGCTGCGCTCAAAAGTAAGTGCAGCAAAAGACCGTGGCATTTATGTATCTATTGTATTTTTTGGCCATTCAGGCAAT
>JAFDYH010000309.1 GCA_018267535.1 Bacteroidota bacterium
TGATCGCAAAATGCTGAAATGGGTAAAGCTCTTCAATCCTTATGATTTATATTCAAAAAACCCGACTCCCCCGGATTGGAATAAAATCCGCCCTTACTACGAAGATTTGATAAAAAAATATTTACCGGCTGAATTGAAGTTTTAGCCTAAAACAAAAAATGGAATAGCCGGCTATTTTATTAATTAATAAAAATAATTTTGGTCGTTTCTTAAGCTACCATCTGTACTTTAAACGCAAGGCTGAACCAGGTAAAAAACACGCCATCCCTGTTGTTTGAGTCGGCATTCCATTCCTGTCCGAATGAGCACGGTTCATTATTTCCTCTGGCCCATTCACCAATACCAATCATCGCGTTATTGCTGTGAAGGCGAAAGCCATAGGCTTTATCTTTCGATAATAATACATCCGGCAAAACAAATCTGATCCAATTTCCTTCATCTTTACTACTAACAATTGCTGCAGACATAGCGACTGAACGGTCCCAGTTTTTTAAACCTTCGTCGAATTCAAACAAATTTAATTGTACCTCACCCGGTCGTTGAATTATACTTACATACACCTGTATATTATCCAGTATACCGTGATCCGGGCATTTAAAAGTCTGGCCACTGAAATGATCGAGGCTTTCATTCCGGAAGTGACCGATCCAGGTAGTGGTATTGTTTCTTGTCTGGCTTATGACAGAGCGGATAGTGGCTGCATTTTTCATGGTTTCCATGTTCACAAAATTTTAAAAGTTGAAAAAACGCAGTGTGGTTTGAGTAAGATCTGTTCCTTATATAACAATTATAAGGCTCATTTATTGCCTGGATTGATCTATAAAAATGTAAAATAACTTGTATTGTTTTATACAATCAATGGGCGTTATTGTTTTTCTCACCCTGAAATACACTACCTGCCTGGGTTTTATAATTCTTTTTTATAAAACTTAAAAAGGGATAAGGTGAAGGCCGCTGCAGCAGCGGGTTTAATACAAAGGTGCCCTTTTTTATTTTCGTGATAAAGCCCGGCAGTATTGAGTTTGAGCAATCCAACTACATCAGCAAAAACACTTATTTGCGCTGAAAGCCCATTCTGGGGTTTTTGAATGCCAGCCAAAAAAAGGATTATGTTTTTTTTAGCACAGCAAGTGTGAATTTCTTTGCCTACATCACTAAAAACTTTTTTAAATTGTGTAAGACTATGGGTGGTTCTGTGAATAAGCTTTGTAATCTGTGGATAACCTTGTGGAACTGGTGGGAACAAGAAAAATTTTTTTCAGCGCAATTTCTGATTCTATATTCGCCGTCCGACTGCAGGGCAACATTCCGATAACGTTGAGATAATAATTTCTTAAAACAAGGCTGGAATAATAAACCCAAGGTCATCCGCCTGTAAGGCGGATTGATTGTTTAACCCGTTTTATTCTTTTATAATTAGATGGATCTTACTAACCTAAACCGAGACCGTAAGCAACGCCGCAAATCTGCGCCTGATATGAGCGCCATGGTTTATGGTAAAGTGCCGCCCCAGGCAAAAGACCTTGAAGAGGCTGTACTGGGCGCAATCATGCTTGAAAAAAGCGCTTTTGATACGGTAATCGAAATATTAAAGCCGGAATGCTTTTATGTAGAAGGCCATCAACGGATATTTCGTGCGATGCAGGGCCTTGCTCAAAAGAGCCAGCCCATAGATATATTGACTGTCGTGGAAGAATTGCGTTTTCGTGAAGAATTGGATATGGTAGGCGGCCCTTATTATGTTACCAAGCTGACCAACGCGGTTGTTTCGGCGGCTAACATTGAAGCACATTCGAGAATTATTCTTCAGAAATTTATACAACGTGAGCTGATCCGTATAAGCGGCGAAATTATCGGGGATGCCTACGAAGATAGTACTGATGTTTTCGACCTGCTGGATGATGCGGAAAGCAAATTGTTTGAAATTACAAATAACCATCTCCGTAAAAATTTTGATACGATTGATTCTGTGCTGGTAAAAACAATCCAGCGCATTGAAGACCTGCGTCACAGGAACGAAGATGTTACCGGTGTGCCGAGTGGCTTCCCTTCATTGGACCGTGTAACCTATGGCTGGCAGAGTACAGACCTCATTATTCTGGCTGCCCGCCCGGCGGTTGGTAAAACAGCATTTGCGCTT
>JAFDYH010000030.1:0-10690 GCA_018267535.1 Bacteroidota bacterium
GCGGTTGATTTGGCATATCGAGGAGATGAAGTTCCGGGAGGAAGCCCATTTTATCCGGGTAAAGGCGTACAAAGAGGAAACTCATCCAGTAAGGATGCTTACTATTTTGTCGGGTTGCATTTAACCTTTCGCTTGATGCCTTCTGCCGGAAATGGATATGGACAAGGTCGTAGCGGCAGGTCAAAAAAAGGATACGGCTGTCCGACAAATGTTCTATAGTTACTAATGATCTCTATTATAAAAAAAGTCATCCCTCTAAGGATGACTTTTTAACTTCTGGATCGCCGGAGAAACCCCGTTATCTTTTTCTTATATAATTATTGAGTGGTAAACAATGGGTATATACACAGCAAACCAATCTTATTGTATTTAACTTTGCTTCTTATTATAGAATAATCATGGCATATCGGAATCAGCAACAATTTATAGATGCATTGGAAAGGGCAGGGGAGTTACTTCGTATTAAAAGTTATGTTGACCCAAAGCTGGAAATGGCGGAAATAACAGACCGTATAAGCAAACAACCCGATGGTGGTAAAGCCTTGTTGTTTGAAAATACAGGGTATGCCTTTCCTGTTCTGATGAATGCTTATGGCAGTGAAAAAAGAATGTGTATGACATTGGGGGTAGGTCACCTTGATGATATAGCAAAAGAAATAGAAACGTTGTTTAAACTGCTGATAAAACCAAAAGAGAATATCGTTGATAAATTGAAGTTATTACCAAAGCTAAATCAGTTTGCTTCCTGGATGCCGAAAGTAAAAAGTGGAAAAGGGGAGTGCCAGGAAGTAATCATGGAATCAGCAGACATCACAAAACTCCCTGTTATTACCTGCTGGCCTAAAGACGGCGGCCCGTTTGTTACATTACCGGTTATTCATACAAAAGATCCGAACAGTGGCATAAGAAATGTTGGGATGTACCGTATGCAGGTATTTGGTCCCCGACTGACGGGAATGCATTGGCATAGGCATAAAGTTTCAGCCAGGCATTTCTCCGAATATAAGAAACTGAATAAGCGTATGCCCGTTGCCGTTGCTTTGGGCGGCGACCCTGTATATGCTTATTCTGCCACTGCCCCATTGCCTGAAAATGTGGATGAATACATGCTGGCCGGTTTTTTAAGAAAGAAAAAGGTGGACCTTGTTCGCTGCCTTACCCAGCCTGAAATAGAAGTACCTGCCGATGCTGATTTTATAATTGAAGGATATGTAGATCCGGGTGATGAATTAATCTGGGAAGGACCATTTGGCGATCATACAGGGTATTATTCATTGCCGGACTGGTATCCCCGTTTTCACATTACTTGTATTACCCACAAAAAAAATGCAGTTTACCCGGCAACTATTGTTGGCATACCGCCTCAGGAGGATGCCTGGCTTGGAAAAGCAACTGAAAGGATTTTCCTTGCTCCGATAAAAATGACGATGGTTCCTGAAATACTGGATATGGATATGCCGGTAGAAGGGGTTTTTCATAACCTGGTAATTGCTAAAATTCAGAAAGAATATGCAGGGCAGGGGCAAAAAGTAATGAACGCTATGTGGGGGGCTGGCCAGATGATGTTTAATAAAATACTCGTTGTTGTATCCGGGGAGTTAAATACGATAAATAACTATGAAAGGCTCGCCCAAACAGTGTTTAAAAACCTGAACCCATCAACTGATATTTATTTTTCACAAGGCCCTATGGACGTTTTAGATCATAGCTGCAGTAAACTGGGCTTCGGGGGAAAGATGTGTATAGATGGAACAAATAAGTATGATGAAGAGACTGACAGTGCATATGAATCAGGGTTGAACTCCTCTCTTGTTTCGGAAAATAGTATCCGGAACAGGTTCCCGGAAATAAAAGCCATCAATAGTTCACTCTTACAAAAAGATATACCCTGCCTGATCGTTTCGGTTAAAAAAAACAGGAAGGGCCATATAAAGGAATTGCATGAAAAATTATGCCGCTTAAGTGAAACTTCATCACTTAAAATGATCCTGTATGTGGAGCATACAGTTGATGCCCATGATTTACCCATAGCCCTATGGCGTTTTTGCAATAACCTTGATCCCAAAAGGGATTATATCCTTTCCAAAAATGAAAATATCAACGGCAGTGGAAAATATAATGCATGTATAGGGTTTGACGGAACAATTAAGACGCGGGAATTTGATAACTTTGAAAGAGATTGGCCGAATATTATTGTGAGTGATGCTGAAACGATCCGGTCAATTGATAGCAAATGGAGCGGGCTGGAAATTGGTTCTTTTATTTCTTCTCCCTCATTAAAGTTCAGGGATCAATTGTACGGCGAGGAAGCAGCAGTACAGTCATCATAAATCTTGAAGCAAAAAAAATGCTCATAATTTTTACAATAACAGTTGGCGCATTAGCTTTTGCGATGAAGGTATATCTTCATTTTAAATTACTTTCCCCGGGTCACCGGAATTTTGTTGAACTGGGACGTTACTTCGGGATTGACTTTTTTCTTCCTGTTGTCGCAAAATTTGATAGCCGCCATCTTCGTAACAGGAAGGCCCAGGCAAACAGGATGCTTATTGTTTTCTATTCCTGTGTCATACTTACAGCCTATCTTATGCTGATGAATAACTCTGGATTTTAAAATTATTGCCTGCAGTTCCTAATTAATAAAGCAACTTATTTTCTTCATTGCTCATCTCGTATTTTATCTGAAATTCGTTGTATGAAGAAATGGATGGTACGATTTTTTGCATTGTTTTTGTCCTTCTCTGCCTTGGGACAGAAAGCCCAGTCTCCCAATAATTTTAATACCCTCTTGTGGCAAATAAGCGGAAATGGATTATCCCAGCCATCTTATTTGTTTGGTACAATACATATGTTGTGTAAAGAGGATGCCGTATTAAGTGATAGCCTTAAAAAAATTATCCGCAACTGCAAGGATGTTTATCTGGAAGTGGACATGGATAATATTTTTGAAATGATGGGCCTGCTGAAAAGTATGAAGATGAGGAATGATACCACATTGTCTGACCTGATGGATAAAAAGGATTACGAAAGAGTAAAAACTTTCTTCCAGGAAAAAAGTGGATTGATCCCTTTTTCAATGCTCGAAACCTATAAGCCACTGCTTGCGGTTAGCACTTTGGCTGAATCATCGGTTCCCTGCGAATCGGCGGTAGCGATGGAACAGTTAATTATGGAAGAAGCTAAAAGGAATAATAAGAATATAAAAGGTCTTGAAACAATGGCCTACCAGGCAGGGATATTTGATAGTATTCCCTATAAGATACAAGCAGAGCAACTGATCAAATATGTAGATAGTTCTTCTGTCGAGAAAGACCAGGAATCAAAAGAGTTTACCGAACTGGCAGATGCGTATAAAAAGCAAGATTTAAAGCGTCTTGAAGAATTATCTAACAAAAACGATGTAGGAGTTTCCAACTTTACTGACCTTCTTCTCTATAACCGTAACAAAAACTGGGTGGAGAAATTAAAAGCACTGCTACCAGCCAAAAGTTTATTGATTGCAGTAGGCGCTGGTCATCTCCCCGGTGATAAGGGGGTTATCAACCTTTTGCGTAAGGCGGGCTATACAGTAAAACCAGTCAGGAACCTGATGACACCGGTTGCTCGGGAAATCTAAAGGAAAAAGAAATAGGTATGGTAGAATGTTCTGTGACCGAGTGATAAAGTGAAGATTTGCAAATTCTTTGCTGGTGATCCTAATCCATCATCATTTAACTGTTAAAGGCAAATATTCATTAAGCCGGGGTATTTCTTCATCACTTTTTTTCAGATTGTCAGTAATGGAAATTATACTGCCGGGTATAAATAAATGAAAAGCCCCGCCGGATGGCGGGGCTGGAACAAAGAAGTTATTGATTAAAATTTTTCAAGAGCTGAGAAAAAGAAATCTCCTTCTATTTTTGCGTTTTCATCACTATCACTGCCATGTATCGCATTTTCTCCAAGTGAGGAGGCAAATAATTTACGGATAGTTCCTTCTTCCGCCTTTGCAGGATCTGTAGCGCCAATTAACTTCCTGAAATCGGGAACTGCATTTTCTTTTTCCAATATTGCAGCGATAATGACACCACTGCTCATAAACTCCACCAGTTCACCGAAAAATGGCCTGGCCCTGTGCACATCGTAAAATTCACCTGCTTTTTCGGTAGTCAATTTCAATTGCTTGATGGCTACAATACGGAAACCCGCCTTGATAATCTTATCTAAAATAGCACCTGCATGCCCTTTCTTCATCGCATCGGGCTTAATCATTGTTAATGTTCTGTTACTCATATTTCCATTTTAATTATGCGCCGCGAATTTATATCAAAGTTTCAAGCTTATTTGTTTAAAATTTCAAAAAGAAGCGGGGCTGGGGCATTTCCCCCTTTTCCGCGTCATAAAAACTTAAAGAATGAAGCAGGGGAACGCTTATCTTCGCAGCCGTTTTTATGAAACCCATAGCAGATATTTTTACTTTATTACACGAACCCCGTACCGTAGTCATTACTACGCACCAGAAGCCGGATGCGGATGCTATGGGTTCATCGTTGGCATTAAAACATTTTCTGAGCCAGTTTGGCCACCACGTAATTGTAATATCGCCAACCAACTGGGCTGCCTGGGTAAACTGGATGCCGGGTGCGAAAGAGGTAATCGATTATGATTTTTCAAAAGAAAAGGCGGACCAGGCTTTAGATAAAGCAGAATGGCTTTTTTGCCTTGATTATAATGCATTTTCGAGGACAAAAAATATGGCGGCAAAACTGGAATCGCTTCAATGCACCAAAATCCTCGTTGACCATCACCGGGAACCGGATGAAAAATCTTTTACTTACGGGATCAGCGATACCAGTAAAAGCTCGACCTGCGAAATGATTTATGATTTTATTATCGCATCGGGCCATGTCGAAAAACTTACGCTTGAAGTTGCAGAATGCATTTATGCAGGCATAATCGGCGATACAGGCTCTTTCCGTTTTGATTCAACGCATGCAGGCGTTCACAGGCTTGTTGCGCACCTGAAAGACCTTGGATTAAAGCATTCCCCTGTGCATGAATCCTTGTATGATAATTTTCTCGAAAACCGGTTGCGTTTCCTTGGAAATACTTTGCAAAACCGAATGGAAGTATTTTACGAATATAATACGGCGTTGATTGCGATTCCTAAATCTGATTTACTGAAGTATTATATTAAAACAGGAGATACTGAAGGATTGGTAAATTATCCTTTATCCATACAAGGTATAAAGCTGGCTGCACTGGTAATCGACAGGGATGAAGAACGAAAATGGAGTTTTCGCAGTAAAGGCAATTTTGATTGCAATACTTTTGCACGTAAATATTTTGAAGGCGGCGGCCATTTTAATGCAGCCGGTGGTCATAGCAGCGACCCGTTGGAAAAAACAGTTGCAAAGTTTAAGCAAGCGATAAAAGAAAACGAATCAATTTTACAATAATAAAAAAATGAAAAAAATAACCAGTTTAGCAGTAGTTGTATTATCGGTAATTCTGATTGCGGGTTGCCAGAATGCGTCTTTTGAAAAAACAAAGGACGGGCTTGTATATAAAATTTACCGTTCAAAAGACACTACGGCTGTTCGCGAAGGCAGTGTAATGAAAGTGCATGTCATTCAGAAAATTAATGACAGTGTTCTTTTCGACTCTCATCAAAATGTACCTGGTTATATACCCGTAGGTGGGGTACAGCGCCCATACGATCCGTCAGAGTTGTTTACAAAACTGAGGTTGAATGATAGCCTGGTTACGATATTAATGATGGATACTTTCATTAAGCAGAATCCAAGACTACTTCAGCAGTTTAAAAATGGCGACAGGTATATTGTTACTTTTAAAGTATTGCACGTATACAAACAGGGCGAAAACTATATGGCTGACCAGGAAAAAGACCAGGAAGCACAAAGGATAAAAGATGAAGCTCAGGCAAAGGAAGACCTGGCAGGCCAGGCAAAGGAAATGGAAAAATATTTTTCAGATAAGCACATAACAGCGCAAAAAACTCCATTGGGTGCTTATGTAGTAATTAACGAACCGGGTACGGGAGCACAGGTCGATTCGGGAAAATTTGTAACGGTGAAGTATACCGGAAAACATTTTGGAACAGATTCTGTTTTCCAGGCAAGTTCATTTACAACACAAATACAGGGGCCACGACCTTCTGTAAAAGGGTTTGAAGATGGATTAAAAATGTTTAAAAGCGGTGGCAAAGGAACTATTTATATACCGGGGGCTTTGGGATATGGAAGAAACCCACAGCCAGGTTCCCCGTTTAAACCAAATGAGGCACTGACTTTTGAAGTAGAAATAGAAAAGGTTGACGATAAACAACCAGAGCCGCAAGCGTTAGTCAAACCGCAGGCAAATACAAAAGTTGATAGTGCTCAACGAAAAAAATAATTGTATTACCAATATTTTAATTGAAATTTGCAGTAACTAATCAAATAATCATTGATTAGCTGGATGGTGATGTGATACCCTGCACATCGGTAGGTCTTATAATTTGAGTTGGCTCCGTTTTTAGTCCAAGATTCCTCCTACCATCCGCTCCCTATGAACCCGTTCCCGAACAAACAAGCCTCTTTTTATTGCTTTGCCTGAACGTCAGGTTCATTTGATTTGCAAATTTATTTAAGGCCTGATTTTATTAATTGAACATTTGTTTTAAAAGCGATCTTTGGATTGCTTTTAATTTCCCCTTTTATTTTATCTAAAATCAAATAGGAGTAAATGATGATAAATTGTTGATGATCAAAATTTAACTAATTTTAATTATGTGTGTATCTATCAACGAGTTTTATTGCTTCCCTGGCTTCTTTAACATCGTGTACCCGAAGAATATTTGCGCCATTCAATAGGGCAATTGTATGCATTACCGTAGTCCCGTTCAAAGAATCATTAGCTGAAACACCCAGTGTTTTATAAACAGACGATTTTCTTGATAAGCCTGTAAGGATAGGTAATTCAAGGATTTTAAAAAGAGAAAGATTTTTCAGGATTTCAAAATTGTGATCAATTGTTTTACCAAACCCAAAGCCAGGGTCAATAATTATATCAAGAATACCTGCATTTCTTAGCGCTGCAATTCTTGAAATGAAATAGTCAAGTATTTCCCGGGTTACATTTTCATATTGCGGTTTTTTTTGCATGGTTCCGGGTTCACCTTTCATATGCATTAGTATATACGGCACATTGAGCGAAGCTATCGTTTTAACCATCGCAGCATCCATGCTGCCGCCACTGATATCATTTATTATAGAAGCACCAGTTTCAACAGCCTGCTTCGCCACTTTTGAATAATAAGTATCAACTGAAATAATTGTTTTTGGAAATTTTTTTACGATCGCTTCCAACGCGGGAATCACCCGAAATAATTCTTCATCGGCTGTTATTCGCTCACTTCCTGGCCTGGTACTTTGCGCCCCCAGGTCCAGGATATCTGCTTCTTCATAAAGCATTTTTTCCACTTGTTTCAGAACCGTATCTGTATTATTGAAACGGCTGCCCGCATAAAACGAATCCGGGGTAAGGTTAATAATTCCCATTACAAGTGGTTTATCCACAACCCACAGCTTCCCTTTGCAGTTCAGAGTAAACATTAGCCTTTGTTCGTTATTTTTGGCGATAAAGATAAGGACAAGAAAAAGTCAAATCGGTCAAAAGAGTATTTAAACTGTACCGCTAATAATAGCCGGAGTCAAAAAGGGCACATTATCTACTCGTTTTTATTGACTCATATGACTGTTTAATCAAGGCCATTTATTTTGACTTTTAATTCGACACATGACTGACTCAATCGTTATGACTACCGACCAGCAATATGACAAAATAATACTTTCCTGTAAAAAAATATTTATAAATAAAGCCAGTGATTATGGTACTGCCTGGCGTGTGCTGCGGACGATTTCCATAGTCGACCAGATTTTTATTAAAGCGCAACGCATAAGAACAATACAGGAAAAAAAAGATCAACGGATAGGGGATGATATTGCCTCGGAATTCAAAGGAATTATCAACTATGCCGTAATCGGTTCCATTCAACTGGAATTGCCAGCAGGTTCGCCTGAAGAATTACCGGTCGATCGTGTATCAGCATTATATGACAGCCATATAAGCATAGCCAAAAAACTGATGCAGGATAAGAATCATGACTATGGAGAAGCCTGGCGGAGTATGAGCCAGGAAAGTTTTGTTGATCTCATCCTGATGAAACTGCAGCGCATCCGCCAGATACTTATCAATGAAGGTAAAACGTTAATTAGTGAAGGGATTGACGCGAATTATCTTGACATTTTGAATTATGCCGTTTTTGCACTTATATTACTGTCTGAAAGTAAATAAGATTTCAAAAGACCTTACATGAAAGCGATCATCAACATTACCCGCATTATAGTCGGTGTGTTATTTATCTTTTCCGGGCTGGTAAAAGCAAATGATCCATTGGGCCTGAGCTATAAAATGCAGGAGTTTTTCGAAATCTGGAATGAAGGACTTATGAAAAGTTCTTTTTTCCTTGCCCATACCCTGGTTAATCTTTTCGATTTTTTTCATAGCCATTCCCTGGCCTTATCCGTAATCATGATTGCCTTTGAAATTATTGCCGGGGTGGCTTTATTACTAGGGTGGAGAATGAAATTATTTAGCTGGTTGTTATTGTTGTTGATCATTTTCTTTACTTTCCTTACAGGGTATGCATTTCTCTCAGGCAAGTTTAAAAACTGTGGCTGTTTTGGCGATTGTTTGCCGATTACACCGTTAACATCATTCCTCAAAGACGTTCTACTAACACTGTTGATTTTTTTCCTCTTTTATCACCGGAATAAAATCAAGCCTTTATTTGCAGCAAAGACCAGTATCATTGCGATGCTTGTAATTACTGTTTTTTCTTTCGGCATTCAATGGTATGCACTTAGTTATTTGCCATTCAAAGATTGTTTGCCATTTAAAGTAGGAAACAATATCCCTGAACAAATGAAAATGCCTGCCAATGCTATTCCCGATAGCACGGTTATCACATTTATTTACCAGAAGGATGGAAAAAATGTAGAGTTTACTGCGGATAAGTTTCCTGCCGACTTCAGTGCGGATAAATATAAATATATAGACCGTGTTGATAAAGTAATACGAAAAGGGATAAATAATGAACCGCCGATAAAGGGCCTTTCTTTTTCAGGGATTACGGATGAAGACTCAACGATGACGATTTTGAATGAGCCTTATTCTGTATTACTATTCGACGAAAATTTCGAAACACCGGTTAAAGACTGGCAAAATGGTTTTTTAAAAGTGTATGGTGAAATAAAGAAGAAAAATATTCCTGTCTATATCATTACAACAGCAATTGATGCTGCCAGGAAGAACCTCGATAATACAGCACTGAGTGGTATTCCGGTTTTGAAATGTGATTATACGGTAATCCGTACGGCTGCAAGAACTAAACCGGCAATGTATTTATTGAAAGAAGGAACTGTATTGAATAAATGGAGTTATAAACGATTTGCAGATGCGGTACCCGATTTGGAGGCCATTCCCTCACAACCACGAAAAGAAGACATTGCTATGCCACCAATCGATCAGAAAATACAGAATACGGATAGTGTGAACCATCAACAGTGATAAGATTTATTACCAGGAAAATTTTATATGGCCTTCTGGTTTTAACAGGAGTGGTCATACTTGTTTTTTTTCTTTTCCAGGGTTTTGGAGATCCGGCCCGTCTGGTAATGGGGCAAACCGGCGATTTGGCTACACAGGCTAATATAAAAAGAGAATTATACCTCGATCAGCCTAAATGGAAACAGTTTGTTTTTTATCTCAATGATGTTTCGCCTATTTGCATTCATAGCAGGGCAGATATTGAAAAGAAAAACCTGAAAGGCTTTTTTATCGGTGGCAATACAAATCCCGATAGTTACCGGGTGGGACTAAAGGTGCCCTATCTCCGCAAATCATACCAAACCAAAAAAGAAGTAAGTGCAGTATTAATGCAGGCGTTGCCCGGTACTATTTTACTGGCAGCTGCTGCAATGTTTATAGCAATCCTTATCGGAATACCATTAGGGGTATTGGCAGCCGTGAAACAAAATACGTGGTGGGACACTTCATCTATTTTTGCGAGCATCATTGGTATTTCAGCGCCTTCATTTTTTATAGGTATTATTATTGCTTACATTTTTGGATTTGTTTTCAGCAACTGGACGGGTTTACATATTACCGGCAATTGGTTTGAGATTGATGAAATAACGGGTGAAAAACACCTGGCCCTCCAGAATCTTATTCTGCCTGCAATTACGTTAGGAATAAGGCCGCTGGCGATCATTACCCAACTTACCCGAAGTGCTATGCTGGATGTATTGCACCAGGATTATATCCGCACTGCCTATGCAAAGGGGCTTTCTAAACCTGTAGTGGTTTGGAAACATGCATTACGCAACGCTTTGAATCCTTTAATTACCGCTGTTACCGGTTGGTTTGCCGAATTGCTGGCCGGGGCTTTTTTTGTTGAATATATCTTTGGCTGGCAGGGAATAGGTAAAGTAACAGTTGATGCTTTAGAGAAGCTCGATTTTCCTGTGGTCATGGGTTCTGTGTTGGTTTCAGCAACGTTTTTTATTATCATCAACATATTGGCCGATATACTGTATGGTGTTGTTGATCCCCGGATAAGAATTAATTAGCAAAAAGTTAATAGCCC
>JAFDYH010000030.1:10767-16806 GCA_018267535.1 Bacteroidota bacterium
GAAAGAAATTCCTGAATGTTTAAAGAAAGTCTATTAGCAATCCCGGAATTTTTGTAATTTGTATTAGTCCCCATGCCTTTTGAAAGCTTTTACTGCTTTTGGTGATCCATTTTTCAACGAAAAAGTTTATCCTTATGGAAAAAATTACATCCATTCTGTCACGTAAACAATCACATTTTAATTATGTGTCGTCTTCATCACTTGTCAGTGATGCTTTATCAAAAATGAGCTGCCAGGACATAGATTATGTTGTTGTCATTAACGAAGACCAGCAGTTTGCCGGAATTGTTACGGAACATGATATTGCTTCAAAAGTAATTGCGGTAAACAGGCCGATGAGCAAAACCAAAGTTTCAGATATTATGAACAACCGGCTTCCGTACGCGTCATCCTATGATACCGTAGAAGAGTGTATGCAATTGATGCAACGTCATCATACCCGGTACATCCCTGTATTTGACGATTTTAATTTTGTAGGCGTTATTTCCAGCGAGGATATACTTTCAGAAGCAGTTTACAACAGGCTCGAAATTTTTGATGCTAAAATGATTTACTGAACAATAATTTCTTTGATTACATTTTTACCCAGGGCTTCGTTTACACGAAGCTTTATTTTTTCCTTCTGGTAAATCAATTCATGTTTTAAGGGGGCTACTGTAGTTGTAATAATCAATTTATCGCCGATGATCTGCAATTTATCCGTATAGCGGGCAATGGTCTTTCCCATAATGTCTGCCCATACGTCTTCAATCTGCAAAGCCTGAATATCGCCTTTGATCCGGCTTTTGTTCAAAAACTCCTGTATAGCGTCACGCATGGAAAACTCACCCATGGGGCAAATTTAAAATTTTAAAGTCAAAGGATTGGCCACAGGGTATACTGATTGTACAGTTTTGGGAATATATTAATCAGTTATGGAAGAAATTATTTAGTGTTAATTGGTGTAATCTGCGGCTAAAAACTTTCCGTGTCTTTTAGTGACTGAATTTATAACTCAATTAACTGGTGCGAAACATTGATCTGTTGTAAGTGCTGCGTCAGTCTTTCCTTATTTGTATCGGTAATAAAAACCTGTCCTTCATTTTCAATACATACTTTCTGCAGCAGGTTGCTGATTCGTTCTTCATCCAGTTTTTCAAAAACATCATCCAGTAAAAGCAGCGGGGCAAACCCTTTTTCCTTTTTCAATACTTCCATTTCCGCCAGTTTCAGTGCAAATAACAGACTTTTTCGCTGGCCCTGCGAGGCGATATTCTTAAATGCCTCGCCGTTGAGTTCGAACTCTATATCATCCCGGTGAATACCTGCTGTTGTGCGCTGCAGCGTGCAATCTTTATTACGGTTCAGTTTTATTAATTCCGCAAAAGAAAGGTTCAGTAACTCACTTTCATAATAGAGGTTGATACTTTCATACTGCTTTGCAATAGTAGTATACAATTGTTTGGCGACCGGTAAAAAAGACACCAGGAATTCTTTTCGTTTATCAAATATGATCTCTCCCGGCTTTACCAGTTGGCTATCTAATATATCCAACAGGCCAAAATCTTTATTCGTATTTTCAGCAAATGATTTCAGTAATGAATTGCGCTGTTGTAATACCTTTGTATAAAGGATCAGGCTTTGCAGATACTCAGCATCAAACTGAGATAAAAGAGTATCTATAAATTTTCTTCTTTCTTCACTGCCATCAGTTATAATCTGTATATCATCCGGCGCGATGATTACACAGGGATAATGACCAATATGTTTTGAAAATTTATTATAAAGCTCATCGTTGATGGATAATTCTTTCTTTCCTGTTTCCCGGAGAATGCAGACTACTTTTTCCTTTTTATCATTCAGCACAAATGACCCATCAATACGAAAGCCCTCCTGCCCATGCTTTACACAGAGAGTATCCGAACGGGTAAAGTAACTTTTCGTAAAACAGAGATAATGAAGTGCATCCAGCAGGTTTGTTTTACCAATACCATTTTTACCACAGATGCCAATAACCCTTTCCGAAAAGTCAAAACTTTCGAACTGGTAGTTTTTAAACTGCGTAAGTGATATGGAACTAACTTTAAGCACAGCTGCAAGATAGAGGAAGATGGTTGAAACAGGCTTTTTTGAAAATCCCGGAATTGATTCCTGCAACGAACTTTGGACCAAAACCCAATGAATTGGGACTTAAACCGCTATAAAGGTGATAAAACCTTAATTCCGTCGGCCTTCAGGCTACTACTATTCGCCTGTTTCCCTTATTTTTGCGGCTCAAATTAAAGCCCGTGGCTGCCAAATTTTCAAAAGAGACTTATTTATACTGGTACGAACTGATGCAGGTTATCCGCCAGTTCGAGTTAATGGCCGAAGAAAAATACAAAATGGAAGGTAAGATACGCGGGTTCTTCCATGCCTATATTGGGCAGGAAGCAATAGCTGCCGGCTGTATGACAGCGACTAAGCCGGATGATTCATTTATCACCGCCTACCGCGATCATGGCCTGGCAATCGCTAAGGGTGTGGACCTGAATAGTTGTATGGCCGAATTATACGGAAAAGCTACAGGATGTGCCAAAGGAAAGGGTGGTAGCATGCACTTTTTTGGTAAAGATGTAAATTTTTATGGCGGTCATGGAATAGTGGGGGCGCAGATCGGAACCGGCGCAGGTCTGGCTTTTGCAGAGCGCTACAAAGATACCGATAATGTGGTTCTTTGCTTTTTTGGAGATGGGGCAGCCCGCCAGGGAATATTGCATGAGTCGTTCAATCTGGCTATGTTGTGGAAATTACCTGTAATTTTTATTTGCGAAAATAATAATTACGCAATGGGTACTTCTGTTGAAAGAACATCGAATGTTATCGATATTTATAAACTGGCCGATGCGTATGAAATGCCTGCCGATGCTGTTGATGGAATGAGTGCAGAAGCCGTGCATGAAGCGGTTTCCAGGGCTGTAAAAAGAGCAAGAGAAAAAGGCGGCCCCACTTTGCTTGAAATGAAAACCTATCGCTACAAAGGACATTCAATAAGCGACCCGCAGAAATACAGGACTAAAGAAGAAGTGGATGAATACAAAGAAAAGGACCCTATCCAGTTGTTATTAAAAACAATTCTTGCTAATAAATTCGCGAAAGAAGAAGATATCAAAGCAATTAATGACAGGGTGGATGCTGCAGTGGCTGAATCCGTAAAATTTGCAGAAGAAAGCCCATGGCCGGATGACAGTGAAGTGCTAAAAGATGTTTACGTGGACCAGAACTATCCTTTTATTGTTGACTAGCCTATTAACGCGTATAACCCATTTTGATAATAGAAATAAAATTATGGCAGATAAAACAACAGTGCAACCTGTGGATCAGAACGAAGCAGTGATTGCTAAAGCAAAAGACTTTTGGTCGCGGTACGGAAAGCTTACCACAATAGTGGCAGTAGCTGTTATTGTATTAGCCGGAGGTTACCTGGCATATAAATATTTATATAAAGAACCCAATGAAGTAAAAGCCGCTGATTACATCTATAAAGCGGAAGAATATTATCGCCAGGATTCAGTAAAGCTGGCATTAAACGGCGATGGATTAAACCCGGGTTTCCTGAAAGTAATCAGCCGTTATGGTAATACCGAAAAAGGAAATCTTGCGAAATTCTATGCCGGTGACTGTTATCTTAAATTAGGCGATAATGTGAATGCTGTTAAATACCTGAAAGATTTCAGCACCAGCTCTAAATTAGTTCAGGCAAGGGCGTATAAATTATTAGGAGATGCCTATGCCGATCAAGGCAAAAACAGCGAGGCTTTTGATTATTATAAAAAGGCCGCCGGGTATTTTGAGGAAGATAATGTAAACACCCCTGAGTATTTATTCATGGCTGCTTATTTTGCTGATAAAGTGATGAAGAATTCCAGCGAAGCAATAAGCCTTTATAAAAAATTGAAAGAAAAATATCCCAATACAGATAAAGGGCTGGAAGCAGATAAATACCTTGCAATGCTTGGTGTATATAAAGCAGATTAATCTATGGCTGATATTGCGAATAGTAAATTATTAAACACAGGCATCCCTCACGTAAAGGATGCCTGTGTTGTTTTAGTAAAAACAGAATGGAATGCGGCTATTGTCGATGAACTGGAAAAAGGGTGCAGGGAAATACTGGAAAGGCAGGAAATTAAAAAGATAATCACAGTTACGGTTCCCGGTTGTTTTGAAATACCTTTTGCTATAAAAAAATACTGGGACCAAAGCGGTAAAAAGAAAAAACCAGATGTATTTGTTGCATTAGGCTGTGTGGTTCGTGGGGATACGCCGCATTTTGATTATGTATGTAAAGCCGTTACAGACGGGGTTTTGCAGTTAAACCTGCTATTGCCTGTACCCACTATTTTTGGTGTATTGACGGTAGATAATGAACAACAGGCTCAGCAAAGAATTGGTGGCAAACATGGTCATAAGGGAGAAGAAGCGGCGATAACGGCTTTAAAAATGATAGGGATCTCCGGATCATAAAGAAAGGAACATAAATCCCCTCTCAAAAGATCAGGTAAAAAGATAATGAACGTTCAGATTTTTATACCATGCTTCGTTGATCAGTTGTATCCTGATACAGCATTCAACATGATTAAAGTATTGGAAAAAGCAGGCTGTACGGTATCATATAACCCCGATCAAACCTGTTGTGGCCAGCCAGCCTTCAATGCGGGTTTTTGGGGCGAATCAAAAGATGTATGTTCCAAATTCCTTAAAGATTTTAAAGGCGATGAATATATAGTAAGCCCGAGTGCAAGCTGTACCGGTTTTATCCGTAACTATTATTCAAAACTGTTCGATAACTCATCTTTGCATAATGATGTAAAGGAGTTGGGCAGGCGTGTGTATGAATTGTCAGAATTCATGGTGCATGTATTACAGGTGCAGGATGTTGGCGCTGTATTAAAAGGAAAGGCTACCTATCACGATTCCTGTGCGGGATTGCGCGAATGTAAAATAAAAACAGAACCACGGAAGCTGCTTGCCAATGTAAAAGGATTAGAATTAACTGAACTAAACGATGTAGAAACATGTTGCGGCTTTGGCGGCACCTTTGCTGTTAAGTTTGAATCGATTTCTATCGCGATGGGCGAACAAAAAGTAGAAAATGCGCTTGCTACCGGCGCCGAATACCTGATCTCCACCGATCTTTCCTGCCTGATGCACCTTGACGGCTATATTAAAAACAAGGGCTACAATTTAAAGACCATGCATTTGGCGGATGTGTTGGCGAGTGGTTGGTAGAGTATTATTTATACTTCTTTATCACTTTCACCAGCATATCAGCAATCACTTTATATCCTTTATCTGAAGGGTGTAAGCCATCATAAGTCATATCAATTGCCTCTACGGGGTAAGGATATTCATCAGTAGCAGGATTAAAAGGAATATCAATAAAACCGGGATAGGAATAGTTTTTATATTCGCCTGTTTTCGGATCTTTTAGGCGTTTAAATTTTACCAAGGTTTTTAAAGTCATCCCACTTTTATTATAGAGATCAACGACATCAAAATGCTCATGATGGCCGATTGCATTAATTGCTTCTGCAAACTGGGCAAGAGATTGCCCGTTCTTTTCTTTATACGAACCAAATGCGTTATTCTTCATATCATTGATGTAAACAAAGTCTGCACGCTGCATCGGCGTGATAAGAATGATCTTCGCATCTTTATTCAGTTCCCTTAGTTTATTAATAATAATACGGAACGAACCATATACAGTGTTATTTCCTGTATTGTTAATGTAGTCTTCCAGCTTCCCTATCGGTCTTCCTTGCCACCAGTCATTTGTGCCTAAGAAGATAGAATAAATATCCGCTTTAACAATACCCAGCTTTTCTATTTCCTGTGCGATGCCCCCGGATGTCCAGCCATTATGACCCTGGTTGATATAATGGATATTATGCAACTTTTCAGTTACCATTGTCATATATCCTTTGGTAATCCTGTTTCCTGTTTCATCGGGATGTTCATTCAAATAGGTAATCGAATCGCCAATGGCCACCCATGTTTTTTCTTTTGGAATAAAAGAAA
>JAFDYH010000030.1:16931-29219 GCA_018267535.1 Bacteroidota bacterium
AATAATAACCAGCCCAGGTTCGCCCGATGCATAAAAAGCTTACTCTATAGTTGATGAGCACGGATTATAAACGGCCCATATACGGGTACAAGGCTAATGGATAATGACCAGGAATCCTTTAAGCCATATACGGCTGTGTATCTCCTTCGGATTGCGCCGAATAAAAAAAATCGGGCTTTTTTTGAAAACAGCTATTCCCTTAATTTTGAAATCAATAAAATAAAGATCATGGCATACTGGCTTGTTAAATCAGAACCTTCTACCTACAGTTTTGAGCAATTACAAAAAGATGGCAGCACCGTATGGGATGGCGTTCGCAATTATGCAGCCCGGGGCCATTTAAGGGCTATGAAGAAAGGCGACCTTGCTTTCTTTTATCACAGTAATGAAGGAACGGAGATAGTGGGTATCGCCAAAGTAGCTAAAGAAGCCTACCAGGACCCAACCACAACAGAAGAAGCATGGGTAGCTGTCGATCTTAAGCCGTACAAAAAAATAAAGAAGCCGGTTACACTGGCACAAATAAAAGCAGATAAAAGGCTTGCCCAGATGGCGCTCGTCCGGTTAGGCCGCCTTTCTGTACAACCCGTTACCGATAAAGAATGGGAAATAGTGATGGAGATGGCAGGAGAGAAGTAGCAGTTAGTGAATAGTCGGTGGTTATTAGTCAGTAGTGGCAAAAAAGTCATACAGGTCAAAGTAGTTGATAAAATAAAAACTTTTCTTTTAACAGAATTTCACGGGTTACTTTTTGTTCGCCAGCAGAATTAATCTTCAGATTCTCCTTTCCCCATAATTTTTTATAGTAGCAATATACTGTGATGAAACACGGAAATAAGGCTATTGCCATGGCATATAATGACCATCAAAAAAATATACAATTCCATATGTAATTCTAATTTACCCGCATCTTTTATTTAATCATTTAAAAAGTATAGCCATGAAATCAATTTATCTGCCGCTGGTGGTAAGCATATCGCTTTGCCTGTTCGTTTCCTGTGAAAATAAACTCAGAAGCGATGAAAAGGATATTGCTCTTGTAAGTAATAAGGCGAAAGAAAAAAGAAAGCCGGTTCCACCGGACGGGAAAAATGAAATAGCAGCAAATGCAGACGATAACAGATTTGATACAACCACTTCGCCCCAGCCTCAGCAACCACAAAAACACGGTACAAAAAATAATCCGCAGCCTAATAATACAGACTGGGATAAAAAAATAATCAAAGATGCTGTTATTAATGCTGAAGTAAAGGATTTTGAAAAATTTTATTATTCATTGCGTGAAAAGATAAAAAGCCTCGGTGGTTATGTAGCACAGGAACAGCAAAGCCAATCCGACTATAAAATTGAAAATTCAATTACCATTAAAGTGCCGGTAGATAAATTTGATGATGCAATAACGGGTCTAACTGCAGGAATAGATAAATTAAATGATAAAGAGATTACCTCCCAGGATGTTACATCAGAATATGTAGATACAAGGTCAAGAATGGAGGCAAAAAAAGAAGTGAGAGAACGGTATATCGATTTTTTAAAAGAAGCCAGAAACATAAATGAAGTACTGAGTGTACAGGTAGAAATTAATGATATACAGGAAGAAATAGAATCTGCGACAGGCCGGATTAATTATTTATCGCATGCTTCATCATTCAGTACAATAAATTTTACATTTTACCAGGTATTGAATTCTTCCTATAAAGATACTGTCGAACCCTCTTTTATAACAAAACTGGGAACATCATTTAAGACGGGTTGGCAATGGATGGGCGAGTTGATTGTTGGCTTCGTTACCTTATGGCCATTAATACTGCTTATCATAGCTGGATGGGCGATAATTAAGCGGTTTACAAGATCAAAACCGAAACCAGCATCTTCCTCTAATTAAATTCTTATTTAAATTGCGAGAGGTTTCCATTTTTACTTATTAATCTTATAAATCAGGAATTCTGAAAAAAAAGAAACTCGTTGTTTTAACCGGTGCAGGTATCAGCGCAGAGAGTGGATTAAAAACTTTTCGTGACAGCGATGGTCTCTGGGAGGGATATGATATCGAAGATGTTGCTACGCCAAGAGCCTGGAAAAAGAACCCAAAGCTGGTACTGGAGTTCTATAACTATCGCCGGAAAAATGTTCTGGATGCAAAACCGAACACGGCGCATATAGGATTAGCTGATCTTGAAAAAAATTTCGACGTGCATATCATCACTCAGAATATTGATGACCTGCATGAGAGGGCCGGTTCAACAAACATTCTTCACCTCCATGGAGAAATTTTTAAAATGCGCAGCGAAAGAAATGAAGAGTTGATTTATGATATACGGGACGATATAAATATTGGAGATAAGGCGGAAGATGGGGCCCAGTTACGTCCGCATATTGTCTGGTTTGAAGAGCCGGTTCCATTGATAAAAAAAGCAGTTTATATAACAAGGGATGCGGATATACTGGTTATTGTTGGTACATCACTGATAGTTTACCCTGCAGCAGGACTAATAAACTATGCACCACAGCCTATTCCAAAATTTATCGTTGACAAACGCATACCGTATACATCATCTGTGTCTAATCTTACTATGATTGAAAAACCGGCAACAGAAGGAATTGAAAAGTTAAAATTATTACTTAGTCAATTGGCATAATTCATCAGCACAAAAAAATAAAAGCCCCTTATAGAGGGGCTTTTATTTGGAGGTAATTTTAATAGTTCGTTTGTTCCAGAACTTATCTTGTGCGGTGATAATTCATTTTTGCATCCATTATCTCCTTATCTCTTTGTTGTTTCAATCTACGCACTTCCTGTCTCCTTTGTTTACGGGATAACGAAGTATCGTGCTTTGCCGACCAGATTTTGTCACTGTAATCACTTCTTATATCTGCAACCTGCATGTCCAATTTTGTAGGACGATGATAAAAGGAGTTTCCGTAATATCCGGGGTAATACCAGGGACTATAAAAGGGAGAATAAAAAGGAGAATAATATCCACCGCCACCGACGACTACATAAGTCCTCGGTCTCACCACAAAACCTCCACGCTTTTGAGCTGTAGCTCCCAGCGTCAGCACTAAAGCTACCATAATTACAACCAGCTTTTTCATATATCACGTTTTAAATTATTGAATTGTATCGTTTTTAAAGGACAATACATGAGACGATTTTTTTTCAACCTGGTTTAAAAGATTTTTTCTTTTAACATTCGTTTAAGCACTGCCTCATACGCTTGCCTTGGTATAAATAAACTAAAAATTGTAATATTTCTTTTGCAGAAACGACGAATGCTTAAACTATAAAGATGAAAGGGCTGTTTCGCTGGATGTTCAGGATGTTCATTGTAGGTGCCGCCATTGCAGGACTACTTATTGTATTTATGCTCAATCCCCAGATACTTTATGCACATACAAAGACATACAAAAGCATTTCGATCTTCTCAAAGTATCAATGCCCGGGCCGGTTTAATGCGATAATCGATCAGTCGCTGGATTTGATAAGCTATTCTGAATTATATGATTCATCATTTCGTTTTCGTCTTTTCCTGAATGATGGTTCTGTATTTCCAACTGTTTCTAAAACGATATTGGGTAATGCCTTTGCCTGGGGTTATTCCAATAATATAGTGCTGAACGGTACAACAGATTCTTCTTTTGGTTTTATCAGCCTGAACGGATATAAGCGTCAGTTGGCAAGGACCATTGCTCATGAAATGATGCATTGCCTGCAGGCAAACCGTTTTGGCATATTCGGTTCAAGGCCATTAAAGAATATACCATATTGGAAATGGGAGGGATATCCTGAATATATTTCTTACAGGTCTTCGGTACATTATAATGAAGATAGTTTATTGATAGTTAATCTGGGGCGGCTGGATAGTTTTAAAAATCATAGCTATGCCCCCGTTGAAGTAGATACAGATGAAGGAAAATCATTTGCCGGCCTGGATTATTTCCGCTGGTGGCTTATGGTAAAATATTGTATCGATATAAAGAAGATGAGCTTTGCAGATATGCTGAAAAATGAAGTGGGTTATGAAGCTATTTATACTGAAATGATCAATTGGTATGCCAATCATCGCTATTCTTTTTCCCCTCCTTCGGGGCCATAAAAGATTACCCAGGTAGCAAAATCATCCGTAAATTCTTCAAAGCGATGTTCCATACCGGCAGGTACAAATAATACATCTCCGGGCATGAACGTTACTCTTTCATTATTCCGTAAAAAAATACCGGTACCGGTTATTATGATATATAACTCATCCTGTAAATGCGGTTGTTGCAGATCTTTTTTTACAGGCGCATAATATTCTACACTCATACTTCCATTTTGCAAAAGGGTAGTAAAGCGCTGTTTCTTTTCTGCGTCTAACTGTTTAATTGCATTTTCAATAGTCACTTTATAATTCATGTACTATTCCTGTTTTTCTACAAAATGTATATTTTGTAATTCAAGTTCTTTTAATACCGGCTCATAAATTTCCTTTACCACAGGTATATGAAGCCCTGGTTGGTTAATTTTCCCTTTTAAGATCAGCTTTGCCGCGATCCCCAATGGTAATCCAACCGTTTTTGCCATGGCTGTCCGTAAACTGTTTTCACCTTTCACAACAAGGCTGCTGCGGATTTCATAAATCTTTTCATCCTTTGTGTATTTAATTTCATGCAGCATCACGATCATATCCTTATCGCCTGGTTTCAGTACTAACTTTGCTTCCAGCAAATTCTGCAGTACATCTGCCGAACATTTAGCAGCATTGGGCAGGCGAACAATTTCAAATAGTCCGAGATAATCTACCTGCTCTGTTATTTCTGTATGATAGTTTTCATTTACATACAATTGCAGGTATTCCAGCCAATCCATTTTTCGTAGCTCAATGCCCCTGAGTTTATCATGGAACCATTCACTTATGGTTTCATACTTAGTAATGTCATCTTCTGTGTCCGTTAATCCTAAATGGCAAATAACATCCCAGCCTCTGCAAAATGAAGCATAGCGCAACGTAGTACGTATAAATGTGGAAGTTTCTTCCAATCCATACAGCGTAGCATAATTCAGCGAATCACGGTTGGGGTAGTAAGCCAATACAGGTAAGCCTTCAACATTTATTTCGGGACAGTTTTCGAATATCTTATCGTAGGCAATCGTAATCTTTTTATCCTCTTCTTTAAAAACAGCACCGGCTTTTCCGGCAAGAACAATATTGCGTGGATTCCAACTTATTTTATAATGCCAGGGATTATCATCACTTTCAGGAGCTACCAAACCACCACAATGGGATTTGAAAGAAACAACAGCTCCGCCCTTTGCATGTATATCATCAATAATGCGCATAGCACTCATGTGATCAATACCCGGGTCAAGCCCCATCTCACATAAAAAAAGAAGCTGTTTGTTCTCTATTTCCTCTTTTAACTCTTTTATTTTGTCATCTACATAAGAAGCCGTTAATAAATTTTTAGAATAAAGCAAACAATCTTTTGCTACTAGAAAATGAAGGGCCGGCGGCAAAAGGGAAATAACAATATCCGCAGTAGAAACCGCACTGCCTCTCTCGGTTTCATTATTAATATCAAAGGACACCGCTTTTGCAAATCCGGAGTTGCCAATTTTTGATTGGGCCAGCTTCAAATCCGCGTCAACAATAGTGATAAACCATTTTTCTTCAGCCGCTATGGATAATAAGTAATCTATTAATACGGTTGCTGATTTACCAGCACCAAATAATAAAATCTTCTTCATGCAAATCAATTGATGGGGGCTTGAAAGATAGCACAATTATTCAAGACGAATTGGGTCACTTGCATCCGGTATGGTGGTATTGTACTGTTTTTCCGTTGTTGTATATGCCGAGGATGAAATATACTTACCGGATATGTACAGTTTCTTATAAACTAAACGAAGAGGAAATAAATGCAGATGATTATTTCAGACCGGCAGTATCATTAACGGCTGACCTGGATTCTACATGCACCACTTTATACGCCACCTTTACACCGCGGCTTGTTGCCGGTATTGCCAGGGTTAGTGATCCATTTGGAGGAACGGGGCTAAAGCGGACATTGTCTGTTTTCAAAGGCTGGTCATTCGGTTTCAGAATCTGCAATTCCACAACAACATTATCAAGAAGGTAATTACTGTTATTGGTAACTGTTAGTTGTAAATCATGTATACCACCGAAAGTACCGCGTTTATAATCATTACTTGCCACACTTACCTGCTTCATCAATGAATTATTCAATTGCTTTGTTGCGGGTTGGTTATTATTATCCTGGCGGACTACTTTATTCCGTTCACCTGTTACAGGATCAGGTTCAATATTTTTTGGCTGTGCAGGTTCATCACTTCCGGTGCCGGCTGTAGTGTTTTGCTTCGTCTCTTTTTTTCCATTCTTCTTTGAACTAACAGGAGTTGTAGTTAAGTTGGTTTGTTCTCCCGGATTGCTATTATTCTTTTGTGCTGTTGAAGTAATGTCGGCTTGTTTATTTTCGCCCGGCTTATTTTCAGCCAGTAAAGACTGTTGGGATGCATCTGCCCGGGGCTGCGATAAAACCTGCTCTTGCACCTGGCCATTATTGGACGGATTCGTTTTATTGGCATTATCTGCTTCAGGCTGTATAGTTATGCGTTGTTGCGTTGTTTGCGATACAGGATCGTTCCCGTTTTTCTTGTTTACTATAAATACACCTACCAGTATACCGACTATCAATACTGCTGCAAATGGTAATACTTTCTTAGCCAGATCGGCTATTATTTTTTTCTGCGCATTTCTCCGCTTGCGGTCAGCAAGCGTTTGCGCATACATGTCCTTCATATCATCCAGCGACTGCGAATATTTTTTTTCCAAGGGATAATCTTCTTCAACAGGCAGTACAACCTTTGCAGCCGGAACTTTCTTTTCTTCGTATTGCTTCTTGTTGTAATCGCTTACTAATTCTGAATAAGAAGGAGAGTAGGGGGCAATAACCGGGTCTTGTTTACTGAATGGTTCCTGCTTTTGACTATTGCTATCGTTCACGGATCCGTTACCGTTAGTCGCAGTAGAAGCAACCTGTTCTGATTTTTTGATAATAACAACTGTTTTACCACCACTGGCAGGCATCGATACATACACCTGCTTTTTGGGAATAGTTACTTCAATTTCCGGGTTCTCCTGTTTAGCTGCTGTATCCTGTACTTTTTGGATTTGGGTTTCTGTTATTATCTCCTGAGATTTTCCCTGCAAAGCGGGTTTCTGCTCTTCATTTTCATTTTTTAATTCAGAAGGCTTCCTGTAAAAACGATCAAAAGGTTGCTCCTCTACAGCTGGGGCATAAAATTTTAAGCCTTCCACTTCACTTGGATAGCGCCAGGCAGCACTTTTCCCTTCTACCCATACCAGGTCATAAGGTTTTAAACCCAGTTGTACCAGGGCCTCCAGCGTGTAGGGGCCGGATTCTTTATTATTTCGTAACAGCAGGTAAGAAGCCATACCAAGGTGTTTTTGCTACTGGTTTATAACGAAAATTAGGTGCCGGACTTTGTAAAAAGGATGTTATAATATGGCTTTCAGAAGAATGGATATAATATTCCACAAAGGTGGATAATTATAGTGAAAATACAACTATTTGGTCAGGTTTTAAATGTTAAAAAAGATACATTTGCAGGCTTTGATTTTCCAATCAATGTCACTCATTTCAAAAGTAGTTTTCGTAACAATTTCAGAGCATGGAAGAGAATTTTCAACCGGAAGAAACGAGCGATAAGAACCGTATCATACCTGTAAATATCGAGGAGCAGATGAAGACCGCGTACATTGACTATTCAATGTCCGTAATCGTTGGCCGGGCCTTGCCAGATGTAAGAGATGGCTTGAAACCAGTACATCGCCGGGTATTGTATGCGATGAATGAACTGGGCCTGCATTATAACCGGCCTTATAAAAAATCTGCCCGTATAGTGGGAGAGGTGTTGGGTAAATACCATCCGCATGGAGATACATCTGTTTATGATGCCATGGTGCGCATGGCGCAGGAATGGAATATGCGTTATACACTGGTGGATGGCCAGGGTAACTTCGGTAACCAGGATGGTGATGGCCCTGCAGCAATGCGTTACACAGAGGCCCGCCTGGAACGTCTAGCCGAACACATGCTGGACGATATCGACAAAGACACGGTGGACTTTCAACTGAACTTTGATGATTCAGAAAAAGAACCGACGATTCTACCTACAAGAATTCCTCAACTTCTTGTCAATGGTTCGAGCGGCATTGCTGTAGGTATGGCAACGAACATGATGCCGCATAACCTGTCTGAATCCATTGATGGTTGTATTGCCTTCATTGATAAACGGGATATCAGTATTGAAGAACTGATGCAGCATGTAAAAGCACCAGACTTTCCAACCGGCGGTATCATTTACGGTATGGAAGGGGTGAAGGCTGCCATGCATTTCGGTCGCGGCAGGGTAGTGGTTCGTGGTAAACTGCAGGTGGATGCCAAAGCAAGTGGAAGAGAGCAAATCATAATCACTGAAGTACCTTACCAGGTAAACCGCGATGCACTTTGCGATCGCATCGGTCAACTGGTAAATGAGAAAGTGATTGAAGGAATTGCACATGTTAATAATGAATCGAACAATAAAGAAGGGACAAGGCTGGTTGTCGATCTGAAACGGGATGCGATTGCAAACGTTGTTATCAACCAGCTTTATAAACATACGGAGCTGCAGACAAGCTATGGTATCAATAACGTAGCCATTGTAAAAGGAAGGCCACGTTTACTGAACCTGAAAGATATGATCAGTGAGTTCGTGGAATTCCGTCATGAAGTGGTAGTACGCCGCACAAAATATGAGCTAAGAGAAGCAGAGAAAAAGGCGCATATACTGCAGGGCTATCTGATTGCACTGGACCACCTGGATGAAGTGATCGCCCTGATCCGCTCTTCAGCGACTCCGGATATTGCAAAAGATAATTTGATCAATGCGGGCTGGGGACTGGATGAAATACAGGCGAAAGCAATTCTTGAATTAAGGTTGCAGCGACTTACCGGCATGGAAAGGGAAAAGATCAGGGAAGAGTATGATGAGCTTATGAAACTGATCGGTTACCTGAATGATTTATTGAACGACGAAGGAAAACGTTTCGAAGTCATCAAAAAAGAATTGCTGGAAATAAAAGAGAAGTTTGGCGATGCAAGAAACACCGAGATCACTTATCTCGATGATGAAGTGAAGATTAAGGATCTGATCAAGGAGGAAGATGTGGTGATTACAATTTCTCATTTAGGCTATATTAAAAGAACGCCTGCAGATGAATACCGTTCACAGCGCAGGGGCGGCAGAGGTTCGATGGGGGGCAGGGCCAGGGAAGAAGATTATATCGAACATCTATTTGTTGCGTCCACGCATCATACTATGCTTTTCTTTACAGAAAAAGGGAGGTGTTATTGGTTGAATATATATGAGATTCCCGAAGGTGATAAAACCAGTAAAGGCAGGGCTGTACAAAATTTAATACAGATACCGCCGGATGATAAGGTAAGGGCGATACTGGATGTGAAAGATTTGAAAGATGAAGAATTTGTAAAATCACATAATATTGTTCTCTGCACCAAGAAAGGGATTATTAAAAAAACGGAACTGGCAGAGTTCAGCCGTCCGCGCCAGTCGGGTGTAAATGCGATTACCATTAATGAGGGAGATGAATTGCTGGAAGCAAAACTCACGGATGGTAAATCCGAAATCATGATGGCTGTAAAAAGCGGAAGAGCGATCCGGTTCTCTGAGGAAAAGGTTAGGCCAACCGGTCGCGGCGCCATTGGTGTTGCAGGTATTGAAGCGGATAATGATGGAGATGAAGTAGTTGGTATGATTTGTGTAAATCCTGAAACCGATGCATCCAAAACAGTACTGGTAGTAAGCGAAAAAGGATTTGGCAAAAGAACAGCTGTAGATGAATATCGTTTTACCAACCGCGGAGGAAAAGGAGTAAAGACCATTAATGTAACAGAAAAAACCGGTAAATTAGTTGGTATACTGGATGTGTCGGAAAAGGAAGACCTGATGATCACTTGTAAAAGTGGCGTAACAATACGGATGAAAACAAGCCAGATCAGTGAACAGGGGCGTGCCACACAAGGCGTAAAACTGATCCGCCTCGATGAGGGCGATGAAATAGCCGCCATTACCAAACTGGATGATGATGAAAGTGAAAATATGAACGGAGGAGATACAGAGGCAACCAATCCACCCGGAAATACATCAGAAGAAAGTAATAACCCAACTTAATAATTGTTTAAAAAAAATCACATAACAATGCGCCAATTAATTTTCACTGCAGTGTTTGCCGTATTTGCCCTCGCCACGTACGCACAAAACATTGATGATATCAAAGACCTTGTTGGTAAACAGCAATGGGATAAAGCAAAAGAAGCAATAGATAAATATACCACCAGCGAAAAGAACGGTAAGAAAGCTGACGGGTGGTTTTATAAAGGAGTTATATATAACGAACTTGCCAAAGGTGGGGATAAGTACAAAACATTGCTGAATGGCGCGGATGGCCGTATGGAAGCATTTAATGCTTTGAAAAAATACCTGGAAATGGATCCCAAAAATATATTGGGTGCGCTGGAACAGAATGTCCGCTTTTTCGATATATACAATGGCTATTTTGATCTCGCCGCCAATGCATATAATGCGAAGAATTATGATGTAGCATTTGAAAATTTTAAAAATGCAGGCACTATAGAGGAATTCGTTGCCGGCAAAGGGTTTACGTACAATAATTTTACTTTTCCCAAATTGGATACTTCGCTGATACAAAACATAGCCGTGTCTGCATTGATGGCAAAGAAAAATGATGATGCCGCCACCTATTATCAGAAACTGGCAGATGCAAAAATAGGAGGCAAGAATTACCTGGAAATTTACCAGTTCCTTGTTCAGCATTTTAATGATAAAGGCGACAAGGCTAACCGGGATAAATATATTGCCTTGGGCCGTGAATTATACCCCCAGGATGAATACTGGTGCGAGGTAGAGCTAAAAGATGCCGGCTCGGATAAGAAAAAACTGTTTGCCAAGTATGATGAATTACTGGCAGGAACTAACTGTAGCGGATACACGATGTACTACAACTACAGTGCTGAACTGTTCAACTACCTCTTTACCCAGGAGAAAAAGCCTGCCGACTATAAGGAAGTATATGCAAAACTTCAGGATGTATTAAAAAAGGGGATAGCCGTTAAATCCACACCTGAGGCAAACCTGCTGATGGCACGTTCCATATATAATGGCGTTTACGATCTTGAAGATGCCATGACAGCGATTAAAGGCACAAAGCCTGATGATGTAAAAAAGAAGAATGAATTAAAGGGGCAGATTGCTGCAAAATTTGATGAAATGCTCCCTTATGCTCAAGCTTCCTATGATTTATACGAAGCCAAAAGCAACCTTAAACCAGGTGAAAAAGGAAATTTTAAAGTAGTTACTGACTTGCTGAGCCGCTATTACGAATCAAAAAAGGATGCGGCTAAAATGAAGTTTTACCAGGACAAGCTGAAAGAAATGAACTAAACAGGGAAGGGAATATTTTTCCAAATTCAATAAGGACCGGCCAAGCCGGTCTTTTTTATTATAGTGAAGAACACTGCCAAAAAAGCCCCGGGAACGGGGCTGACTTAGAAGTCACATTTATTAAAACAAAAAAAACTGCTCTAAATATAATTTAATTTTAAGTACCGTCTAAACGGCTTTGCCAAAAGAGTTAGTAACACTTTGGATTTAATGTTAGTAAACCCCAGGGAAACAGGGATCCAGAATGAGAAAATCTGAGAAAAGTGCAACAAGGCTGTCGAATATAAAAAAGAGCCCCGGAAATGGAGCCCTTTTGAATTCTTACTTAGCACAAAATTGTCAATAGTAAGCTAATTCATTTTTTGCAGAAACTGTGCTGTTTCTTTTAAATATTCAGCCCACACCTGTTTAAGCATGGGCTGATATCAAAGCGGGCCGTCCCGAAAGCAATAGATCCCCAACAAAATTCATACCCCTTTATAGAAAGAGGCGAATAAGCACTTTAACAGGTAAATATGCATCCTGTTCTGTAAGAGGTTTAGTTAAGGTAAAATGCAAGAAAAGTTAATCTGTATGGCCATGAACAAAAAGCCCCCTTAACATCAGGGGGCAAATATCATGTCCTTAATTTTACAACGAGGCTATTGAAATAATTCAGAACCTCTCAATCATCGTTCCGAAAAAAGCTTTATTGATAATAATCAAAACAAAATAGCTTTAATCGGTAAAGCCCCCTTACA
>JAFDYH010000310.1 GCA_018267535.1 Bacteroidota bacterium
GCTATTTTTCATGAGCCACAAATTGTTTTTCTCGATGAACCAACCGGCGGTGTAGACCCTGTAACGAGAAGGGAGTTCTGGAGTATGATTTATAATGCGGCGGCATCCGGCATTACTGTTTTTGTTACTACCCACTATATGGATGAAGCGGAGTACTGTAACCGTGTAAGTATAATGGTAGATGGAAGAATTGAAGCCCTGGGTTCCCCTTCACAGTTAAAAACGGCGTTTGAAGCGGAATCAATGGGGGATGTGTTTTTAAAACTGGCAAGAAAGGCAGTGCGTGCTGCGGATTAGAGTGAGCTGTTGGCCTTTAGCTATTGACCATTGGTAAATAAGTTATATGAAGAATTATAAAGAGCTTATTGTTTGACAATAAGATATTGTATTAGTGAAATGGGCATTAAAATGATTCACGGGTTTTTGAAAAAGATAACAACTAACAGCTAGTAGCTAAGGGCTATTTATGAAACAGTTTGTATCGTTTATAAGAAAAGAATTCCATCATATTTTTCGCGATAGGCGTACAATGTTCATTTTATTGTTTATGCCCATAGCGCAGATTATCATATTTGGCTTCGCGTTAACCAATGAAGTGAAGAATTCAAAGATCGCGATACTGGATAACGCGAAAGACGCTGATGCGGCTTCATTGATAACACAAATTGGCAACAGCCGTTATTTCAACATTGAGAAGGTGATTTATACGGAGCGGCAAATTGATGAAGTATTTAAGCAGGGCAAAATAAAAATGGTGATTGTATTGCCACAAAATTTCGGGGATGACCTTTTTCACTTTAACCATGCCCAGGTGCAGCTAATAGCAGACGCATCTGATCCGAATGTGGCGAGCACACTTACAACTTACGCGTCTGTAATCATTTCAGATTATCAAAAGCGTATTACAAATGAGAAGAAGCTGCCTTATACTATAAATACAGAAGTAAGAATGCTGTATAACCCACAAGGGAAAGGGGCTTATAGCTTTGTGCCGGGTGTGATGGCCATGGTATTGATGCTGGTTTGTACGATGATGACCGCGATAACTGTGGTAAGGGAAAAGGAGATGGGTACTATGGAAGTATTGCTCGTTTCGCCTGTGCAGCCATTAAAGATTATTATAGCGAAAGCGGTCCCTTACCTGCTTTTATCCCTTATCAATGTGGCCAGTATTTTACTGCTTAGTGTTTTTGTGCTCGATGTACCGATCAATGGCAGCCTTACTTTACTGATAGCTGAAAGCATTTTGTTTACACTAACATGTCTTGCATTTGGCCTGCTTATTTCCACGGTAACCGATTCGCAGCAAACGGCGATGTTTATTTCCTTAACCGGAATGTTTTTACCCACGGTAATGCTTAGTGGCTTTATGTTCCCGATAGAAAATATGCCTTTGCCTTTGCGGGTTATTTCAAATATAGTGCCGGCAAAATGGTTTTATATCATTGTAAAGAATGTGATGATAAAGGGTACAGGGTTTATGATCGTGTGGAAGGAAACATTGATACTGGCGTTTATGCTTTTAGCATTACTGGTATTGGCCATTAAGAAATTTAAAACCAGATTGGCGTGAGAACATTGCGATTTTTATTACAGAAAGAATTCCGGCAGATATTTCGCGACCCTGCCATTATCCGCCTCATATTCATGATGCCTACCCTGCAATTAATTATTTTACCACTCGCGGCTGATTACGAAGTAAAGAATATACAGGTCTCTGTTATAGATCACGACCATTCGGATTATTCGCGGAGGCTGGTAAATAAAATAACGTCTTCCGGTTATTTTAAATTAAGCCAGTATACCGGTTCGTATAATGATGCATTGGTTAATATCGAAAAAGACAGGTCCGACCTTGTGCTGGAGATACCAACCAGTTTTGAAAAAGATTTAATAAAAGAAAGCAATGCCGCATTATTTATAGCCGTGAATGCGATAAATGGGGTAAAAGCAAACCTGGGGGCAGCGTATTTGCAAAGCATTATCCGCGATTATAACGGTGAAGTACGGTTGAAGTGGATCCAAATGCCCAGGTTCAGCCCGGAGGTTAACATTGAAGTGGCCTCCTCCAACTGGTTTAATCCCCATATGAATTACCAGGTTTTTATGGTGCCAGGTATTTTGGTTGTACTTGTAACGATGGTAGGTTCTTTTTTAGCGTCATTAAATATTGTAAGGGAAAAAGAAATCGGTACCATCGAGCAGATTAATGTAACGCCTGTAAAGAAATACCAGTTTATTATTGGTAAGCTGATCCCCTTCTGGTTATTGGGCCTGTTGATAATGACAATAGGGTT
>JAFDYH010000311.1:0-5305 GCA_018267535.1 Bacteroidota bacterium
GCTGCCTGTCGGTTTTATAAAATGGAAACTACGGTAATGCCCTTCGGTTAAAACTGAATCATTGATCACCTGGGCCTTTACATTAATTATATAAGCCGTAAGGAACAGTAAACAGATTATTTTCTTCATACAAAAAGCATTGGGCGGGTTCCTGTTTAACTATTGCAGGACCGGCACTGTATAAATATACAATGTTGTTAAATAGCTTTAATTAAAAAGCACCGTGTGCTTTAGCCGGTGCTTTTTAATTATTTAGTAAAACAAAACTCAATTATTCAGGAAAGCGATGCCTGCACGATTTGTTCAATGTTTAATTTCCGCATCGTCATAAAAGCCTGCGCCGCTTTACCTGCTTTGGCCGGGTCGCTCATAATCTTACTTAATACAACCGGTATGATTTGCCAGGATACACCAAATTTGTCTTTGAGCCATCCGCACATGCTTTCTTCACCGCTTTCGGTTAATTTTTCCCAATAATAGTCGATCTCCTCCTGCGATTCGCAATGAATGGTGAGGGAGATACCTTCTGTAAAAGAAAAATTGTGGGGCAATGCACTTTCCATCAGCATAAATTGTTCACCCAGAATTATAAGCTGCGCATGTTTCACTTTACCTTCTATATCCGGTGATTCATTAGCGCCGTAGCGAAGAATGCCTTTTACCGTTGTGTCTTTGAATATGGAGGAATAATGTGCAATGGCTTCATCCACCCGCCCGTATTGTTTGCCGGAGAAAAGGAAGCAAGGCGTTATCTTTTGGCCAGCATCGGTTAGCTTACCTAATGCTACTTGCCAGGATATCCCAAATTTATCGTTGACCCATCCATATTTTTCACTCCATGGATATTTATCCAGGGGCATCAATACTTTACCTTCCCTGCTGAAAGCATCCCAAATGCGGTTTAACTCCTCTTCTTTTTCACAGAGATAATAAAAAGAAATGGAAGGATTGGGTTTGTACATCGGGCCGCCATCCAACAGCGTGATGTTTTGGCCGGAGATGGATATGCCTGTTACAATAGCGGATTGTGCCGTAATCTTTGCATCCGCAAATACTGAACAATACAATGTAGCGGCTTCTTTCGCCTGGTTATTAAACCAGAGACAGGGTGTGATTTTTTCTTTCATGTTTTGTTATTTATGACAAACCTATCAAACGGTAAAGCCGGAAAATAGAATAAAACCGACACTACTCATTTTCTGTTTTAAGGCCGGATTTCAGGTAACCATTCGGTGTAATTTTTGTAAACTCTTTGAATGAACGGATAAAATGACTTTGATCAGCAAAACCATTATCATAGGCAATATCCGTCAGTTTATCGAATTCCTTTGCCCTCAGTTGGGAAAAAGACAATTGAAACTGGCAAATTCTCCTGTATTGGCCGGGTGTAATTCCTACATATTTTTTAAATACCCGTTGAAAGGTCCTTTCGTTCAGTCCCGATTCGTTTAATATGCGGGATAAAATTTCTTTGTCCGGATCAAGCATCATCTTATCGGTAGCATATTTTATCAGTTCGCATTCCTTTTTATTTTCCTGTAATTGCCGGATAAGCAGGTTATCCAGTATTTCTGTTTTGCGGGCTGTGCTGCGGGCATGAATTAATTGAGCTTTTAGCGCATTATTTTTATGGGCATCCCAGTTGGAAAGGGGAACAGGCGCCCCTGCCAGTTTTTTTGCCGGTATATTAAAAAGACCGGCTACTGCAAATGACTTGAAGAAATAAGCAATTATAGTGGTATCGTTGTTTACGGCCCAGCAATCGCCGGGTACAGGTCTTCCAAACAATGCTAACTCTACAATCGTTTCATCCCCTGTGGGATTTTTTTCTGTTTTACAGAGTAGAGCAGTCATACCATTGGTTACAAGAGGGGGTGCAGAAGGATCTGCTGTTGAAAAGCCTTCCATTATCAAAACCGTTTTCACATAGCCTGATAAGGAGGGATGAGCTTTCTGGTACAAGTAGTTCACTGTAATTTCTTTCGGTTATGTTTAATCCAATTTCATTCCAGTTATCGGTAAACGACTTTCAAATCTAAAATAAAACCCGTTGCACCTGCTTATTTAATTCTGCTCCGTTTTTTTCCGGGATAAATTTTTGCGGTTCCATATCCTTTCATTTCAATGAGGGGCCATCCGCCGGTTCTTATTCGAAGGGCTGGAAGAAAAGAAAGAGGCTTCCTGTAGTTTATGTATTTTCTGCAGGCAATAGGGGATGGAAAGAGGAGTGTAGTATATTTTGTATTTGCACCATAACAATACAAAACACGACGATTTGTTTACTAAAAATCAATGATCATTTTTCCTGAAAAAGCGATTATACGGTGTATATTTAATTGTTAGCGGTAATTTTAAATCGGACAGTTCGTATGGTTAAAGACACAGAATTGACAATCTGCAATGAAAAAAATTTTAAGGAAGTTATTTAAGACAACAATAATTTTTATTGGGACTGTAGTTGTACTTCTCCTTCTATACATACTATTTAACCTAAATCTCTTTCATAGCACGAAAGTTTTATCAAAATCTGAAATGCAAACCTACTTGCAACACATTGCGACTTCAGACCCATTCAAGTATGTTGCTGACAAATTTGACAACCATTCAGTCGTCTTCTTAGGTGAACTGCACAAAAGAAAGAAAGACCTCGAATTTTTTAGAGACTTAATACCTTATTTGTATCAAACTAAAGGCATTAATTTAATTGGATGGGAGTTTGGTGCAGCAGAATATCAGAAAGATGCTGATAGCGTTGTAACCGCTTCCGAATTTGACAGGAAAAAGGCTATAGCCATAATGAGAAACTCCAATTACTACTGGTGCTATGAAGAATACTTAGACATTTTTAAAACCATTTGGCAGCTAAACAAAAACATTTTGCAAGCAGATGAAAAGATAAAGTTTCTGCAACTGAATAAACCTTACATTCCGAAAAGATGGAACTCTCCAAACCAGAATATCCGTTTGGAAGAAAGAAAGAAAAGCTTTGATAATATATTGCCAGAGATTGTTGAAAAAGAAGTTATTCAGAAAAATAAAAAGATACTTATTTATTGTGGTTGGCAACATTCATTGACTAAGTTTCAAACACCAAAATTTTTCTTTTTAAAAGAAAAGGAAGGACGGGCGGGTGAGCGACTATTCAATAAATATCCAGAAAAAGTTTGTCAACTTTGGCTTATTGCTCCATTCCCTCCGAGATGGTGGTTATACAAGGATTTAATGAACAGCAAAGACATCAAATATGTTTATCCTTTTGAAGCCGTATTTAACCAGCTTTATGACACTTTAAAAAGACCTTTTGCTCTAGATGCAAGCAACACTGCTTTTGCAAACTTAAAAGACCATAACAGCTTCTATGCTTTTGACAAGTTCAACGGAATTAAACTAAAAGATTTTTGCGATGGGGCTATTATGCTTGCTTCGTTTGACAAAATGCAACCAGTGAACACAATACCAGACTGGGTGACAAACCAAAAAGAATTGGATGAAGTAAAAAGCATTTTGCCAGATGAAGATGCAAAACATATAAAAACTATCAAAGACTTAACAGATTACATAAACCCAACTATTAATCAAAAGGAGATTATAGAATTTCATAACATTAAAAAATTTTGGTGAGCACAAAACTACCGCTAACATTGCATTGGCAATATGGCGGGGCGACGAATAAATTCTCAGCCTTTTTTTCGCTACTCAGCCTCGGTTTCGGCTGACGAATAAAGCCAAGCAACAGAATAAACAATGAGCTTTTGTATGTTTAATCAGCAGCGGCACCGTGCAGACTGAATACAGAATACCGCTACATCGCCAATGCTTCAACGTCAGATACAACCCTATGGCAACAGTACAAGATTTAATCAGATTTCAGTTGATTGACTTTTACAAATAAGCAATAAATGAGAAAGCTAAAAAACCTCTCAGAATAAGTAACAAATTAAAATTTATGCCTAAGTTTATTATTGAGCGAGAAATTCCATCAGCAGGGAAATTGACTGCTGACCAATTAAAAGCTATTTCGCAAACATCTTGTAATGTGTTGAGCAAGATGGGCACTCAAATTCAATGGCTTCAAAGCTATGTGACGGCAGATAAAATTTACTGCGTTTACATTGCACCTAACGAAGATATGGTTCGGGAACATGCAAAGCAAGGAGGATTTCCTGCGAATGTTATCACAAAGGTTTCGGCAATTATTGACCCAACAAGTTCGGAGTAAATGAATGCAGAAGAATTAAAAAGGTTGCAAGCTCCGTTAAAAGAGAAATATCGTGAGCAACCTGAATCGGCAACCATAACACTTAACGCTAATGGTAAAATTGGCGATGGCATTTCCTGCAAAGTAGAAACAGGCAAAGCTTTCATTGAGGCAGGGCTACACAAGGCAACAGGTGGAACAGGAATGTTGGCTTGTTCGGGCGACTTATTGATGGAGGCATTAGTTGCTTGTGCCGGTGTTACCTTGCAAGCTGTTGCAACTGCAATTGGAATTGAGATAAAAAGCGGCACAGTTAAAGCTGAAGGTGATTTGGACTTTCGTGGCACATTGGGAGTTTCAAAAGAAGTGCCCGTTGGCTTCATATCAATTCGCTTATCATTCAGTTTAGACACCGACGCGACTTATGAACAAATGCAATCGCTTTCAAAACTCACTGAAAGATATTGTGTAGTTTATCAAACCTTGGCAAACGGTGTCCAGGTCTCAACCAGCCTTAATAAAACCTAAACGCTCAATTCTCATTCAGCAGCGGCGCCGGGCGGACGGAAGACTATTTCCCTACCTGCACAAAGCCCTGGTCGTTGTATGTCACCCTAAACAGCATCCTACTAAAATTCAAACTAACATGACTTTGCCACCCGACCCCACGCTATTTTTAGCACATTGCAAGGCACACGATGCCGACACACAAAAGCCAACCTTGCAAAGAGCTAAAAATGCTAACGCCCCAAGCCCACCCACCACCCAGCAGACAGAATTCTTATGAGCTTCACCTCAAACATCAGCAAGACATTATCTATTGAACAACTGTTGGACGATTTTTCATTGAGGATAAAATGTTCAATATATTGCACTGCATATCTACTAATTCCAGTAGCTTTATAGTTCTAAAAGCGGGGGCAACGCTATACAAACTGCACATTAAATATGACAACTCAATTGAACAAGACACTTCAAGTCGGTGACAAAGTAACTTTTGACAACGACCAAATCGAAATTTTTAAAGCTGAAACCAGCAGCAATGATAAAGCCGTAAGGCAATATCAACAATTGGTATTAGGTGGTATAGACCAGGTAGGAGTAGTT
>JAFDYH010000311.1:5377-9608 GCA_018267535.1 Bacteroidota bacterium
GGGAAGTGATTGGCAAACAAATCCGGACGTTCCGGGAAAAAAAAGGATTTAGTCAGGATGAACTGGCCGAGATAATGGAAGTGAACCGTTCCACTATTTCAAAGGTTGAAACTGGCAAATTTGCAATTACCATAGACTATCTGGTAAAATTTGCCTGGTACCTGGACTTTAATATTTCAGTACTGGAAAAGCAAGGCAAGTAATATGGCTGATGTCCACACAAAAGAAGTCAGAAGCTATAATATGAGCCAAATCCGGTCAAAGAACACAAAGCCGGAATTAATAGTTCGTAAATATTTATTTGCAAATGGTTTTAGATACAGGCTTCACAGTAAAAACTTACCCGGCAAACCGGATATTGTGCTGCCAAAATATAAAACCGTCATATTTGTTCATGGTTGTTTTTGGCATGGCATGAAGGGTGCAAATATTTTGATACCAGCAGTTGAGCCTTGATTGAGCATTGTTGCGTCGCAATCCGTTCATCTGCATTACTACTATTGAGCTTTAAAGAAAATGAAAGTTTATAATGGCGAATAAAAACTGGTCAAAAGAAGAATTAATACTTGCTTTTAATCTATACTTGAAATTGCCTTTTGGTAAAATGCACAGCCGTACTCCTGAAATAATTCATTTAGCAAATATTATAGGCAGAACTCCAGATTCGATTGCAATTCGTTTAACAAATTTTGCTCATATTGACCCTTACCATCAAGAAAGAGGAATTAAAGGAATGTCAGGTGGCAAAAAACAAGTTGAACCAATTTGGAATGAGTTTATCAATAACAAAGAGGAATTAATTTTTGAAAGTGAAAGAATTTTAGCTGAGAAAGAAAATGAAACTATTGAACAAAAATTCTCTGATATTCTTGAAGGGACAGAAAACTTAAAAGGTGAAATTAAAATAAGAGAAGTTAAAACAAGGGTAAATCAAAATGTATTTCGTCAAATAGTGATGGCTAATTATGCTAACAAGTGTGCCATAAGTGGAATAGACATTCCAGATTTGCTTTTTGCAAGCCACATCATTCCTTGGTCAAAAAATGAAAATGAAAGATTGAATCCCGAAAACGGAATTTGTTTATCTGCTTTATATGACAAAGCATTTGATAAAGGATTCATCGGTATCAACAACAAGTTTGAAGTTGTAGTTTCGTCGGGTTTAAAAAAGAAAAGCAAAGAAAGTTATTATGAAAAATATTTTTCTCATTTGCCAAACAGTAAAATTCAACTTCCTAAAAAATACTTGCCGAAGTATGAGTTTTTGGAATTTCATTTAGATACAATATTCAAACATTGATTTTACTCTTTACAAATAGCTCAATTTATGTACAACCGATGAACGGATTGCGACGCAACGAAGATGCCATGAAAATATGCAGCTTGTATCAAAAAAGGATTTCATTTAAAGATGTTGTTGGAAATATCAATATCCAAACAACCCAAGCAAGGCATCTTAAACTATATTTACACTTGTGAAACCGTCTATACAAAAATATAATCAATTACTTGACAGCATTGGTCTTACAATTGAACAAGCAAGGCAAAATGCTATTAAAGCAGTAAATACGGAACTGGTAAAAGCTAATTGGGAAATTGGCAGACACATTGTAGAATATGAGCAGTATGGACAGGAAAGAGCTGAGTACGGAAGTGAGCTACTGACAAAGCTTTCCAAAGATTTAAGATAACGCTATGGAAAAGGATTTGGCAGACGCAATATTTTGGATATGCGGAGATTTTATCTTGCCTATCAGAAATGGCAGACAGTGTCCGCCAAATTGAGTTGGAGCCATTACATTGCTTTGATTGGAGTTTCTGATGATACGGCAAGAAAGGTTTACGAGAAACATGCCCTGAACGAAACCCTGTCTGTACGGGAACTTGAAAGACAAATTAATTCTTCCTTGTTTGAAAGGCTTGCATTAAGCAAAGACAAAAAAGGTGTTTTAAGGCTTTCAGAAAAAGGGCATATTGTTACCCATCCAACAGAAGCAGTTAAAGACCCTTACGTTCTGGACTTTCTCAAAATACCGCAAAGCCACCGCATGACAGAGAAAGACCTTGAACAAAAAATTATTGACAACCTGCAAATGTTCTTACTTGAATTGGGTAAAGGCTTTGCATTTGTAGCCAGGCAATACAGAATTTCCCTTCGCAATAAGCACTACTCCATTGACCTTGTATTTTATCATCGTATTCTAAAATGCTTTGTACTCATAGACCTTAAAATAAGAAATGTTGCACACGGCGACATTGGACAAATGAACCTTTATCTTAACTACTTCAAGACAGAAGAAAATGTTGAGGGTGACAATGAACCAATTGGCATCATTCTTTCAGCCGAGAAAGACGAAGTATTAGTTGAGTTTGCAACGGGTGGAATCTCCAATAAAATTTTTGTTTCCAAGTATCAGCTTTATCTGCCAGACAAAAAACAGTTGCAGAAAAAAGTAAAAGCAATTATGGAAGGCAAGTAACCTGACCTAAAATGAATTGCACCAATTGCATCATGATTGCCTCATAAGTACATCATCAGGTGGACAGACCCTGATAGGCCGACGGAATTCTATCAGTTTTTGTTGTTATCTTCATCATCAGTTTTTCAATCAGCAACAGCTCAGGGCTCGACATTATACAATTCCAGCACATCAGCAAGCTCTGGCCGTTGTGTGTCATGCTAACTGAATACCCTAATAACTTAACCAACCTAAATAAATGGCAGGCAATACAGGCGAAGAACATTTAGACAATCCGGAAAATATCCAGCCAGCGAATCCAACCGAAGAAATTATTTCTACTAATGACACGGAGACTGTTAACCCAAATCAAGAAGCGGAAAATAGGGAAGTACACAAACACCCCCATCACGTAACGTATAAAAAGAAATGGGGAGAATATTTGTTGGAGTTTTTTTATGCTTTTCCTTGCAGTGTTTCTTGGATTTCTTGTTGAGAACTTCAGAGAGCATAGGGCTGAAAAGGAAAGAGAAAAGGTATTTATGGAGTCAATGATAGATGATTTGAAGACTGACACGGCAAACATCACCAGCATGATAAGCGGTAGCGAACAAGTTTTAATAATGGCAGATTCTTTAATCCATTTACTCCGCAATCCAGCCTGCGATAAATATGGGCATAACATGTACTAGTTAGCCAGAAGAATTACTACCGTAAACAAACGTTTTGAACTTAACGACCGTACCTATGAACAAATGAAAAGTTCCGGGTCATTAAGATTAATCTCTGACAAAATGATTTCCGATTCAGTTCTGAATTACTATGCTGCCCAGTCAACTTTTAAAATGTAGGAAGAAGTACAAAATACAAGGGCTAATTCTTACAATGACTTTGTGGACAAGTTATTTGACGCCGCAGTTTTTCAGGAAATGCTTCAAGGTTATCCCTATAATTACACAGGACCAAAAGGTAATCCAGCATTACTTACGCATGACCCTGCTATTGTAAATGAATACATTAGTTGGGTGCATTACCTAAATGCTCTTTCAGTAGCCAATGCTGGTCAGGCACACAAATACATTGACCAAACGAATCGTTTAATTGATTTAATTTAAAAAAAATATAACTTGAAATAATTTACAAATGCACGAACGCACAACATGAACTGACCATTGAGGATTTCTTATTTATTATGCGGGTTGATCCTTAATTGAGGAAGCGGGATTGCTTACCGTCGGGAGGTTTTCGGCATCATTGGGTTCTCTGTATTATTCAGAATAACTAATGTTTTTAAAAATCATGCTCACTCACAAAACAATACGCTTATGTCAAAAAATGTATCGGACGTATTAGTTGAAACACTTGTAAATGCAGGTGTAAAAAGAATCTTTGCGGTTACCGGTGATAGCTTAAATCCTGTAAATGATGCGGTACGCCGTGATGGACGGCTGCAATGGATCCATGTGCGTCATGAGGAGGCAGGTGCTTATGCTGCTTCTATGGATGCTGAATTGAATGGTATTGGTTGCTGTATGGGCAGCAGCGGCCCCGGGCATGTGCATTTAGTCAATGGCTTGTATGACGCCAACAGAAGTGGAAACCCGGTGATAGCCATTGCATCAACCGCCTTATCGCATAAACTGGGCACCGGGTATTTCCAGGAAACGAACGTAACGAAGTTGTTTGAGGATTGCAGTAAATTTTGCTTTATGGCAAATACGCCACAGCAAGCCATCCAGGCATTTCACAATGGTATTCAGTTTGCCATCAGT
>JAFDYH010000312.1:0-1605 GCA_018267535.1 Bacteroidota bacterium
GTCACCACCTTTAATCAGGTTATGGTCAAGCAGCATTTCCAGTTCGTGCAAAAAGCAAAAAGTGCGGCAAGGCGCTATTTCATCTTTAAAATCGCGTATATGCTTTAGCCCTGCATGCTGTGTACCTAATACTGGTGAATTAAAATCAATCAAAGTAGTAATGCTATATTCCATCGCCGGCATCGCCACCATTTCTACCCTTTTCTTTTCGTCTGCATGAAAAATATTTTCATCCAGTGTGTACCAGACTTTTGCCGCGTCCTGCTCTACCACACCGGTTTCTTCAATCAATTCAACAAATGGCTCGGAACTGCCGTCAATAATTGGAATTTCAGGTCCGTTGATTTCAATAAAACAATTGTCAACACCCATGCCCACCAGTGCCGCCAGCACGTGTTCTACCGTACTTACTTTTGCATCGGCAACTTCCAGCGTTGTACCACGGCTGGTATCAGTTACCAGGTCGCAATCAGCTTTTATTACCGGTTTATTGGGAAGATCAACTCTTTGAAACTGGATGCCATATCCGGGACTTGCAGGGTTCAGTTTCATGTCCACCAGCACGCCTGTGTGAAGGCCTGTGCCGGAGATACTTACAGCTGTTTTCAGGGTGTGTTGTTTATCAGGATTGAAATTCGGCGTCATGCGTTTTGTTTAAAGCGGGGCAAAGATACAATTCGGAAGGAAATAAGCCCTTTAATCGGTAAACCCGGCAAAACAGTAATATATTTTATGGACTTGACTGTATTATTGCTATCACCGCCTGTTGTGTCACTCCCTTGTACGCTTTGTAATTCTATTCAGCAATTTCGACGAGCATTACCGGAGGTGTAATTATTGTTATTAATAGTAATGAATAAAAAAAGGATGATTTTTACAGTCAATTACTGTTATGAATATAAAAGAAACGGTTCTTATTACCGGAGGTACAGGATTAATCGGAAGCGCTATTACAACAGCATTGCTGGAGAAAAACTATGAAGTCATTGTTCTTACCCGTAACCCTGAAATACATTATCCGGCCAATAATATCAGCTATGCAAAATGGGATATAGAAAACCAATTCATTGATTTGTTGGCTTTGGCAAAGGCCGATTACATTATTCATCTCGCAGGAGCGAATGTGGGCGACAAAAGATGGACGGCTAAACGAAAAAAAGAAATTGTTGATAGCAGGGTGAAAAGCGGTGAATTACTGGTAAAAAAATTGGCTGAAACCCTCAATAAAGTCAAAGCTGTTGTCAGCGCTTCTGCAATTGGTTGGTATGGTCCGGATAAGCATACAAGCAACAATGAATTTACAGAAGCTGATCCGGCGTATTCTGATTTTTTAGGCCAGACTTGCCTACAATGGGAGAAAAGTATTGAGCCAGTCACTCAATTGAACAAACGGTTAGTGAAGCTTCGCACCGGGATTGTACTTAGCAATGAAGGTGGCGCTTACCCGGAATTTAAAAAGCCCTTACAGTTTGGTATCGCAACTATTTTGAGCAAGGGAAAACAGGTCATCAGCTGGATTCATATTGATGATTTGGTAAGAGCCTATATCCATGCCATCGAAAATGAAAAAATGAATGGTGTTTACAATGCTGTAGCTCCACAACC
>JAFDYH010000312.1:1627-8717 GCA_018267535.1 Bacteroidota bacterium
TTGAAGATAGTATTAGGCGAAATGAGTATTGAAGTATTAAAAAGCACAACTGTAAGTAGTAAAAAACTGAAAGAGGAACGATTTACTTTTTTATATCCTACGATACAGGCTGCTATACATCAGTTGAAGGATTCATAAAACTATTTGGATCAATTTCAGCGTGGTTCCGGTGATATACATTGGTAAACTCTCCGATAATCGCTTTACCATTTTCAAACTTTAGACGGTTGATCTTTAAATCATCAATATCCTCCTGTCTTACTCTCCGGTACATTGGGTGCATAGTGCCACCTGTTACACCTGCAGGTTTAGCTGGGTCATATTGGAACTGTGCATCCACCAAAGTTCCCCTAGGATACATTATTCCCGGTATTCCTTTGCCACGGTAGTCCATATCAAAAGGATGCTCCAGTCCCAGCGTATGACCATACTCGTGAGCAGCAGTTGTAGAGCCTTTGTACAAATTTTCAAGTTTGAAATAACCACTGTTGCATCCCAGCCCATCAACAAAGGAAATATTACCATAAGCGAATTCTTCAATGCGGAAATAGTTGTTGCGCGGGTCCGTATTCTGGTAAACTTCAATTGGTAAAATAGACGGTTGAAGCGAAGCCGTAATCCTGAAAATTACTTCGAAGTGGTTGCCTTTTATTTGAACTCTTCCATGTATTTCATTCCACATGGTTTCTATTTCATTACGTATAGATTCGGTAATGGCTTCATCGGCGGCATTACCATAGGTGATGATGTGTGAAAAAAGAAAGAGGTGTTTATTATTAAAATCAATTTCTATCGAACCCATTATTCAGTATTGCTGATGAATTTTTTGTAAAGACAGCTGGAAAGACCTTTCTGGTTAATCTTATAAAACGTAGTTCTATTAATTCCGTACCGGCTTTCCTCCTTTCAATACACTCTGCATCCTTACCAGTGTTTTCTTTTCACCACATAAAGAAAGAAAAGCTTCTCTTTCCAGGTCGAGTAAATATTGTTCAGAAACTAAACTTTGCTCAGTTAAATCACCACCGCACATTACATAAGCGAGTTTTTTTGCAACCAGTACATCATGATCTGTAGCGTAATTGGCACGCCACATTCCATTAATACCAGCATACAAAGCGCCCAATGCAGAACGGCCCAACACTTTTATATCTGTTCTTTGAACAGGCATTACATAGCCGCTGTCATATATTTCAATAACCGATTTCTTAGCTTCTGCAATTCTGCGATTCTGATTGATAACAACTTCATCGTGCCCTTTACGATACACACCAATATCAAAACCTTCGTAGGCAGAGGTGCCCACTTTTGCCGTAGCAATTGTGAAGAAACGGTTTTTCAATGTTATTGTTTCCGGTTCATCTTCATGCATTTCATCAGAAGCCCGCAGAGTAAACTCTTTTGTGCCACCACCACCTGGAATTACGCCTACACCTAATTCAACCAATCCTGTATAGGTTTCTGCGGCAGGGCAGCATTTATCAGCATGCAAACTCATTTCACAGGCGCCGCCCAATGCCAAGCCATGAGGTGCTACGACAACAGGAACTGATGAATACCGGACACGCATCATTGTATTTTGAAAAGCACGAATAGCCATATTCAGTTCATCAAAATCCTGTTCAATCGCCAGCATAAAGATCATTCCTATGTTGGCGCCTGCAGAAAAATTCGCTCCTTCATTGGCAATCACCAATCCCTTATATTCTTTTTCTGCTTTCTCAATTGATGTTTGAATACCACTTAATACATCCCCACCAATACTTCCCATTTTTGTATTCCATTGCAGGCCCAGCACATCATCGCCCAGGTTATACAGCTTACAACTTCCATTTTTCCATATCATTTTGTCCTGGAAATTGCTCATTACTATAAACGCATCGCCGCCAGGTAAAGGTTTATAAGTTTTAGTTGCCGGATCATAACTTAAACGTTTTCCATTTTCAATTTTATAGAATGATTTATTGCCGGCTGTAATCATTTCATCTACCCAGGGGGCAACTTTATATCCGGCAGCTTTCATTGCTTCAGCTGTTTTGGCTACGCCTAATACATCCCAGCTTTCGAATGCTCCTATTTCCCAGCCAAAACCAGCCATCATTGCATCGTCCACACGATAAAGCTCATTACTTATTTCGGGTATACGGTGAGAGATATACGAAAACAAACCATAATGAAAATGACGATAAAATTCACCCGCTTTATCTTGTGCCGCAACCAGTGCTTTTAATCGTTGGTTCAGGTCATCTATCTGTTTTGCAGTTTCGACGGAGGCAAACCTGGGTTTTACCCTTGACCCATATTCAAGAGTTTTTAAGTTTAGTGTAAGAATTTCTTTTTCACCGTCACTGCCTTTTATTTTTTTAAAAAAGCCTTGCCCCGTTTTGTCACCTAACCAGTTATTGGCGACAATTTTGTCTAACCATGCCGGTATTATAAACGTTTGTCTTGCCTCATCATTAGGACAATTATCATAAACCCCTTTCGCCACTTTTACCAAGGTATCAATACCCACAACATCGGCTGTCCTGAAAGTTGCTGATTTAGGTCGGCCAATGATGGGCCCCGTTAATGCGTCTATTTCATCAATCGTCAATCCTAATTTATCAACCAGTCCAAAAATGGCCATGATGCCGTATACACCAATGCGATTGGCGATAAATGCCGGGGTGTCTTTGCAAAGCACAGTTGTTTTTCCTAAATACAAATCACCATACTGCATCAGGAAATCAACGACTGAAGGATCTGTATCAGGAGTAGGAATAATTTCAAGGAGCCGCAGGTAACGGGGCGGGTTAAAGAAATGTGTTCCGCAGAAATGTTTTTTAAAATCTTCACTTCTTCCTTCACTCAATAAATGTATCGGGATGCCAGATGTGTTTGAAGTTATCAAACTTCCTTTTTTCCTGAACTGTTCTACTTTTTCATACACCGATTTCTTGATATCCAGCCTTTCTACCACCACTTCAATTACCCAATCGCAAGTAGCGATGTCTTTCATATTATCATCAAAATTGCCAGTTGTGATTTTTTTGATAACATTTTTGTCATAAACAGGAGAAGGATTACTTTTTATAGCAGCGGCCAATGCATCGTTCACAATTTTATTTCTTGCTTTAGTATCCGTGCTTTCCACTGCTTCTTTCGGTACTATATCGAGCAATAAAACAGGAACACCTATCCCTGCAAAATGACATGCTATCCTTGACCCCATTACACCACTTCCTAATACTGCTACTTTTTTAATTGTCCGGTTCATATGACGTGTTATGGATAAGTTTAAAATTAGTTAGCTAAACAACTATTTAACCCGAAGGTAGGATAAAATCCAAATAAGATAAAGGCAAATCTACGCAGTGAAGAAAGTGAGTTTTCAGTTAGCGGACTTGATGAGTCCATCCAGCCATTTTACAGTAAACAACTTTTTATTTTCAAAATAATCAGTCGTATTTGTCTGCTTGTTGATAACAGGTTCAATATCGAATTCGCGGAATACATTGAATTCTTTTTTTGTAAGATTGGATGAAATAGCATCCTTGTATTTTATCAATAATTTGGAAAAACGCCAGGTAGCTTCATAGCCGCGCATTACCATATCGCTGGGGCGGGCATATAGTTTCGTATTAAAGTAGTTAACGATGCTTTTGCTTACTGTATCAGTTCTTGGATTATAAAAAGGAGTAGTATAAAGAATCTCCAACCCTTTATATTCCGGCCTGCTGAAATCCTTACTGATATTATCGAATGTGGGCATGCCCATCAGGGTTAGTTTATACGATTTTGTGATAGAGGCTAACTGAGTGGCTAACTTTCTTCCGAAATTTTCATCCAGGCTACCGGCAATGCACAATGTTTGTTTTGTACTGTCAATACTTGCTTTTAGTTGATTTATTGTAAAACTATCCGGCAGCTCCACATACTTTATTTTCAGCGGTACAGACATTGTTGTTTTTCCACTCTCGTCAAAATATTGCTTTATTGTATTTTCCATATTTCCTTTCTTGCGGAAATAAACAATATTGTTCAGTGCATAATTTTTTTGTGTATACCTGTAGAGATTTTCAATATGCGTTTTCAGTGTAGGATTCAACATTACATAGTAGGGGTTGTTTTTAACGCCACCATCTACCGGCAGGTTGACATTGATAAAAGGAATTTTTTTCAAAGCGGCTTGATACGCAAAACCCGCCAATTCCTGGCCGGAACAATAGGCGAGAATCAATTCAGCGTCTTCCAGTTCTGGGCTTTTTAATTGTTCGCTCAATGGTTTTGTGGCAGAGCGGGTATCATATATATAGACTTCCAGCGGCGCATTTTCTTTGGATAGGGAATCCAGTGCCAGTTGTACGCCTTCATAAAATTCCAGTCCGGGATTAATGAACTTGGGGAATGTTTTGTCGTAGCGATAATTGTATGCTGCATCAAAAGCCGAATCGAGATACAACGGTGCAAACACGGCAATTACATGTTTGTAAGGAAGTGAATCAGTTTGTCCAAACGAATTCAGTCTTGTTAATAACAAAAGGAATGTTGCAAATAGAACAAAAGTTCTTTGTATCCTCATAATCCTATAAATCTTAAATCCCGATGGCTATCGGGACAGGTTCATGCATTACTCCCACTCAATCGTTGCCGGCGGTTTACTGCTGATATCATATACAACGCGGTTAATACCCTTTACATTATTGATGATATCATTCGAAACGTTCGCTAGAAAATCGTATGGCAGGTGAGCCCAATCCGCCGTCATACCATCAACACTGGTTACAGCCCTCAGTGCAACTGTAAACTCATAGGTTCTTTCATCACCCATTACACCCACGCTTTTTACCGGTAATAAGATCGTACCGGCCTGCCAGATAGTTGCATAGAGTGCATGATCTTTTAGTCCTTTAATATACAGGTGATCTGCTTCCTGCAACAATTGTACCTTTTCTTCAGTTACCTCACCTAATATACGTATGGCTAATCCTGGCCCAGGGAAAGGATGGCGGTCTATCATTTCAGCTGGTATACCTAATTCGCGACCTACTTTTCTTACTTCATCTTTAAATAAATAACGCAAAGGCTCCACTAAACTCAAATGCATTTTTTCAGGTAAGCCGCCTACGTTATGATGTGATTTGATAGTAACCGAAGGCCCGTGTACAGATACACTTTCTATTACATCAGGATAGATAGTTCCCTGTCCCAGCATTTCCACACCTTCCACCTTTTGCGCTTCTTCCTGGAAAATATCAATAAACAGTTTGCCGATTGTTTTTCGTTTTGCTTCAGGGTCAGATTTGCCGGCAAGTTCAGTATAAAACCTTTTTTTCGCATCAATGCCTTTTACATTCAGGCCCAGCTTTGCATAAGTAGCCAATACAGATTCAAATTCATTTTTGCGCAGCACCCCGTTGTCAACGAATATACCATACAGGTTTCCTCCGATCGCTTTGTGAATTAAGGTGGCCGCAACTGTAGAATCAACACCACCACTCAGCGCCATAATAACTTTGCGGTTGCCGATCTGTTTTTTCAACGCTTCAACGGTATCAGTAATAAAATGGGCGGGCGTCCATTCCTGTTTGCAACCGCAGATATTAATTAAGAAATTATGAAGAATCTTCTTGCCTTCCACCGAGTGATAAACTTCCGGGTGAAATTGTAAGCCATATAACGGATTGGAGTCAGCGCCGTTCTTTTTAAATGCTGCAATAGGTATTGATTCCGTTACTGCCAGCAACTCAAAACCCTGCGGCAATTCAAGTATCGTATCAGCATGGCTCATCCATACCTGCGATGTTTTTGAAACATCTTTCAGCAACACATCTTCTTTTCTTTTCTCTAATACAGCCCGGCCATATTCCCGCTTATTACTTTTTTCTACTTTGCCGCCAAATCGTTTCGCCGTTAATTGTGCACCATAACAAACACCTAAAACCGGTACCTGCTTAATAAAACTCTGTACGTTTACATCAGGCGCCTTGTCATCGTTTACTGAAAATGGTGAACCACTGAGAATGATCCCTTTCAGCCCGGGCTCAAATTCAAAAGGCTTCTGGTAGGGAATGATTTCGCAATATACATTGGCTTCCCGTACCGCTCTGGCAATCAGTTGTGTATATTGGGAGCCAAAATCGAGAATAAGAATTTTTTCCGTCATTGTGACGCGAAGTTAAAAAAACGGCAGCAGTTTGACTGGAGATGTTACGCACTGGTTGGGAGTATTATTTTTTGTTTGCCGGCAGCATTACTGTTATCAGCTTCCGTTGTGTCACTCACTTGTACCTCCGGTAATTCTATTCAGCATTTTAGATAAAGTTCTTCTCCGCTTATTTTTTTCGTTTGGCTGTAACCTGTATTGATAAAATATAGTCGAAGAAAGTTAATGGATGGCAAAACACGAAACTGCATGTTAGTGGTTATAGTAAAATCTTAACATGTAAATTTGATTTCTAACTACAAACACAACACTTATGAAATATAGTTTTCTTTTTGGTCTGATTCTGTTCATCGCTTTTACTTCCTGTCGCTTTGTGGAAGGCCGTGGTGTAAAGGGAAATGGGAATATAAGAACAGAGCAGCGATCGGTTACTGGCTTCAGTGGGGTGGAAACACATGGGTCGATTGATATTGAAATATCGCAAGGCGATTATAAAGTAGTTGTAGAAAGCGATGAAAATATTATACCGGAAATAGTAACAGAAGTTGAAAATGGTCGGTTGATTGTACATTTTAAAGATGGGTTTAATAGTTTCAGTTATTCGTCTGCCAGGGTGTATGTGACGGCCCCTTCATTGAACGCATTGGGAGTGCATGGCTCGGGTAATATTGATAGCAAAGGAACAATTAGTAATGATGGCAGGATGGAAATTGTAGTATCAGGTAGTGGTGATATAAACGCGGATATCCATAGCCCAATAGTTACATCGGAAACAAATGGTAGCGGAAATATTACGTTGGCAGGCGAGGCAAAAGATTTTTCTTCTTCCATAAGCGGCAGCGGCGATGTACATGCATTCGGCCTGAAAGCTGAAAATGTGAAAACATCTACTCATGGCAGTGGGAATACAGAAGTATACGCCTCTGTAAAGCTGGACTCGGG
>JAFDYH010000313.1:0-3500 GCA_018267535.1 Bacteroidota bacterium
AATTTATCCGGGTCGCCAAAGGCGTCTAGATAATCATCCTGCACCTGGAAAGCGATACCAATCTTTTTTCCAAACTCATAAATAAGATTCTGGTTTCTTTCCCCTGCACCACCAAGTAATGCGCCTACTTTCAAACTGGCTGCCAGGGCAACAGAAGTTTTCAAAATAATCATGTAGAGGTATTCGTCAAGTACCACATTTTCTTTTGTTTCAAAATCCATATCCAGTTGCTGGCCTTCGCAAACCTCAGTTGCCGTTTGGTTAAACAAAGTCATTATCTGCCGCAAATACGGCAGGCTGATTTTGTTAAGGTATTCATAAGCCCGCACCAGCATCACATCACCTGCGAGCAGAGCGGTACTGTTTCCAAATTTTGAATGCACGGTTTCCATGCCTCTTCTTAAAGGAGCTTTGTCCATTATATCATCATGAATCAACGTAAAATTGTGAAACAGTTCAATAGCTGTAGCCGCATACCATGAATCTGAGCTGATTTCATCAAACAATTCATTCCCCATCAATGCCAGTACCGGCCTGATCCTTTTGCCTCCAAGTTTTAAAAAATATTCGTTGGGGGCATAAAGGGTAGAAGGTTCGTCCGGGAAATGTTTTTTATCGAAATATTGATTAAACTTTTCAGAAAGTGATTCAAAACTATTCATGTAAATTTTTTAAACCGCAGGCGCAAAGATGCTATAAAAAATTGAAGTTCGTAAAGCAGGAACATATACGTCCTTACCTGGTTTATTTTTTCTCTTGACCGCCATTTACCACCCATTCATAGTCCAACTGCCGCTTGGTTAAATTGGCCGCTACCACTTTTATCCAAACTTTGTCGCCCATGCGAAATTTTTTGCCGCTACGGTGGCCTACCAGGCAGTAATCACTTTCCACATGGCGGAAATCATCATAATCAGTCAGCGAATTAATGCTAACCAGGCCTTCGCATTTATGTAAAATAGTTTCTACCCAAAAACCAAATGATGCTACACCACTGATTATTCCCTCAAATTCTTCACCCAGATAATTTTTCATGTACTCCACCTGCTTGTACTTATTGGCAGTCCGCTCACATTCCATCGCTGCTCTTTCCCGTTCACTGCAATGTTTGCATTTTTCCTCCATCTTCTTATCGATGCTGAGTTTATTTTCCAGTGCCTGGAATAATAAACGATGCACCATCACATCAGGATATCGCCGTATGGGTGATGTAAAATGACAATAGTTTTCAAAACCCAACCCGTAATGGCCAACATTATCCGTGGTATACTTTGCTTTGGCCATGGTGCGAATGCCCAATTGCTCCAGCACATGTTGCTCCGGTTTTCCTTCCACATCTTTCAGCATCTGGTTAAATGATTCTGCTATGGCCTGTGGTGAAGATGTATTAAACTTATGACCGAATTTTTTGGCAAACGCTATAAAGGGTAACAACTTTTCTTCATCAGGATCATCGTGCACACGGTAAGGAAAAGGAACTTCTTTATCGTTATGCCTGATCTTTGAAAAATTCTCCGCTACGGTACGGTTAGCCAGTAACATGAATTCTTCAATTAACTGGTGAGATTCCTTGCTCTCTTTAATAACGATGCCAATAGGCTTGCCCTTTTCATCCAATTTAAAACGTACTTCCTGCGATGAAAAATTAATCGCCCCTTTCTTAAACCGCTGCCGGCGCATTTTCTGAGCAATCGTATTCAGTATTAAAATCTCATCGCTGTATTCGCCGGTTCCGTTCTCGATTATTTCCTGTACATCCTCGTAGGTAAACCGGTGATCGGAATGAATAATCGTCTTTCCCAGCCAATATTGCTTTACACTACCGGTAGGGGACATTTGAAAAATGGCAGAAAAAGTAAGTTTGTCTTCATGCGGACGAAGCGAACATAATACGTTCGAGATATGTTCCGGCAGCATCGGGTTTACGCGATCAGGAAGGTATACAGAGGTTGCCTTATCATACGCAAACTGGTCCAATGCCGTATCGGTCTCTACATAATGCCCCACATCAGCAATATGAACACCGATTTCGTAGTTACCATTTTTCAATACACGAAAAGAAATAGCGTCATCAAAATCTTTTGCATCTGCAGGGTCAATGGTAAATGTCAAAACATCCCGAACGTCTTTTCGTTTTTTGATTTCTGTTTCTGTAATGGTTTCTGAAATCCTTGCGGCTTCCTCCAGTACATCATCCGGAAAGTCTATCGGGAATCCATTTTCCAATAAAATTTCTTTCATAGCCGCATCGTTCGGCTCTTCTATATTTAAAATACTCACCACTTCTCCCACAGGCCTTTTTTCTCCTTTTTCCCATGACGTTAATTTCACCACTACCTTGTCGGATTCTGTAGCGCCATTTATTTTTTCCAAAGGAATATAAATATCCGGCATCGGTTTGTCCATTTGCGCAACAAAAAAGGCAAAGCCTTTATTCATCTGAAGCCGGCCGATAAACTCTGTTCTTTTTCTTTGCACTACTTCCGTAATGACGCCTTGTGTTCTTTTCCTGCCATCAGAAAACTTATCCACTTTTACTTTCACAGTATCTCCATGCAACGCAGTATTGAAGTCACCGGGGCGGATCAATATATCCGCTGCTGCATCCGGTATAATAACGAAACCCATTCCTGAACGGGTAATGTCCAATGTACCTTTCAGGATTTTTCCACCGCCGCCACCTGATCGTTTTTCTTTTTGTTTCTTTTTTGAGTTCTTCCTGCCCATAATTATATATCCTGGCTTTTAAAATTGTCAATAAATTTATTTACACTACTGTCAAAAACCGAGCCGCTATCGAAAAGGAAACGATGCTTCACCGGTATTACAAATAAAGGCAGTGTATTGATTTCTTCTTTAAACTTCATTAACCGCATCGCGTCTTTCTCGGTAGTTAAAATCATTTTATTTGTAGCTTCTATTCGTTCAAATCTTTTTTTTATTTCTTTTAAATCATCAATTGTAAAAATGTGGTGATCCGGGAAATGGTTCATATAATAAGTCTTGCTGTATTCTTCCAGCATTTTTTTCAATGGTGCCGGATTGGCTATACCTGCTACCAGTAATACCTCCGTTTCCTTTGTTAATGGTTGCAGTACTTGCGTGGCGATATGATAAGGTTGTCCATAGGCAAAGCAGGTAAAGAATATTTGCTGATGTGCAAGTAACCCGATTTCTTCACTTATCTCATGCGCTTCTCTTCTTGACAAGTCAGGCTTGCATTTGGTTACAATAATTATATCTGCTCTTTTATAAGAAGAACGCAGGTCACGCAGGTCGCCGGTAGGCAAATAAAAATCCCTTGTAAAAAGATTATTATAATCGGTTAGTAAAATATTTAACCCTGCTTTAATAGCCCGGTGCTGAAAAGCATCATCGAGTATGATAACCTGCGTATCCGGGCGGTCGTGCAGGAGCAATGGAATCGCCACTATTCTTTCTTCACCGACGGCAACCGGTATATCGGGAAACTTTGTATGGAATTGCATCGGTTCATCACC
>JAFDYH010000313.1:3514-7398 GCA_018267535.1 Bacteroidota bacterium
GCTATCCTGAATTTATCTTTCAGGCTGCTGATCATATATTCTACCATCGGCGATTTACCTGTACCTCCAACGGATAAATTACCAATACAGATAACCGGCAAAGCGAATGAAGTGGAACGGGAGATGTTTTTATCATACAGCCAGTTGCGAATCAAAATTATCAGCCAATAAAGCAAGGACACTGGCAATAATAAAACCCGGAATGATTTCAGGAAGAGATTAGAAAACATACACGTTTTGCGGTGTGATACAAAGGTCTAAAGGTATGTCAAATTTGTGGCGGTCACTGATTTTATCGATGGGGTCAAAATAGGAGAACCCGGCTTTAATACAATCCTTCCTGCATTGCCCAAGATATTTATCATAAAAACCCTTGCCATAACCGACGCGATATCCCTCCCGGTCACAAGCAAGCAAGGGAACAAATACCATATCAATTACACCGGCATCCATAACGATACCGGTCGCCGGTTCATGGATATTGTGTTCGTTTATTTCAAATGCTGCATCCATCGTTACTTCAATTGCCTGCATTGTATTTGAAGTAAAATCTGACTTGGGATACAGCACTTTCAATGCGGGGTTTCTGAATTCAATATAATCTGTAAACAAATGTGTATTGGGTTCGTTATTTTCTTCAATCGGCCAATAGGACAGCAAGTAATGAATAAATGGTAATTCAAAAGATTGAAACTGTATCAGCATCAGGTCGTCCTGTTTTGAGCGTTCTGCAGGTGACAGGGCTTTTCTTTTTGCACGATACAATTTCCTGGCTTCAGCTTTCAGCATGCTGCGGAGGTAATACTTGTAATAGGTTTTGTTTTATAGCTGACGCTATTTCTTTTATTGCCTGTTTGTTTACCGGATCAAATCTTGGTACCGAGCCTAATTTGGGAAAGCCACTCCATCTTGCTATATCATCTTCATAAGAAAGCATACCATTATTAAAAACCCAGCCCAGTACCCGAAGGTTTTTTTGCCTCGTGATCTTTGATGTAAGTAATGAATGATTGATACTATCCGGCGAATCATTACTGACAAGAATAACCCTTGCATTCAATACCCGCACAAGGTCGGAAACAAATTCGGTTTCATTTAGCGGAACAATCAACCCGCCAGTACCTTCTACTATCAGTGTTTTATTGGAAGAAGGCAGCAGGCAATAGGCCGCAAAAATTTTTTCTAATGAAATTTTTACAGCATCCTTCTTTGCCGCGTAATATGGAGAAGGATCCTGCTTTAGCTTATACACTTCCGGGTGAACAACAGACCTGTTATTGGAAAGGTTTGACCGTACCCAATCAGAATCTGCACCATTTACATGTGCTGCTTCTATCGGCTTCCAGTAATCCGCCTCCAATGCTTCAGCAAGAATAGCAGACACAACCGTTTTCCCGATACCATAACCAGTTCCGGAAACAAAAATGACTGACTTCGTTGATAAACCTTTCATCTTATTGCCCTGTTAATTCAATTATTTTCCGCAAGGGAAACATGTATTGTTTGTACGATTAGCGGCTATCTTTATTATTTATAAAAATCGAAAATATTGTGGTTCCATATTTTCTTTCCGCTTTATAAAACGGGAATTTTTTATAATCATTACGTGGCGTGTGCTCTAAAATAAACCAACCTGACGGATTTAGTAAGTTTTTTTCAAAAATTAGTTTCGGTAAATCATCAATCTCCTGTAAAGCATAGGGCGGCCCGGCAAAAATGAAGTCGAATTTTTCGGTACACTGATTAATAAACCTGAATACATCCATTTTTACAGGTTGAAAACTATTGATTTTTAAATCCGCAGCAGTTTTCTTTATAAAAGAAAACATTTGTTCGTCTTTTTCCACAATAGTCAGGTGCTTTGCACCGCGTGAAGCCAGTTCATAACTGATACTGCCGGTACCACCAAAAAGGTCGAGGGTTTTTAACTGGCCTATCTCCAAATTATTTTGTATGACATTAAAAAGGCCTTCCTTAGCAATATCGGTTGTCGGCCTTGTATAAGGCATTCTGGAAGGCGGCACGATTTTTCTCCCTCCCAGTTCTCCCGCTACGATCCGCATATTGCCAGGTTAAATAGGGATGAAAAAAAATGGGAAGGGTATTTAGCAAATGAATAAGACAGCTTGATCGAATCGGGGTTCCGCTTAAATGAAACATATACGAAATAATTGTACAAATCCCTGTACAATGCGGATTGTTTATCGATCAGACCGGACAATACAAGCAATACCGTTTGCGGGGACATTGAAAAAGAATGACAAATCTTCAAAAGATAGTACAACACATCTGCCGGCTCCGCATAGGCGAAAGTCTGTACCAGTTGCAGTTGTTGTTCTTTGATAACAATTACACTAAACTGCCCTGTTTTGAAGTCAATCATAAAAACATTGGCTCCCTCACTGCCCGACATCCCCTTCAAAACAGATGAATAGTTATGCCAGTATTTACCAGAATGGAATTGCATGCTTACCCGGGAGTGTATTTTTTTCGGCACTTCATACACATTATAGGCCTGGTATTCGGGCAAATGTTCAGAGAGAACAGCTACCTCTTTTTCATTACCATATATCAGCTGCAACATCTTCCTGCCGTCTTCATAAGTATAAAACTTCGAAGGCGCCATAACACTTTGCGGAAACGAATAGTTAATCAAAACCTCCGCATAATGATTTTTAAATTCCTGGTGTTCTGCCATTATATTATCCAGTAATTGTTCTTCATTGGTTCCCTCATAATACACAAGTCTTTCAGCCTCATGTCCATTCCTGTTCATTACAGCCATACAGCAATATTGTTCGCCCAACTCCAGCATGAGTATAGATTCGGCAGGATCAGGCGAAATATTACCGGATATATTGAATAACTGTTTCAGATTCTGATTTTTTAACAAGCTGCAATAATAAACAAAAAACATTCAAAACAGGGCCGATTCATCCCCATATTAATAACATTGATGATGATGGCCTGAATGCCCCGGAGTGCTGAAAATTATTTGATGGTTTAATTGTTTTAATGCTACAAACCCTTTCTATATATGAACCCTCCAGCGATCGGGCATTCCGTTCATTTAACTATATTATTTGTAGGTTTGCGCTCCGGATTTAGAGAAAAGACGGGCACACCATTTACAGCTTATGGCAGACGCAGCTATACAGGATGATTTAAAAGTGGAAATCAGTAATAAGCAGATTTTCAAAATAGCCCTGCCGATCAGCGTCGCTATACTGATACCACAACTTAATTTCATTACCAATAATATTTTTCTTGGTCATTATAGTACCGAAGCGCTGGCCATTGCCAGTATAACAGGTGTTTATTATCTCATATTCGCCGCTATTGGCTTTGGCATGAATAATGGCCTGCAAACACTTATTTCACGCCGCGCCGGGGAAAACAGACCTGAAGAGATTGGTAAAATTTTTACCCAGGGGGTTTATATGTCGCTGGGCATTGCAGCCGTAGGATTAGTATTAACTTATTTTGTAACGCCCCTCATCTTCCGCTTGGTAATACATGATTCTGATAATGCTGAAAAAGCAATCAGCTTTTTAAGAATACGCATATGGGGTTTACCTTTTTTGTATGTATACCAGTTAAGAAATGCATTGTTGGTGGGTACCAATCAAAGCCGCTATCTTATTATGGGCACATTGGCAGAGGCAATAGCAAATGTAGTTTTTGATTACTTGCTTATATTCGGCAAGTTTGGCTTTCCTGAAATGGGTTTTAACGGTGCGGCACTTGCATCAATTATCGCTGAATTCACCGGTATGTTCGTGATATTCCTGGTTATCCATCAAAAGGGAATTACGAGACGTTTTGCTTTATTCAAATCGCTTAAATGGGATGCGGAGAATGCATCGCTGATTACCTCTCTGTCT
>JAFDYH010000314.1 GCA_018267535.1 Bacteroidota bacterium
GTAAATAAAGTGCAGGATAAACCTTGTTGCCGGTAACCAGGTTTTAGTCTCACCCTTATCTTATGCCTGTGCTCTGCCTTGAATAAACCCGGTATAGCATTGGTAATATGGTGCCGGAAAATATTTTCCCGAATCTGTTATCTTCTTTTGGCCTGTTTTCCATAATTTGGATTATGGCGCTGACAACCAACACTGACAACGATAAAAACGAGGAAATAATTTCAGAAGATGAGCGCCGCCTTGCAGCGTTAGGATATAAGCAGGAACTAAAAAGAAGTTTTTCAGGGTTTTCCAATTTTGCGATTTCATTTTCGATTATTTCAATTCTCAGCGGCTGTTTTACAACTTTCAGCCAGGCCTGGAATAACGGTGGCCCCATCGCTATTTCTATTGGCTGGCCAGTGATCTCTTTTTTTATTTTAATTATTGGATTTTGCCTGGCAGAATTAGCCTCTGCTTATCCCGTATCGGGAGGAATTTACTGGTGGGCTTCAAAACTTGGAGGTGCAAAAGCCGGCTTCTATACAGGCTGGCTAAACCTTGTTGGCTTACTTGCTGTAACGGCTTCTGTTGTTTATGGGGCAGCAACATTCCTGAATATTACAATCGGTACTTATTTCCCTGCTTATAGTTCCGGTTTTTTAAATGGGGATAGTATCAATCAGCAATTTTTCTGGTTTATTATCATCATGCTCTTTATAACCATTCTTAATTGCTTTAGCAGTGAAATACTGGCTGTATTTAATGACATATCCGTATGGTGGCACGTATTCGGTGTCGCCATTATTATTGCTATACTTGTCATTGCCCCTTCTGAGCACCAGGACCTGAAGTGGGTATTCACTGCACGAATCAACAATTCCGGTTTTTCGAACGGATCTACTTTTTGGATATATGTGTTACCGTTAGGCTTTTTATTAACCCAGTATACAATCACAGGCTTTGATGCGTCTGCTCATTTATCAGAAGAAACAAAGGGAGCACATATTACTGCAGCCAAAGGGATATGGAAATCTATTTTTTATTCAGCTATTGGTGGTTATATTCTTTTATTAGGTTTTTTATACGCGGCTACCAAGCCCGATGTCGTCAGTTCATTTGACACTACCATAAATCCTTTTGGCAGTGGCTCTGTAATAGCCATATTATATAATGCACTATCACCTTTGTTATTTAAACTGGTCTTGATTATCTCTACAGCGGGACAATTGTTTTGTGCAATAGCCTGTCTTACCTCCTGCTCAAGAATGATGTTTGCTTTCTCCCGGGATGGCGCTGTACCCGGCCATAAACACTGGGCAAAAGTGAATAAAAAACAAGTACCTGCGAATGCGGTGCTTGCTTCGGCCATAACCGGTATCCTTATTACATTGCCCGCATTATGGAAAAGCCCAAGGGGGATACCTACGGCCTTTTATGCAGTTGTTTCCGTTGGCGTTATTGGTCTTTACCTTGCCTTTGTAATACCTATATGGTTAAGATGGAAAACAGGTAGTGCCTTTGCACAAGGTGCATGGAATACAGGCAATCATTATAAATGGATGAACATAATTGCGATTGCCGAAATAGTAATTATGTGTGTTTATTTTATTATGCCATTTGAACCGGCAGCAATCCCGGGAAATAAAGATTTTTCCTGGCTCGCTGTAAACTATGCGCCTATCCTGGTTGGTTTGACGTTGCTATTTCTTTGGGTATGGTGGCACTTATCGGTTAAAAAATGGTTTACCGGGCCTGTTAAAACAATTTGACTTAAATAGCAATTACCATGAGTTTTTCAATACAGGACGCGAGGCTAAGTGACCTGGTATCACGTATACCTGTATTCGAAAATGTAAAAAAAATTACCCCGTTAGGTGGCGGCCTCACAAATATGAATTACCGAGTTGAGACAGCTACTGGCACTTATGTAATGAGGGTCAGCGATTCGAAGTCCGGGCTACTAGGTATTAACCGCGAAAATGAAAGGATCAATACAATGAAAGCGCATGAAGCGGGCGTCGGTGCTTCCGTTATTGATTCACTAATAAAGGAAAATGTATTGGTGATAAGCTGGATCGAGGCAAAAACATTACATGCAGAGAATATACATAAAGAAGAAGGTTTATTGAGAAGAATAGCTGTTTCCATGAAAAAGCTTCACAACGGGCCGGCATTTCAAGGTGAGTTTTATTTCCCGGTAATCCGGAAAAAGTACCTGCAAGCGGTTATTGAAAACAATTATTTTCTGCCGGATCAATATAAGCAGCTTGAACCACTGATATTGCAATTGGAACAATTGATAAAGGAAAAACCCGAGCCATTTGTTCCCTGTAATAATGATCTGCTTGCAGAGAACTTTATGGATGATGGTAAAAAAATATGGATTATCGATTATGAATATTCAGGACAGAACGAGGCCTCCTTTGATCTAGGTAACCTTGCCGGTGAACTATTTTTGAATGAGGAAGAAACTACTATCCTTTGTGACACTTACTGGCAGGAGCATTCACCTTCCAAAATAGCCAGGGCTATGGCCTGGTCGATGATTGCGCGGTATGGCTGGGTATTATGGGCTTCCATCCAGGAAGCTGTTTCTCCTATCGATTTTGATTTCCGAACATGGGGGCTAAAAAAATGGAATTCTGTTTTACCCGAGCTTGAGGGAGAACATTATCAAAAAGTCTTAAACCAATTAAAATAAAATGAATCAATTTCCTGACCAGGCAAGTATAGTAATCATCGGTGGCGGTGTCGGTGGCGCTTCAATTGCTTATCATTTAGCGCTTAAGGGTGTACGTGATGTTGTACTCGTTGAAAGAAGCGAACTAACCAGCGGTTCTACATTTCATTCTGCAGGTTTAGTAGGGCAACTGAGGGGGTCGGTTTCGCTGACTTCTATGATGATGTATAGCGCAGAATTATACAGGCAACTTTCAAAAAACATTGAAACCGACCCCGGCTGGATAGAATGCGGCGGCATACG
>JAFDYH010000315.1 GCA_018267535.1 Bacteroidota bacterium
TCACCGATAAGCCAGAAAGGAATTTTATAGTGGACGATGTCAGTCATCTCAATGCCAGCATTTACTTCCCTGAAATGATGCTGGTGATGCCATAAAGCGTAAGGGCCATAACGCTGTTCATCAACAAAGTATTTCTTGTCTTCAACATGGGTGATCTCCGTCATCCAATACAGCGGAATATTCCAAACCGGCCTTAGCTTATATTCGATCAACTGGCCTGCGTACATTTTACCACCATGGTGTTTTGAAATAATTTTAAACCCCATTTTTTGCGGGGTGATAGCCTGTAAATTTGCGGGATTGGAAAAGAAGTTCCAGGCTCCTTCAAGCGTTACAGGGATTTCCTGTGTTCTTTTAATAGAATAAACAGCCATTGCCGGTTACTGCTTTTGTAGTTGTAAATTTATATGGGTATAACCTTATTCAATAATCATTGTTCAATTCATGTCATTTAATAAAGATCGTTTAGAGAAGAAATTTTTTGATGAATACAATAAGCTGAATGAACAGCAGCGTAAAGCAGTGGATACGATCGAAGGCCCGGTAATGGTCATTGCGGGTCCCGGCACCGGTAAAACCCAGATACTTGCCAGCCGTATCGGTAAAATTTTACTGGATACAGATGCTTCGCCGGATAATATTCTTTGCCTTACTTATACAGACGCCGGTGTGGTTGCTATGCGCAAACGATTATTACAGTTCATAGGGCCCGATGCGTATAAGGTAAACATCTATACTTTTCATGCTTTTTGTAATGACGTAATACAGGAAAATCTTTCGCTGTTTGAGAAAACAGCAATGGACCCGATTTCAGAGCTGGAGAAAATTCAGTTCTTCAAAGAGTTGATTGATTCTTTTCCTAAAAACCACCCATTGAAAAGGTACCGGGGCGATGTTTATTTTGAAATCAATAATCTCGGTTCACTTTTCAGCAGTATGAAGCGGGAAGGTTGGACGCCTGCTTTTATCAACAGCCGGATTGATAAATACATCAACGATTTGCCCAACCGCGACGAATTTATTTATAAAAGAAAATACAAAGAATTTAATGCCGGTGATCTGAAAAAAGATAAGATAGAAGAAGAAGCGGAGCGAATGGAAAAGCTGCGGGCTGCAGTAAATGAGTTTGATCGTTTTCAAAACCTGATGCGCCGCCGCAATAGGTATGATTTTGATGATATGATCAATTGGGTGATCAAGGCCTTTGAAGAAAATAAAAATTTACTGGCCAATTACCAGGAACGTTTTCAATATATCCTGGTGGATGAATACCAGGATACAAGCGGTACACAAAACAAACTGGTGGAATTATTAATCAGTTATTGGGACAAGCCCAATGTATTCGTTGTTGGTGACGACGATCAGAGTATCTACCGTTTCCAGGGAGCAAATGTGGAGAATATGCTTGAGTTTGCCGGTAATTATAAAAAAGACCTGATGACGGTAGTCTTGACCAATAACTATCGTTCAACCCAGCCTATCCTGGATATTTCCAAATCGCTGATTGATCGTAATGAGGAGCGGCTGGTAAAAAAAATTGTGGGATTAAGCAAAGAGTTGTTATCCAGCAATAATAAAATCAAGGAACTAAAACATCCTCCTGTATTGCAGGAATATGAATCGCAGCGAATGGAAATGATCGGCATAACAAGGCATATTGAGCAGCTATTGCAGGAAGAAATAGCGCCCGGCCGTATTGCCGTTATTTATAAAGAAAACAAATACGGTGAAGAACTGGCACAGTATTTCAAACAATTGGGGCTACCGGTGTACAGTAAGCGCAATTTAAACATATTGGAGTTGCCGCTGGGGCAAAAGCTGGTACTGTTACTCAAATACATCGCTGCCGAACATGATACCCCAACCGGTGGTGATGAAATGCTGTTCGAGATACTCCATTTCGACTGGTTTCATATTCCACCCATCGAAATAGCTAAGGTAAGTATGGAGGTAGCCGAAAGGCAGTTTGGAGAAAACAAAACCTCCATTCGGGAATGGCTGTATGAAAAAAGCAAAGAAGTACCGAAAGATCTTTTTTCCCAGGGCCTGCAGGAAGGATTGAAAAAAGCATCAGCGGTACTGGAAAAACTGATTGGCGATGTGCCGAATGTTACACTGCAGCAATTATTTGAAAATATTATCCGTGAAGCAGGTGTTATCAGCCATATTCTTCAAAGCCCGGATAAGCATTGGCAATTAAAAATCCTGACCGGCTTATTTGACTTTATAAAGGACGAAACAAGGCGAAACCCCTTTCTTACCCTTCCGCAACTGGTAGCATTGATAGATGTGATGGAAAAGGAAGAAATAAAATTACCCCTGATGGAAGTAAACGGCAGCGACAAAGGTGTAAACCTGCTTACTGCACATGGGTCCAAGGGGCTTGAGTTTGAATATGTATTCTTTGCAGGTTGCAATGCAGCCAGCTGGGAAAAGAAAAAGAAACCAGGTGGTGGTTATAAATTACCGGATACTATGTTTGAATCGCTGCCTGTTGCCTCATCGGATGATGAAGAATTGAGGCGCCTGTTTTATGTAGCATTAACAAGAGCGGAACAACACCTTTATATTTCCTGGAGTAAATATAAAAGCGATGGTAAAGAGTTGGAGCCTTCTATGTTTATTGCTGAAATACAGGATAAACATATGCTCCCTGTACAAACAATACTATTGGACAAGGATGTTATTGATGAATTTGCTGCCTTACATTTCGATAGTGTAAAGCAGCCGGAAATTGAACAAATAGAAGAAGAATTTATCAGCCGGCTGCTGGATAAGTTTGTAATGAACGTAACGGCATTAAATAATTATTTGAAATGCCCGCTCGAATTTTATTTCAAAAACCTGGTTCGTATCCCGTCACCTAAAAATGAAGCAACCGAGTTTGGCTCTTCGGTCCACTATGCATTGGAACAATTGTTTACCAAAATGCAGCGTAATGAAGCCAATGAGTTTTCCGATAAAGAAGAGTTTATAAAAGATTTTGAATGGTATATGCGCCGTCACCGCGAAAGCTTTACCAAAGAACAATTCGAGCGGAGGTTAGAATATGGCCAGGAAGTGCTGAGTAGCTATTACGATACTTATATCCATTCTTTTAATAAGATCGTTGCCATAGAACGAAACATCCGGAATGTTGTCGTGAAAAACATTCCTCTAAAAGGAAAGCTGGATAAGCTGGAATTTGATGGTAAGTCCGTGAATGTGGTTGATTATAAAACCGGCGATCCTGATAAGGGTATATCCAAACTCAAAGGACCCAATGAAAAAGACCCCAACGGGGGCGACTACTGGAGACAAGCTGTTTTTTATAAAATACTAGTTGATAATTACAGCGCCAAAGATTGGAAAGTAATAAGCACCGAATTTGATTTTATTGAGCCGGATAAAAAGAAAAAGTATCGGAAAGAAAAAGTACTTATAACCCCGGCAGACATTAGTACTGTAACACAGCAAATAACAACCACCTGGCAAAAAATTCAGTCCCGCGATTTTTATAAAGGGTGTGGTAAAGAAGATTGTCACTGGTGCAATTTTGTAAAAACAAATAACCTGGCAGTAAAACTGCATGAGTTGGAAGAAGAAGATGTCTGAAAGCAGATTGATGGGATTTTGGGGATTTACAGAAATTTTAAAACCCTATTTCATAATAATCTCTTGTTTTCATAAAATAGTATTAATTCATCCAAATGAAGGTTCAGATATTATTAGCAAATCTTTGCAGATAAACCGCTTAAGTTTGCAGACTTATTATGAAGAAATCCGTGTTAAAAATATTCCTGTTTTTATCCTTATCAATCCTTTTAATCACACAAATCCTGGTTCAGACAAGCTGTGCCAACATCATACCACCCCAGGGTGGCCTCAGGGATTCGCTACCGCCTGTTTTACTCAGCGCAAAGCCTGCAGATTCAACAAAGAATTTTTCAGCTGACCGCATTACTTTCTCATTTGATGAATATGTAGAAATCCAGGATGTACAGAAAAACCTGATTGTATCTCCTGTTCCGAAAGTGGCCCCAAATGTAGAGCGCCGGTTAACCAATATATATGTTAAACTCCGCGATACACTTCAGCCCAATACCACCTATACTCTTGATTTCGGAAACTCAATCAAGGATTTAAATGAAGGAAATGTATTTAAGAATTTCACTTACGTTTTTACTACGGGCACTTATTTCGATTCTTTACAGTTAAGAGGTAAAGTAATACTGGCCAAGGATGCTTCTGTTGATACTTCATTAACTGTGATGCTCTATAAGAATACCAATGACTCAGCGATTATAAAAGAAAAGCCCCGTTATATAGCCAAAGTAGATAAACAAGGCAATTTCAGGTTTCGCAACCTGCCTGCGGGTACTTATGCCTTATATGCAATGAAAGATGAAGGCAACAGTTACCGCTTCAGCGGACGCGACCAGCTTTTTGCTTTTGCTGATAAGCCTGTCGTGACCGGCGATACAACTTTTTTTACCTTATATGCTTTCCCGGATAATGAGGGAGCATCTTCTGCCCCTCCTCCTAAAAAACAGCAGCCTTCAAAAGAAAAAAGACTGATAATAAAAAACAACCTCGATAAAAACCAGCAAGACCTTTTGAAGAATTTTATTTTTAGCGTGGAGGTTCCTTTTAAAACATTAGATACAACCAAAATTGTTTTTGCAAGCGACTCAACATTTACACCGGTAAGCGGGTATAGTTTTATAAAGGATAGTACGGGGAAACAAATAACATTGCAATATCCCTGGAAAGAAAACACGCAATACCACCTGATTTTTGATAAAGACTTTGGCGTTGACACCCTTGGAAACAAATTATTAAAAGATGATACTATCTCCTTTGTAACCAGGAAGACAGCTGACTATGGCAGCATTCGCCTCAAATTGCTGAATTTAGACACGAGCCGGAACCCGGTGCTTCTGCTTCTGCAAAATAATCTTGTTGTGGATTCTGCAATTATGACTTCACCTGATTTCTATCGCCAGTTATTGCCGCCAGGCGAATACGAATTGCGGATACTGGAGGATAATAATAAAAATGGCAAATGGGATCCCGGAGAATTTTTTGGAAAACATAAACAACCTGAATTAATAAAACCGCTTGCCCGAAAAATAAATATTAAGCCAAACTGGGAGAACGAGTTTGAAGTAGATTCAAAGGCAGTTGTGAAACCCGAAGACCGTCATCCTCAACAAAATGGAGCGCAGAAAACGAATCAGCCAGGCAACAGGAGAAATTAAATCAGTCAGCAGTCCTTTATCTGTAGTTTAATTAACCGGTAATTGGAAACTGTTTGAATGAAACAATCAAATCCCGGATGGGTTTTGGGTAAAACTATACACTCCAAAACTCTGAACTCTTCTATCTTTGCAGCATGCAATTCTCTTCTTCTCTTCTTGAAAATGCAGTGAATGAATTTTCTAAACTTCCGGGCATCGGGAAGAAAACCGCATTAAGATTGGTATTGCATCTTTTAAAACAGGACCCAGGCGGTGTAAAACAGTTCAGCGAGATAATAGCCAGGATGCGCAGTGAAATCAAATTCTGCCAGCGTTGTTTTAATGTTGCCGATGGCGATATATGCAGTATCTGTGCTAACAGCATGCGCAAACAGGAAATAATTTGCGTGGTAGAAAATATACGCGATGTGATCGCTATTGAAAGTACCCAGCAATATAATGGTATCTATCATGTGCTTGGCGGCATTATATCCCCTTTAGACGGGGTGGGCCCGGATCAATTAAATATTGAATCATTGGTTCATCGTACGCAAAAAGAGAGCACAGAAGAAATCATATTTGCTTTAAATCCTAATATCCAGGGTGATACAACAATTTACTATATACAAAAAAAATTGCAGCCATTCGCTGTTCGGGTTACTACCATTGCCAGGGGCATTGCCTTTGGCGGCGAACTGGAGTATGCCGATGAAATGACGTTGGCAAGAAGTTTACA
>JAFDYH010000316.1 GCA_018267535.1 Bacteroidota bacterium
CAATACTTCTGCTAAGCTTTCTGAGGTATATAAAGTACAGGCGAACCCAAGGGAGATAAACCTGTTTTACCTGAAAGACAATATGCGTGAACGGATAGAGGTAAAAGAGAATAAATATGAAGTACTAAATACAGGGATCACTTTTTCAAAAGATGAATTACTGGCAGAATTGAATGATTACCCGGAACGGTTTAGCCCGAATGTTATCCTGCGTGGGCTTTTCCAGGAAACGATTTTACCCAATATTGTATTTATTGGAGGAGGAGGGGAACTGGCCTATTGGCTACAGTTAAAAGAATTGTTTAGCTACTATAAGGTCTCTTACCCTGTATTATTATTACGCAATTCCTTTTTATTGGTAGAGAAAAAATGGCAGGAGAAAATTGAAAAATTAGGATTCAGTGCCGCTGATTTCTTTTTGTCAGAACAGGAATTGCTGAATAAGCTGATAGAACGCGATTCAAAGAATGCGACAAAACTGAATGGCTCTTTAGTACAGGTAGAACAGCTCTATGATCATTTTAAAAAACAGGCTGCTGAAATAGATACTACGCTGGCGCCCCATGTGGATGCATTAAAAACAAGATCATTGCAACGTTTGCAGGAATTGGAAAAGAAAATGCTGCGGGCCGAAAAAAGAAAGTTTACAGAACAGCAAAGACATATCCGGGTAGTTCGGGAAAAATTATTTCCTCAAAACAGTTTGCAGGAGCGTATCGATAACTTTAGTTATTATTATTCGAAATGGGGAAAGGAGTTGATAGATATTCTGAATATGCAATCACCCGTAACGGAACCGGCCTTTGTCATTCTTGAGTTTTAGGCTGTAATTATCTCAGCATGTTTTTTATATGCCGCGCAGTTCTCTTATGGTTGCTATTTTTTGAAGCTGCACTATTCCCTGGGTAAGTGAAATATTGGTCGCCCTTTTTCTATACTTAATTCCTGATTTCAGGAAAACCCTTCTTTTGCTTTGATAATAATTCATGATGCTGAACCCATGTAGGGGAAGACAGGTATCGGTGAAACTGTTCTCCAGTGTACTAATTACTTCCAGTCATTAAACAGGGCATTCGATGGTAATCGTTGTAGCGGAGCTGCAAGGGTTTCTATGTAAAGGAGGCTTCCCGGTAATGTATTTTGTACATCAGTACAGGCACGTACCTGAATTTTTTCCCATGATAGCCAAACAGTGCGATAACTAAAATCACTAAATGGGACTTATTAGCTGCATTTTTATTCAACACAGAGCTTCTTTTTTTGTAAAAGATTTTTAAGCCATTTTCCCTGGCTAAGTACGTCAATGACCCTGACAGTTTTGTTAGCCTCTTTCCCTATATTTAGCAATCTGTGTTTTTAAAACTACTATTTATTTTTTATGGGTGATTTGCAAATAAAAAAATCTGCGACGGTTTACGATGCAGTTATTGTAGGCTCCGGTGCTGGAGGCGGTATGGCCGGTTATGTACTGGCTAATGCAGGATTAAAAGTATTGATGCTGGAAGCAGGCCCTTTTTTTGATCCAAAGAAAGACTCACTACAATTAAAGTGGCCATGGGATTCCCCAAGACGTGGCGCCGGTACCGTAAGGGCCTTTGGTGATTTCGATGCCGCTTATGGTGGTTGGACATTGGATGGAGAACCTTATACAACAAAAGACCAAACGGAATTTCAATGGTTTCGTTCCCGTATGCTTGGTGGCAAAACCAATCACTGGGGCCGCATATCATTACGCATGGGACCAGACGATTTTAAGAGTCATCATATTGATGGATTAACTGAGGACTGGCCGATCAGTTATGATGATATAAAACCTTATTATGATAAAGTTGACCGTATGATTGGCGTGTACGGTACCGTTGAAGGATTGCCCAATGAACCGGATGGTATTTTCTTACCGCCGCCAAAGCCACGGTTAAATGAATTATTTATCCGGAAAGGGGCTGAGAAGGCGGGAGTAAAAGTTATTGCCGGCAGAGGTTCGGTATTAACGCAGGCATTGCCAGGAAATAAAGACCGAGGCGCCTGCTTTTATTGCGGTCAATGCGGGCGTAGTTGTAAAGTGTATGGCGATTTTTCAGCTTCCTCCTGCCTGGTAATACCCGCTATTAAAACAGGTAACCTAACGGTGATCCCTAATGCCATGGCCCGCGAGGTAATAACGGATAAAGATGGTTTGGCAAAGGCCGTTTCTTATGTGAATAAAGAAGATATGCAGGAATACCAGGTGCAGGGAAAAGTAATCATCCTGGGAGCCAGTGCCTGTGAAAGCGCAAGAATTTTGTTGAATTCAAAATCTTCCCGTCACTCAAATGGTTTGGCAAACAACAGTGGTGTTGTTGGTAAATACCTGCATGATTCAACGGGTGCTGGTTTGGGAGGCTTTTTACCACAATTGATGGACCGTAAGCGATATAATGAAGATGGCCTTGGGAGCATTCATATTTATTCTCCCTGGTGGTTGGATAATAAAAAACTTGATTTCCCCCGTGGCTATCATATTGAATATGGGGGCGGCATGGGCATGCCGTCGTATGGATTTGGCCGCGGTATACAAAACATGAATGGCCTGGTGCCTGATAAAAACGGCAATAAAAAAGAAGCCGGGGGTTTCGGGGCATCTTTAAAAGATGATTATCGCCGTTTTTTTGGAACGCGGGTAGGCATGTCCGGTAGAGGAACAGCTATTGCGAGGGAATCGAACTATTGCGAGATTGATCCCGATACAGTAGATAAATATGGCATACCCGTTTTGAGGTTTCATTATAAATGGTCGGATGCGGAGATAAAGCAGGCAAAACATATGCAGGATACATTCACCGAGATACTGCACAACATGGGGGCTATTATTACTTCAAAAATCCAGGGGCCGGAAACGAATTATGG
>JAFDYH010000317.1 GCA_018267535.1 Bacteroidota bacterium
TTTGTAGACACCCTAAATCTGTCAACGTCGCTTAATGGACGGCGTTCTGATCTTTGCGGGACATCTCACCTGGCAAAGGGAAACCACCACGTGCCCATTAAGCTACTGAATTTCCCGGAAGGAAAGTACGTGCATATAGGTGATGTGATTGTTTATTCTGATGCTCCCGCTAAAATTGGTTTAATAAAAAATTGAATGAATGAGACTAACAGCAGCCTGAGAATGCGGTTTTATATCCTGGTTGGTTTTATGGCATACCTGCCTTTTCTGGCAAGTTGTATCAATAATTCCGCTGGCGATAAGGAGGCTATATCTACCGACACTGCTGCAATAGCATCAGGGCAAGTTTTGTTTGAGAAAAATTGTTCCTCTTGTCACAACTTCAACCAGGATGGCATAGGACCGAACCTGGGAGGTATAACAGGTAAGGCACCTGTTGATTGGCTTTACCGGATGATAAAAAATCCGGCCAATATGATTTCAATAAAAGATGAAAGGGCACTGGCGCTACAGAAAAGATTCAAAACAATAATGCCATCGTTTTCATCATGGACTGATAATGAATTAAGAGATGTCGTTGCTTATTTAAATACTCATAAATCTTCCGATAGTAGCATTACTGCAGAAGACGATAAAAGAATACAAGATCCTATCCGGGAGAAAATAAAACTTTCCAGCCTTGAAGTAAACCTTGAGCCGGTCTGTCAATTCCCCGCATCCAATGAAGAAGGGAAGATGCCATTGACACGTATTACCAAACTTGCCATTGAACCGGGAAGCGGAAATTTATTCGTGAATGATCTGCGTGGCAAACTCTATAAATTGGAAAATAGTAAACCGGTAATGTATTTGGATGTAAAGAAATTTTTTCCCTCATTTATTGATGCGCCCGGACTTGCAACCGGTTTCGGAAGTTTTGCTTTTCACCCGGATTTTGTAAAGAACCATATTTTTTACACGACTCATGCAGAAGCACAGGGTTCCGGCAAAGCTGATTTCAGATATGAAGATTCTATAAAAGTAGCAATGCAATGGGTGCTTACAGAATGGAAAGTAGATAACCCAGTGATACACGAGTTCGTCGGTACCAAAAGAGAATTGATGAGGATTAATATGGTAAGCGGGGCACATGGTGTACAAGAAATAATTTTTAATCCAATAGCAAAAAAAGGATCTGATGATTATGGTCTTTTGTATATAGGAGTTGGCGATGGGGCCAGTGTGCAGGAAGGATATTCTTTTATTCCGCATAGTAAAAAAAGTGTATGGGGAACTATTCTTCGCATTGATCCTTTCGGGAATAATAGTAATAATGGAAAATATGGCATTCCAAAGAGCAATCCTTTTATCGGCGATCCTGATCCAAATACGATTAAGGAGATTTATGCGTATGGTTTTCGGAATCCTCATCGCATCACCTGGACACGGAAAGGGCAAATGCTGGTAAGCAATATAGGTCAGGCAAATATTGAAGCAATCGATTTAATCAAACCCGGGAATGATTATGGCTGGCCTGTTCGTGAAGGACATTTCCTCTTTAATCCAAAAGGAAATCTCAATAACGTATATCCTCTTCCTGGCAATGACAGTATAAATGAAATTACTTACCCGGTTGTTGAATTCGATCATGATGAGGGTAATGCGATTGCAGGCGGTTATGAATATTGGGGAAAATCAATACCAAAACTAAAAGGAAAGTTTTTGTTTGGCGATATTCCTTCAGGGCGTTTGTTTTACTTTAATACTGCTGAAATAAAGCAGGGATCACTTTCCCTTGTTCGGGAATGGAGAATTACTGTTAACAATATTCAGCAAACACTTAAGCAAGTTTGCGGTTGCGATCGTGTAGATCTTCACTTTGGAAGGGATAGCCATGGTGAATTATATATTCTCACCAAAGCAGATGGAAAATTATATAAAATAGTATCCGCAAAGGAATAGAGGCTACATTATGCTTCTTTAATGATTCCTTTATCTTCAATAAATAGTTTTACAAAATCGTCATCAATCAGTTGACTGTATTCCCTGGTAATGCGATCTATTTCTTCCGCCTGGCCCGGAGATAGAACTTCCTTCGGCTCCAGGCAGTGAATATATTTTAGTAAACCCTGGCGGCGTAATACTTCATGTATCCCGGAAATGCATCCGTGGTAAGAATTTGCGGCATAAAAAATTACAGCATTCATATCCTTTACCTGTATTGATTTGGCTAACAGATTTTATTATTTGCGGTTTGATATTAGTCAATATTGATAATATTTTCAAAGAACTAATATTCATAACATCAAAACGTTAGTGGTAAAAAATGTATTCTTGATAAATACAGTGTTTCTTGAATGAATAACCTGGAACGGCTTGTT
>JAFDYH010000318.1 GCA_018267535.1 Bacteroidota bacterium
TGTTGAGTGCTGATATTGCCGGAGGCAAGGCTTGTAAATGAAGAATGAAATTTTTTTAAGTCTTCTTTAGCAATTGTGGTTGGCTATAGGCTGTAAGCAATAAGCCATACGCTATTGTCCCAGACCAAAAGGCTTTTAATCTTTGACTTAACAGGGCTTACAGCTTATGACCTAAAGCGCAGAGCTTGAAGGATAACAAACGACTTATAACATACATCGATACATGGAATACAATTTTCGGGAAATAGAAAAGAAATGGCAGCAGAAATGGAAAGAAACGAATGCTTACAAAGTATCTAACGATTCAGCCAGGCCGAAGTATTATGTGCTGGATATGTTTCCTTACCCCAGTGGTGCGGGATTGCATGTAGGCCACCCACTTGGCTATATCGCCAGCGATATTTATGCACGGTTCAAGCGATTGAAAGGTTTCAACGTATTACACCCGATGGGCTATGATGCATTTGGATTACCGGCTGAGCAATATGCCATTGATCATGGCATTCATCCCGCTGTATCTACTGAGAATAATATTCAGAATTTCAGAAAGCAGCTCGATAATATCGGTTTTTGTTTTGACTGGGACCGCGAAGTGCGCACCAGCGACCCTCACTATTACAAATGGACGCAATGGATATTTCTGCAGTTATTTGATAGCTGGTATAATCGCAAAAAGAATAAAGCAGACAGAATAGAGAATTTAGAAGAGGCTTTTAATAAAGAAGGAAATATCAATTATCCATGCCCGGGAGATGCATCGATAAAGTTTTCGGCTGATAAATGGAAGAGTTTTAATGAAAAAGAACGGGCAGATATTTTAATGAATTATCGCTTGGCTTACTGTGGTTACGGCGAAGTGAACTGGTGCGAAGCATTAGGAACTGTACTCGCTAACGACGAGGTAATTAATGGCGTAAGTGAACGCGGTGGGTACCCGGTTGTAAAAAAGAAATTGCGTCAATGGTATTTGCGGATAACTGAATACGCCGATCGTTTGCTGGAAGGATTGAACCGTATTGAGTTCAGTGAGGCAATGAAAGAAATGCAGACGAACTGGATTGGGAAAAGTAGCGGAGCGGAAATAGATTTTGAAATAAAAAACGAAAAGCCCCCTCTAACTCCCCCTAAGGGGGAGAATCCGAAGACTCCGAGATATGAAACTGCTCAGCCTTCACTGTACGGTATAACGAAGAGGCTTGCAGAGGAAAAAAGAAACAATCCTACACATGAAGAAGGTATACTGTGGCAGTTATTAAGGGCTAACAAAACGGGTTTTCATATACGTCGTCAGCATATCATAGGTTCTTATATTGTTGACTTTGCATGTTTAGATAAGTTAGTGACTATTGAGGTGGATGGGGGCTATCATAATAACGTCGAGATCCAGCAATATGATAAGGAAAGAACAAAATTTCTGAAAGAGAATGGATTTGTCGAATTAAGATTTACAAACGAGGAGGTAAATAAGAACAGCGAAGAAGTTGTAAAAAAAATAACAGAAGAACTTTCCAAACTTCCTTCGGCTCCCCAAAAATCGGAGGGTTCTAAAGTCTCCACCTTAGGGGGAGATTTAGAGGGGGCTTCTATACTTCGTGTATACACCACCCGCCCCGATACCATCTTCGGTGTGGACTTCATGGTTATTGCACCTGAGCATGAATTAATAGAGCAAATAACTTCCGAAGGTCAAAGGAAAGCAGTTGAAGACTACATCGCTTATGTAAAAAGCCGCAGCGAACGGGAACGCATGGCCGAAAAGAAAATCACCGGCGTGTTTACCGGAGCTTATGCATTAAATCCATTTGATGGAAAAGAAATCCCGATCTGGATTTCAGAGTATGTATTGGCGGGTTATGGTACCGGCGCTATAATGGCTGTGCCTTGCGGTGATGAACGTGATTTCAGGTTTGCAAAGCATTTTAATATTCCCATCACGAATATAATTGGCAAACATTTTAATGGCGAAGAAGCGAATCCGACAAAAGATGCAGTACTGGAAAATTCAGACTTTCTGAACGGATTGCTGATGCGGGATGCAATAGAAGTGGCGATAAAAAAGATTGAAGAAAACGGAATCGGCGAGCGGAAAGTAAATTATAAAATGCGGGATGCTGCGTTTAGCCGTCAGCGTTA
>JAFDYH010000319.1 GCA_018267535.1 Bacteroidota bacterium
TTGCGCCGGTTTCATAATCATCTGAGCATCTCTTCTCAACTGTCCGACACCGTTATTAGGCATTACCCTGAAGGAACCAGTTGTAATATATTTTAATGCCTCAGCAATGCAAGGCTCATTAGTATCTCCCCAGTCTTTATCTACACCATCTACTGATAACTTATCAGGTGCAAAACCAGTATAATAATCCGCATTACCCGCACTATTGATTGTTCGGAACGAAATAGGATAAATATCAAAATCAAAAATATCAATCGGGAAGAAACCAACTGGTTTACCATAAGTTGTATCACCTATTAGCTTCACATCCATATACGGTCGCAAATTGTTAATCGTTAGTTCGCTTGCAGAAGCAGTAGAACCAGACACTATAAAAAACACGCGGCTTAGGTTAAGGTTCCCGGCTTTTTTAAAATTAACTGTATTAATTGCCGGCGCGAAAGAAACACTACCAAATCCAGGCTTTTTCTTTAGTAATGGAAAATTTCCTTGTTGTAATTGCTGGTTAAATTCGTAGGTATACATTTTTTGATTATTCGCAGTCACAGGTGCAATAAGGTCAGATAAGGTATCCTGGGTTTCTGTGGAACCGCCCCGGTTATTTCGTAAATCGACAATAAGATCAGTGATGCCCGCGGACTGAAACTGTGTAAATACCGATGCAAGTTCAGCACGAGAAGGCGAACCAAAAAACTGATTAAATACCATATACCCGATTTTATTGACGCCATATGTAAATACATTAGAGTATAATACTGAATTAGCCTGGAAATTTGTTTTACTCAATGTCAGACTCGTTGTGGTATTATCAGGTTTCAGGAACTCAAAACTGGCAGAATTGCCTGTGCCAAAAAAAATATTATTCAGTATATCGATACTCGATTGATCGTAGTTGATTGAGGTGCCGTTTATTTTATTTATTCTCCAGCCCCGCTTCACGCCACTGCTCCCGGCTGTAGATTGATTATAGACATAATTTACGTACCAATAAACCGAATCAATAGGCTCTGCATGGTCAATTGAATATGATTTAATAAAAAATCCCCAATCAGTACTTGCACCAGTTTGTATTCCATCCGATACTGCTTTTGTGGTTACAAAACTATACCTGTCTAATGATTCTAATTTACGGATCGCATTCATCACGTTTTCGCCTGAAGTCAGTTCATCAGCTCCTTTGTATTGCCGGGGATTAAATTGGGAATAAGAAGGCAGCACACTATTCCAGAAATAAACTTCCTGTGAATACAAATACACCGAATCCATGAATTTTTCTTCTTCTGTACCCTGCGCAGGTATAGTATTTGTATTATCCGAGCTATTTTTTTTACAGGAGAAAATTACCATCAGGCCGACCAGGCTCAAAAAAACAAGCTTACTTTTTTGTAACTGCATATAATTTTTTATGTGTGACTATGTAATTAACGGAAATTTTCCTCAAATAGTTGTTCTGATCGCTAATAACAGGAAAATTAACGACTAATTAATAAAAAATTATGCCCGACAAAAAAGAAAACCTGGAAAAGTTTAACCTCTTTCTTTCCTGAATTTTGTATCAAAAAAAGCGAGTAGGGTAAAAGCAAGAAAATAAAGTATTGAATTCCACTCATGATTTTCTATCAGCAAATGCCTCTTTTTAAATATAGCATCAAAAGTAAGTAATGGAAATGCATAGGGCACTTTATAAATCTGTTCCCAATCCATAATAATAAGGGCTGTTATCAGTAAGGCGAGCCCGATGCCAATAGAAGCAATAAAATTTTTAAGCCGCAGGCTAAGCCAGTATTGAATGGCACTTATCCCAAGGATACTGATATAAGATTTAAAATTCATGCGCAATAATATTTCCCAATCAACAGGGCTTGAAAAAAACGAATACTTTCTATTAAGGAAGTTCGTTAAAAGACCGCTTCCGAGTAAAAAAATATTGAACAACAAAAAGCAAAACAAAATCATACAATGAATAACAAATAGTTTCGAAAAAAATATATCCGCTATTGTCTGTGGTGAAGAATACACCTGCTTCCATGTGTTATTTTTAAACTCTATTTGTGTAACAAGGCTGCAGGTAAGTATAATAAACATCGGCAGCAGGAATGCAGACAAAGCCTGCCAGCCATGCAGTATATGGTTACGCCATGGATCTTTGGCCAATTTTAAAACAAATACATCTGACCGGAAATAATACATCAATAAAAAAATAACGGGGATAAATCCTGCTCCCAAGATACTCAGCCAGAATGCCAAACTTCTTTTTACTTTAATAGATTCTGCCTGAACAGATACAATAAAACTCATCAGCTATAGCTTGTAATGTCAACAAATAATTGTTCCAGATCGTTTCGCTGCGGGTGCAGTGCATAAACATCAATGTCATTTTCAACAAGCAGTTTATTAACAACTGCCGACTGCGCCTTATCACGAAATGGCAATATAATTTTACCATCCTGTTGTTGAGCGCCAAATTTTTGCTGCAACAATTGCACTGATTTTAAATTATCCGAAGTTTCAATTTCCAGGGAAGCTTTTCCTGATTTCATTTGCTGTAATTCATTCAATGTACCCTGGAATAACATTTTCCCTTTATGAATAATGCCTACATGCGTTGCCATCCTCTCCATTTCGTTTAGAATATGGCTTGAAACCAGGACAGTAGTATTATGCTCCTTATTTAATTTTTTAATTAATTCACGGGCTTCGATAATTCCGTTAGGATCCAGACCGTTTGTAGGTTCATCCAAAATCAATAATTCAGGTTCATTCAATAAAGCAATAGCAATAGACAAACGTTGCTTCATTCCTAAGGAGAACTGTTTGGCCTTTTTCTTTCCTGTATTTTCAAGACCAACTATATGCAGCACTTCGTTTATTCGCTGCTTATGGCACTTATATATCAGCCGATAAATTTCCAGGTTCTCCCTTGCCGTAAGATGAGCATACAAGGAGGGTTGCTCAATGAGGGAGCCGATACGCTTTAAAATATCAATCCGGTGTTGCAGAAAATTTTTACCGAAAACTTCAATACTTCCTTCCTGTAAACGCAAAAGTCCAAGGAGTAAACGAAGGGTTGTCGTTTTACCTGCACCATTCGGACCGAGAAAACCATAAATACTTCCCTGTGGTACAGATAAACTTACACCATCCAGCGTCTTACCTGAACCATTAAACGAAAAATTCAGGTTGCTGGTTTGAATAACGGGCTGGTTCATTTATTTCAGTGTAAATTTTGTTTTTGCAATATTTCGTCCGCTCAGTTTAAGGGTAGAACTGCTATCCGCGTTTATATTAATACCCCCCAGAGAAGCATCATTATCCTCGAAACTGGATGAGTCCATATTTATATTTGCTTCTTTAATTACAACCGATTGAGAAATAGTAAGAGATCCATGGCTATACTTTGTCAATAAGACCTTGTTAAAATAGTTTGCGGAGGTAGTATTGTTGTAATCCCTTGTATTGAAATGAAGAGTTGTACTATTCATTTCACCTGTAATGGATGGTGCTTTTGAAGAATCAGGCCCTCCCTGGATAGTTATTTCACAATCATCTGATTTTATATCCTGGTTTAAAGGCAGATAAATAATTACGCTCCTCCAACTGCGGAGTCTTTCTGTAGCGCCTGAATTACCGACAATCGTTGTATCCCCTTTTATTGTCAGTATGCCATTTGCAAAACTTTGTACCAGTTTTCTATCGCCCCCTTTTTCAATTTCAACTCTTGCTGTGTCGGATGACCTGATAATAACATTTTGCAACCCGCTAAGCGAAACAGTTTGAATTCCTTTCAAAGAGTACGAGTCGTATTGCTCCTCGTGCAGGTCTTTAATAGTTATAAAATCATTGTTCTTATATTTTGCATATAAAGCAAGATGAATACCTGTCAGAATCAACAAAACGACAATTAATGTTCCTGCTAATATTTTATTGCTAGTACGCATATTGTTTTGGGTTAAACTGTTTTACTGAAAATTTTGTTTTTTATATTTTTCAAACCGGGGCTTCAACTCATCAATATCCATACCCAGTAGGTACATATTCCGGAAAATAGCAGGCATATCCTTTTCTGTAAATTCATTCTTACGATATTGAAGCGCATTCTTATATGCATTCTGCGCCACGAAATAACCAATCCCACGTTGGTTATAAATAATTTCCTGCTGTTGTAAAAAATCCACTGCCCTCATCGCTGTATTTGGATTTACCTCCAGTTGTATAGCCAGGTCCCGTACAGAAGGAATACGCTGATCAGGCACCCATTCCTTCAGCAGTATTTTTTCACAGACAAAGTCCGCGATCTGCAGGTATATTGCTTGTGATTCTCTGAATTGCATAATTTAATCTGTTTATTTGCTTATATCTCTTTTTCTTTTACACGGAAATAAGTTACGATCCAGAATATCGGTGCAAAAGCATATTTCAACAGAAATAAAGTGGTTACTCCCACCCATTCCGGCAAACGGATAATTTTTTCACTCATCTCTCCGCCTTCATATAACCTGTAACTTGTTATTCCTCCGTAAAAGTTTCCATCCGGCATAAAAACGTTGAGAACTTTACCTACAAAAATTATTATAAACAAGCCAAGCACCAGTAAGCTAACCGTGGTTTTAATAAAACTAAACCGGGTAAAATAAACCGAACCTAATATATAAGCGGATTGGACGGCGAAATAGCCAAGGAGAAAGAAAAATCCGATATTAATTTTCTTTGCGCTCATATCTTCCAGATGTAAAATGTTCACTACTTTCTCAGGAACAAACACATCACCAGCTGTATGATTTTTCTGCCAGTACACATAGCTTACTTCATTGGCTATTTTTACCATAATAATATCGGCGATATAGAATACAATTGTGTACGCGGTAAAAAAAATAACGACTCCATACAGTAAAGCACATAATGTTTTCTCTAGCTGAGAAGCAGGGAGAGACAGGTAATTGATTCCTTTTGGCCTGGAGGCAAGATCTGAAAATAAAGTGCTGGCATATAAACAGCCCACTATAAAAAGCCCAACAAAATAAGTTCCAACCTGCGTACCAAAACCCATCGAACGGTACTGGTCCATAATTATATTAAATAAAAACCAGATCAGGATAATACCGGTAATAGCCAATATACCCAGCAGATACTTTTTCCGGTTCTCCGACCAATGCTTAGCGACAAGTAATAACCACCTGTTAAAACTGAATACCTGGTTCATACTTATTATTTATGCGTTAAAAACAGTTTGAATTCCCTTACCATTTGTAATAATAGCTTTGTACAAAAGCTCGAGGTCTATTTTACTTTCTTCCCCATCCATATTAGGAGCAACAATGAAACTTCCTTTTAATGAATTTTCATTATACAAAGCATTTTTTATTTCAGAATTGTCGTACGAAATTTTAAATGAAAGTTTCGATGCGATCTTTTCAACCGACTGATCAAAAAGAATTGAACCTTCGTCAATAATCGTTACCCTGTCAATTAAGTTTTCAAGGTCCTTTACCTGGTGGGTACTAATAATGATACATTTCTTTTCATCCAATGCGCCTGCCATTACTTTACGAAATTGGCTCTTGCTCATAATATCAAGGCCATTCGTAGGTTCATCAAGAAGCAGTAAGGATGTGTTTGCCGCAAGGCCAAAACTGATCAATACTTTTTTCTTCTGGCCATAGCTCATGTTTTGCAGCGTATTGCCGGCAGGAATGTCAAACTCTTTTATATATTGATTGAACTGATCTTTATTAAACTTTGGATAAAATGGGGCCTGGTGCTTAACTAAATAATCCAAAGGCACATTAGGCAAATGAAACTCCTCGGGTACCATAAAAACATCTTCCAAAAAGACAGGCTGCCGTTTACCCGGTATATGTCCCAATACTTTTATTATTCCTTTATCCGGAAACAATAAGCCTGCAATACCACGAAGCAAGGTTGACTTACCCGTTCCGTTTTTCCCTAATAAACCGTAAATATAACCTGGCCTTAATTCAAGGCTAAGCCCTGAAAAGACTTTCTTCTGTTTGTAAGAAAAATGAAGATCTTGAATGGAAACCATATTACGTGTTTTAGTGTACTAC
>JAFDYH010000031.1 GCA_018267535.1 Bacteroidota bacterium
TGGTTTTACCATTACGATATCTGCGCCTTCCTCCACATCCATCAGTGTTTCTTTTATTGCTTCTATCCGGTTGGAATAGTCCATCTGGTATGTCTTCTTATCACCAAATCCCGGTGCACTATCCAAAGCATCGCGGAACGGGCCGTAAAAACAAGAAGCATACTTAGCACTGTATGCCATGATACCCACTTTAGTAAAATTATTTTCCTCTAATCCTTTCCGAATTGCTCCAATTCGTCCATCCATCATATCGCTTGGTGCAACAAAGTCCGCTCCGGCTTGCGCATGACTGATACTCATTTTTACTAACGCTTCAACCGTTTCGTCATTTACTATTTCGCCATCTTTTACAATACCGTCATGACCATATGATGAATAAGGATCAAGGGCAACATCTGTCATCACCAGTATTTCCGGTACGGCATCTTTTATGGCCTTTATGCTTCTTTGCATCAGCCCATTGGGATTCCAGGCTTCCTTACCTGTATTATCCTTCAATTCATCTTTGCTTTTTACAAAAATTAATACAGACTTTAATCCCAGACTCCATAATTCTTTCACTTCTTTGATTGTTACGTCCAGACTATTGCGATAATAGCCAGGCATAGAAGCGATTTCTGTTTTTACATTTTCACCTTCATCAACGAAAAGCGGAACGATGAAATCATTTGGAGATAGTGATGTTTCCGCTACCATGCTTCTTATTGACGGTCCTTTTCTTAAAATTCTGTTTCTCCTTTGTAAATACATAAGTCAAAAGTTAAAAGGTAAAGTCAAAACGATCAATCGGGTTTTGACTTTTTAATTGTCCGTGCACCATTCTTTGGGGTGTAAACAGGCATCTAATAGCTTAGCTTCCTCACTTCCTTCTTTCGGTTGATAATCATATTCAAAGCGCACTGTTGGAGGTAGGCTCATCAGGATGCTTTCTGTTCTCCCATTCGTCTTTAACCCGAATATGGTGCCGCGGTCATGAATCAGATTAAATTCAACATATCTTCCTCTTCTTATTTCCTGCCAGTGTTTGTGTTTTTCATTCCATTGGGTATCCTTCCTTTTGTTCACAATTGGTAAATAGGCTTCGGTAAAGCAATTGCCATTTGCAATTTGAAATGATAACAACCGCTCAGCATCTTCTTCACCAGCCGGCCGCACATGATCATAAAATATACCGCCTATTCCCCGCATTTCATTTCCCCTGTGTTTATTGGAAAAATATTCATCACATTGCCGTTTATACAAAGGGTATAAATCTTTTCCAAATGGATCCAATGCATTCTTCAATGTTTGATGAAAATGTTTGGCGTCTTCTTCAAACAAATAATAAGGGGTAAGGTCGGCTCCACCACCAAACCAGCGGTCTTTTACAGAGCCATCTTCATGGTGCAGTTCAAAATAACGCCAGTTGGCATGGGTTGTAGGAACAAAAGGGCTTAACGGATGAATAACTAAACTCAAGCCGCAGGCAAACCAGGTCGCGCCATCCATTTGCAGGTGGCTTCGCATCTTATCAGTCACACGGCCATGTACAACCGAAGTATTGACGCCCCCTTTCTCGAATATACTTCCATTGCTGATCACCCTTGTTCTGCCACCACCACCTTTGCCTTCCTCTCTTTCCCATTTGTCTTCCAAGAACTTTGCTTTGCCATCAATCCGTTCGAGTTCATTGCAGATATGATCTTGCAGATTATGGACATATTCAATCCATCTACCCCTGAATTCTTTTGTCTCCGTTTTATGAAGAGAAGTTTCTTCCATTTTTTATTTTTTGTTTCACGTCAACTGAGACCTCATCCTCCATCTCCTAAAGGAGATGGAGCGGTTCTGTAAATCTTTAATTGACTTTATAACTTCCACATCCTCTTTCAATCTTTATTCGTCAGTTTCGGAAATATTGATATAATAAAGGATTTCCGAAAAGCAAGGGCTAAGCGCTGATGGCTTCCCCTAAAGGGGAGAGCCGGAAGGGGGCTTATATTCCTTCACCGCTTCCACAAATGCCTTCGCATGATCTACCGGTACATTGGGTGTAATACCATGGCCAAGATTAGCGATATAATTCTGTGATCCAAACCCATCAATCATTTCCTTCACCCATTGCTTAATCTGGGGTATAGGCGCTAACAATTTAGCGGGATCAAAATTTCCTTGCAAAGTTATTTTATTACTAGTCAGTTCACGTGCCTGTTGTGGTGATACACACCAGTCCAGGCCTATGCCCGATGCTGAACTTCCGCTTAATTCTTTCAACGCATACCATGTTCCTTTTGGAAACAAAATTACCGGGGCATCATTTTTTAACGAGTCAGCGATTTGTAATAAGTAAGGTTGAGCATATACTTTGAAATCAGCAGGACTTAAAGACCCGGCCCAGCTATCAAAAACCTGTACAGTATCAGCACCGGCTTTCACCTGTGCTTTCAGGTATTTAATTGTAATATCTGTAATCTTTTGTAGTAAGCTATGTGCTGATTGCGGTTCTGTATAAGCGAATTGTTTCGCCTTATCCCATGTTTTACTGCCTTTACCTTCGATCATGTAGCAAAGGATTGTCCACGGCGCACCTGCAAAACCAATTAAAGGAACACGGCCACTCAATTCTTTTTTCGTCAACGCCAATGCATCCATTACATACTTCAGGTTTTCATCCACATGATCTGTAATTAATGCATTAATATCTTTTTGAGATGTAATTGTTTTAGGTAGAAAAGGGCCTTTACTTTCGATCAGCTGTACTTCAAGCCCCATCGCCTGGGGTATCACTAATATGTCGGAGAATATGATCGCCGCATCTACACCTACCTGGTCAACAGGCTGTATAGTTATTTCTGCAGCCAGCTCCGGTGTTTGCACACGGGTAAAGAAGTCGTATTTATCCCGTAGTTTAATATAGTCTGGTAAATATCTGCCAGCCTGCCGCATCATCCATACGGGAGGGCGTTCTGTTTTTTCCTTTCTAAGTGCTCTTAATAATAAATCGTTTTTTAGTTGTACCATGCTGTTTTTTAACTGAAATAATTTATTGCTTCTTCCAGCAAATGTTCTTTGTCCGGTACTTTGCTGATAATAATTTTATTGCTGCTGTATTTACTCACGGCATTCGCAGTTGTATTGCCGATCGTAAAGAGTATTGTTTTCTCTCCCACTTTATTCAGCCTGAAAAAACTATCTGCTGCACTCGGACTGAAAAATAAAATACCAATATACTCTTTGCTTATTTTCCGGGGAACAGGTATAGTATGGTACACTACAATTTCGGTGACATCAATATCATTTGACCGCAGTATATCCGGCAACTCATTACGACGTTGATCGCCGCAGAAAAATATTACCTCATCGTCTGCAGCTTCTTCAACAATCAGTTCTGCAAGTTCAGCAGCGCTGGCAGCAGTTCCGTAAATTTTTTCTTCACCAAAATATTCGGCTACCAGTTGTTTTGTTGTATTGCCAATGCAGTAAATGCGCCATTCCGGTTCCTGGTCTTCAAGATAAGCCCCAACCGCTTCTACTGCATTCATACTTGTAAAGACAATTGTTGCTGATTGTATATATGCCTGTTCTATCTCCTGTTGTACTTCTACTGTTTCTATGGGTTCTGTTTCAATAAAAGGTATCACGTCAACAATGATATCATTTCTGAATGCTTCCTGTATCAATTCATCATTTACAGGCCTGGTGCATAATATCTCAATTTTATTTTCCGGCATTACGAATATCTTCTGCTATTTGTCGTCCTCCTTTATTCAATAACTCTTCAGCAGCTTCTTTACCAAGATGATTTGCTTTATCAATGGCGACTTTCCTTTCTATTTCTGCTTTTTGTTTGCCATCAATGGAAAGGATATTTCCTTTGAAAACAACTTCGTTATTATTAATCTCCGCCAATGCACTTATGGGTGTTGAGCAGCCACCTAATAAGGTTCTGAGAAAATCACGTTCAATCTTTGTACACAGCGCTGTATTATTATCATTAAAAGCAGAACAAGCATTAAAAGAGTTTTTATCATTTTCCCGGCAGGCGACTACGATTGCTCCCTGTGCAGGGGCTGGCAACATCCAACCCAGTTCAACAGAATTTTCAGGACGTAAACCAATTCTCTCCAACCCTGCTGCAGCGAAAATGGCACCACTCCAATTACTTTCCTCTAATTTCCGCAATCTTGTGTTCACATTGCCACGAAGGTTTTCAATAATGTGGTGAGGGTAACGGTTTAGCCATTGGGCTTTGCGGCGGATACTGGAAGTGGCTATCGTAAGTCGTGAGCCGTGAGTCGTGACTATGTCTTCGAATTTCGTAAGCTCGCGATTCACGATTGACGATTCACGTTTCACGACCAGCAAATCCTTATAACTTCCCCTCTTCAACACTGCTGCCTGCGCAATTCCCTCGGGTAACTGAGTCGGCACGTCTTTCATGGAATGAACGGCGATATCAATTTTATTATTCAGCAATGCAATATCCAGGCTTCTTGTAAAAATGCCCTGTACGCCCATTTCATACAAAGGTGTTTTTAAATCAATATCGCCTTCGCTTTTTATGAAAATTAATTCGGCCTCATAACCGGCATCCCGCAAATGCAATTTCACTTGTTGGGCCTGCCAAACAGCGAGCTGGCTTTCCCTGGTGCCCACCCTGATTGTCTTGTTCATCTTGCAAAATTAATTACCGGCCGGGGCAATGAATTCATTGATGGCTTCTATATAATAGCAACCCTTTTGGTTTTGCTTACGCATTTTATTGGCCAGTCCGTTGATTACCTGTTGAATTTTTGGATTGTTTCCGGGTTTAAAGGAATAGGTATCGGGAGAAATTTGTGTATATAAAGAGCAGGTATGAATTTCTTCCAGTTTTGTTTTTACCGCTTTTAAAACCGGTACATGCTTTCGCATTTCATACCATTCAATAAACTCTGAAAGATGTTCTGCAATGATCGCTTTTGCCTTCGGTACTTCGGCCTGGCGTTTGGCAAGGGTTTCATCTTTCAGTTTGGAAAGATCGTCCACGTTGATTAGTGTAACCGTGTCCAGCCTTTTCGCTGCTTCATCTACGTTATAAGGAACAGAAAGATCGATCAGTAATTTTTCGCCGGCACCTTCAACATGTGCTAGTTTTACAACAGGCTCAGTGGCATCTGTTGCTACCAGCACTACATCCGCTGCTGCGATCTCTGCTGATAAGTTTTTATAGGGAGCAAACTTTAGTCCTAATTCATTAGCTAAGGTTTCTGCTTTTTCATCCGTGCGGTTCAGTAAAGTGATATGGTTTGCTTCCAGGTAGTCAGCAAGGTTTTTACAGGTATTTCTTCCTATTTTACCGGTACCAATTAATACAATTTTTTTGTTGGCTACATCTTTTACATTTTCACGGATATACTGAACAGCAGCAAAAGAAACCGAAACCGTACCGCCGCTTAATGTAGTTTGGTTTTTTATTTCTTTAGAAGATTGTAAAACGGCATTTACCAATCTTTCAGAAAAGGACTGAATAAAACCATTTTCTTTTGAAAACTTCACTGCGTTTTTTAGCTGACCTACTATTTCATAGTCGCCTAATATCTGAGAATCAAGTCCGGCGCCTACCTGGAACAGATGATCAACCGCTTCAATTCCCCTCTTTACATAGGCCAGTTGTTTGAATTCGCCAATATTGCCTGAAGTTTCGTTACAAATAAGTTGTATCAGTTGATCTGCATTTTCTGCAAACCCATAGATTTCTGTGCGGTTGCAGGTAGAAAGGATAAATACTTCACGGATACCATTTTCCCCGGCTATTTGAAGAATATTCCGGTATTGATCATTATTAACGGCGAATAACCCTCTGCGGGAGACATCCGTTTTTTTATAATTAATACCCACTGCGAAAAACCTGACCATTTCTGTATTTCTGTAATCCTGCATTTAAAATTTTTCTCTTCAATTAGGTAGGTGCAAAAATACTTTTGCTCCTCCCAAGTTGATAATAATTGTGTCATTGTACTGTCATTTAAGTTGTGAATTGATGAAATCACCTGGTAGATTGACCAGGGTTAGCTGCAGATATGATGTTAATCATAGTTTTTGAAAAGTAAGCCCGGAATATTCTTCAGTAAGTACATTTGTAAACTTTTATTATGGCTACAACAGGCAAACGAGGAATTATATTAATGAACCTGGGTTCACCGGATTCTACTTCAGTAAGGGATGTTAGACGTTATCTCAACGAGTTTTTAATGGACAAAAGGGTGATTGATATACCCTGGCTGCAACGGGCGGCATTGGTCAAAGGGATTATCACACCATTTCGTGCTCCTAAATCAGCACATGCATATAAAACAATCTGGACGAAAGAAGGGTCTCCTCTAATTGTAATTACAAAACAATTGCAGGAGGCGGTGCAGAAATTAACCAGCGATCCGGTAGAAATAGCGATGCGGTATGGAAACCCTACTCCGAAAGTTGCATTTGATGCATTAATGAATAAAGTAGAGGGGTTAGAAGAAGTAATTTTATTTCCGCTATACCCGCATTATGCGTTGGCGAGTTATGAAACAGCGATAGAATATGCTAAGGAAATTCATGCAAAAAACAAATACCCGTTCCGGTTAACAATTATCCCACCTTATTTTAATGATCCAAGTTATATAAAAGCATTGAGCGAAAGTATGCAGCCTTACCTGCAGCAGGATTATGATCATATCTTATTCAGCTATCATGGTATTCCTGCAAGGCATTTGCATAACAGGGATGTAGCACAGGTGCAGCAATGTGTGCAGGCCGGTACTTGTTTAGCTGCAGGCGCCACAAAAAATAAGAACTGTTACCGTTATGAAGTTTTTGAAACTACAAGACTGGTAACAGAAGCATTGAGAATACCGAAAGATAAGTATAGTTTGTCCTTTCAGTCCCGCTTAGGTAAAGGCTGGCTGGAGCCATTTACGGATATCCGTTTGGAACAAATGCCAAAAGAAGGAATAAGGAAATTATTGATCGTTAGTCCGGCTTTTGTGAGCGATTGTTTAGAAACGCTGGAAGAACTGGAAATAAGAGGGAAGGAAATTTTTATTGGCGCAGGCGGCGAAAGTTATCAAATGATTCCTTGTATGAATGTGCATCCGGATTGGGTAAGTACTGTTGCAAAATTGGTTTCAATATAAAATAACTAAATCTCCCCTTTAGGGGATAGGGATATGTATCTCTATTTCAAAGCGCTTCATATCATCTTTATCGTTACCTGGTTTGCAGGTCTGTTTTATATGCCCCGGTTATTGATATATAATACGGAAGCAGGCAATAAGTCAGAAGCTGAGAAGAACGTACTACGTGAACAGTTTAGCAAAATGATGAGGCCACTTTGGTTTGGTATCACCTGGCCTTCGGCTATACTGACATTAATATTTGGATTGATTGTTTTATTTAAAGGTGGCTGGGCCGATACCTTCAAAGGAGAAACATGGTTACATATCAAACTCACTTTCGTTTTCTTTCTGTACCTCTATCATTTCTCATTGCATATACTTTTCAAACAACAATTGAAAGGAATTTTTAAGTACACTTCACAACAACTTCGTGTATGGAATGAAGTAGCAACGATTTTCCTTGTTGCGATAGTCATGCTGGTAGTGGTGAAGCAGAATATGAGTTTTGTATGGGGGATATTGGGATTGCTTGCTTTTGTTATTTTGCTAATGAGTGCGATTAAAATCTATAAGATCGTCCGCGAAAAGAAGTAGTTTTTTAGATCAATCATTCCTGTTTTACTTCACCTTCAGCCCGCTTTTTCCCGTACCTTTGCACCCTTCAAAATCAAGGCGGAAAGGACTATGGCAGCTAAATACCGGGAATTTTCGGGGTTAAATCTTCCATCAATAGAACAGGAAATATTGGCCCAGTGGTCTGAAAAACAGGCTTTTGAAAAAAGTGTCTCCCTGCGCGAAGGCGCTGAGCCATTTGTATTTTATGAAGGCCCGCCCAGTGCCAACGGTATGCCCGGCATTCACCATGTTATTTCAAGAACTTTAAAGGATTTGGTTTGCCGCTACAAAACTATGAAAGGCTACCAAGTAAAACGTAAGGGTGGATGGGATACACATGGATTACCGATTGAACTCGGTGTTGAAAAAGAACTGGGCATCACAAAAGAAGATATCGGTAAAAAGATATCTATTGAAGAATACAATCAGAAATGCCGCGAAGCGGTATTGCGCTTTAAGGATAAATGGGATGATATTACCCGCAAGATGGGTTATTGGGTGGATTTGAATGATCCTTACATCACTTTCAAGAATGAATATGTTGAAACGCTTTGGTGGATATTAAAACAACTGTATAATAAAAAGCTTCTTTATAAAAGCGTAAGTATACAGCCTTATTCACCAGCGGCAGGTACTGGTTTAAGTTCGCATGAATTAAATCAGCCTGGAACATATAAAGATGTGAAGGATACGAGTGCAGTTGTGATGTTTCATCTTCCTTTATCTGCAGAAGATGGGGGAGAAAATTTGAATTTTTCGCATCCGTCATTTACAAAAATTGTTGAAGCATCACAAATCAATAATACTATTGAGCCAACTGGTAAGGTTTTCTTTTTGGCATGGACAACAACTCCATGGACATTGCCATCAAACCTTGGGCTTACTGTAGGACCAAACATAGATTATGTAATGGTCAAAACATTTAACCCGTATACATCAGCTCCCTGCTCGGTTATATTGGCTAAAAACTTAGTAAGTAAATATTTTAAACCTGAAGGAGAGAACATTCCTTTAACAGATTTTAAAGAAGGGGATAAAACAATCCCATGGAAAATTGTTGCTTCTTTTACAGGAAAGGAATTTGAAAATATACAGTATAAACAACTGCTTCCATACGAAGCCAATTCTTTAAAAGCAATTCAGGAAATTACCCCTGATGCAAAACCATTCCGTGTAATGGTTGATTCATTTGTAACTACTGAAGATGGTACTGGTATCGTTCATACTGCGCCGGCATTTGGTGCAGATGACTATAAGGTTGGTAAGAAATATAACATCGGCATTCTTACCATGGTTGACAGGGAAGGAAAATTTGTAGATGGCCTTGGCGAATTCAGCAACCGGTATGTAAAGAACTATAAAGACGACCCGAAATATGTTGATGTGAATGTTGACATCAGCGTAAAACTGAAAAAAGAAAACAGGGCTTTTAAAGTAGAAAAATACGAGCATAGCTATCCGCATTGCTGGCGTACGGATAAACCGGTTTTATATTATCCGCTCGATGCATGGTTTATTAAAACCACTGCATTAAAAGATAAAATGGTTGAACTCAATAAAACCATTAACTGGAAACCGAAAGCAACAGGCGAAGGTCGTTTTGGCAACTGGCTGGAGAATATGGTGGATTGGAACCTGAGCCGTAGCCGTTTCTGGGGCACTCCCTTACCTGTATGGAGAACCGAAGATGGAAAAGAAGAAAAATGTATCGGTTCAATCGAAGAACTAAATACTGAAATAAGAAAAGCGAATGAAAAACTTGGCGGCGATGTAAACAAACATTACCTCCACGATGGGATATTGGATTTGCACAAACCTTATGTTGATGAAGTAATTCTAGTAAGTGATAGTGGTAAAGCCATGCGCCGCGAGCCGGATTTGATTGATGTATGGTTTGATAGTGGTGCGATGCCTTATGCACAATGGGGACTTGATTATGACAAGTTAAGAGCAGGTGATCCCCGACCTTTTAAAGCGCCTTTCGATACCAACTATCCTGCAAGTTTTATAGCAGAAGGTGTGGACCAGACAAGAGGCTGGTTTTATACATTACACGCAATCTCCTCTTTGTTATACGAAAGTGTTGCTTATAAAACCTGCGTGTCAAACGGACTAGTGCTGGATAAGAACGGTAATAAAATGAGTAAGCGGCTTGGCAATGTGGTGAATCCTTTTGAGACTATTGAAAAGTTTGGTGCTGATGCCACACGCTGGTATCTTATTACCAACGCTTCGCCATGGGATAATTTGAAGTTTGACCTTGAAGGCATCAAAGAAGTGCAGCGAAAATTCTTTGGTACTTTATATAATACTTACCAGTTTTTCGCCCTCTATGCAAACGTAGATGGATTTTCTTTCAAAGAGAAATACATTCCTGTAAATGACAGGCCCGAGATAGACCGTTGGATACTTTCTTCATTGAACACTGTGATAAAAAAGGCAACGGAATACATGGATGATTATGAGCCAACACAAGCTGGCCGTGTCATCGAAGATTTTGTTGACGAACACCTGAGCAACTGGTATGTTCGTCTCTGTCGTCGCCGTTTCTGGAAAGGGGAGTATGAGCAGGATAAAATATGTGCTTACCAGACTTTATATGAATGTCTCGAAACAATCGTGAGGCTCATGGCACCGGTTTCGCCATTTTTCAGCGATGCTGTTTTTCAGAATTTGAATGCAGTAAGTGGGCGATTTAATGTTGAATCAGTTCACCACGCTGATTACCCGGTGGCAGATGAGTCGAAAATTGATGCTGCCCTGGAAGAACGAATGCAATTGGCACAGGATGCTTCATCCTTAATATTGTCGCTACGCAAAAAAGCAAATATCAAAGTTCGCCAGCCATTGCAAAAGGTACTTATTCCGGTTTTGAATCCAGCAATGAAGGGTCAGTTGGAAAAAGTAGAAGATTTGATAAAGACTGAAGTGAATGTAAAAGAGATACAATACCTGACAGAAACGGAAGGATTTATCAAAAAGAGGATCAAGCCCAATTTTGTGGCACTGGGTAAGAAACTGGGGCCAAAAATGAAGGCTGTGTCCCTTGCTTTGGCTGAGTTTACACAGGATGATATAGCAAAATTGGAAAAAGAGGGGCAATATAGTTTGTCAATTGATGGCGAACCCGTAATATTACAGGCTCATGAGGTTGAAATAAGCAGCGAGGATATTCCCGGCTGGACTGTGGCCAATAAAGGAAGCCTGACTGTAGCCCTCGACATCACTATCACTCCGGAACTTGAAAATGAAGGGAATGCACGTGAATTCGTGAACCGCATCCAGAAAATCCGAAAAGACAGCGGTTTTGAACTTACAGACAGAATAGATGTAAAAGTGTCAGCAACTAATGGTTTAAAAGAATCGTTGGCACAGTTTAAAGACTATATTTGCGCCGAAATTCTGGCAGATAAGCTGGATCTGGTGCCGGAAATTGAGGATGGTACTGAAATTGAAGTGAATGATATTTCTCTTAAAGTGATCGTTTCAAAAAAAGGCTAATTGTATGGCTACCAAGAAGAAACCTGCGGCTAAAAAACCTGCTCCTAAAAAGGCAGCAAAGCCTGCTGCCGCGAAAAAGCCTGCGTCTAAACCCGCAGCAAAAAAGAGTGCTCCCAAAAAAGCAGCAAAACCTGCGCCTAAACCGGCATCAGCTGCCAAAAAAGAGCCTTCTCCTAAGCCCGTTGCCAAAAAACCAGAACCACCGCAGCCTGTAAAAGTTGCACCCGTTGTTCCGGCAGCACCAGTAAAAAAAGGAGAAAGAGATCCAAAATCGCTGGTATCTATAAAGGCTCCAATAAAACCCAGTGTAAAAAAAGAGCCGCCTAAACCTGTAAAAGTTGTGATCCCAAAAATTACAACCAGCAAGTCTGTGAAATACGAGCCTGAGTTTACAAAATCTGTACTTGATAATCCGATAACCGAAAATAACGGACCGACTATGCGCTATTCTGATGCTGATTTGAATGAGTTTAGAGATTTGATTTCTAAAAAATTAGACGCTGCTAAAAAGGAATTGGCCTATTTGCAGGGATTAATAACCAGGAAAGATGAGGGTGGAGATATGGATGAAGGCCGGTATATGACCATGGAAGATGGCAGTGTAAGTATGGAAAGAGAGCAATTGAGCCAGATGGCCAGTCGGCAAATCACCTTTATAGATCACCTGGAAAAGGCAATGATGCGCATTGAAAATAAAACATATGGCATTTGCCGTGTAACCGGAAAGCTGATTGACAAAGCCCGCCTGCGTGCAGTGCCCCATGCTACTTTAAGCATCGAGGCCAAACAGATGATGAATAAATAATTTGTATTTATAGAAATTACTGACCCGGTACAGGATGTACCGGGTTTTTTTATAAGGCCTTATTTATACTGCTTTATTCTAATAGTTTTTACTTAAAAATCCCTCAGTAAGCCTCTTGTAGCTTATAAAAGCCTGAATAATACAATTATTTACACCGGGGATCGTTTTATTTTTTTAAAACCAATTATTTTATGAAAAAAGACCACTTGCTGCTTGCTTTAATCCTTTTTATATCTATAATAGCATCTAATTGCTCAAAAGGTCCTATGGGGCCACAGGGTGTAGCAGGCCCGCAAGGGGCTACAGGCAGTACTGGCGCTACTGGCTCTCAGGGTCCTAAAGGCGATACCGGCGTAACCGGCCCAACCGGTCCTAAAGGCGATACCGGTGCTAATGGGGCTACTGGCCCACAAGGCCCTGCCGGAACTGCGAACGTTATTTATTCAAACTGGTTTAGCGGGCAAACTTTAAACCTTACTCCGATCTGGCCCGATTCAGTTATCGGTATTACTGGAGAAACTATTACTTACTCTACGAAAACAGCCCCGGATATTAGTGCGGGCATTCTTGATTCAGGAGTTGTTTTATCTTATGTAAGACATCCTACGATTATTTCCCCACAGTTATTGCCCTATCTTTTAAGTTCAGATCCGACCAGTAATGATGCATCAAAACTGGTACAACTGAATTTTGCACCCATGAATGGTGAGGTACTCTACTTTGTTACAAACCCTGTAACGAAAAATGCAAGTGGACTTTACCCTACTGATGATTTTGAATACAGGTATATAATCATCCCTGGCGGAGTATTGGCAAGCGGTCGTAAGAGGGACCTCCATACAATGAGCTATCAGGAGATTTGCCAAACATATAATATACCGCAATAGGTTTTGAAAATTAAAATCGTAATTTGAATCCACTCTGCAAAAGAGTGGATTTTTTATTTTCCGATTATAGAATTAACTACTGTTATGACAATACAATTCGAATATGAGAAACCCAAAGTGCTGCAGGCTCTACGCTACCATTTTATATCACGTCCGGAAATCAGAATCATGATCATATTGGTGAACGTTTTCGCTTTGGCATCGGCGTTATTATTTTATTTTAAAAAAGTGACACCTACCGCATTCCTCACAAGTTCATTTCTATGGTTCACACTGATGATCAGCTTTTGGTTTATTATGCCGGGATTGGTATATAAAAGAAATGCCACTTTTAAAGATCATTTTACAATGGACTTTGAGGAGGATGGTTTTTCTCTGGGAAATGAACGGGGTTCACGCAACTGGTCCTGGAAAGCACTTTCAAATTTTCTGGAAAGCCCGCATTTTTTTCACCTGTATTTTGACAGCCGCTCTTTTTTTCTCGTTCCAAAAAGTGGATTCAGCAACAGTGAAGATCTTTTTACCCTGCGACAAATGCTGAATGATAAAATCAGGAAAAATAAAAATTGAAACAGGATTACAACGTTTTTTCCATGGCCAGGTGGGGGATAGTTACTTCGGTAAATTCACCTCCTTTTACTTTATAACCCATCTTTTCATAAAAGCCTACTGCATGTTTACGGGCATGCATCATAATCGACTTATACCCGTGGTCTCTGGCAATATTTTCGGCAAATTGCATCAGGGCCCGCCCGATTCCCTTGCCCTGCAGGTCATTTAGTACGGCCATTTGCCGCATCCGGACTATACCCGGCTCCTCCTCCACTAGCATACAACAACCTAAAATCCTGTCATCCTCAAATGCAGCAATAAGCATATTATCTTTTTCCTCCTCGAGTTCCTCCGGAGTAAATGAAAGCCCAAGGGGTTTCCGCAGGATATCTTCCCGCAGTTTCACCATCTGCTGGTATTCTTTGGTACCATGGTCTATAATCTTCAAAGCCATGCCTGAAAGGTTGAAAAATTGAAATTTACAAATATCCTTTTATCTACCAATGAATAAAGGAAGTTATTTTGTGGTAAATTGTCTTGAATATAACGGCAAAAAAGGCAGGATTAGCCTCATTTATAATAAATCAGGAAAAACCAAGCTTAAATTGGTGATTTATTCAAAAATTCTATTTTTGCAGCCATATTAACTAAATCAATACGACATGTCAGACATTGCATCAAGAGTAAAAAAAATTATCGTTGATAAATTAGGAGTTGATGAAGCAGAAGTAACCAATGAAGCTTCTTTTACCAACGACCTCGGTGCCGATTCTTTGGATACCGTTGAACTCATCATGGAATTCGAAAAAGAATTCAACATCTCCATTCCGGATGAGCAGGCAGAGACCATTACTACAGTTGGTCAGGCTGTTTCATACCTGGAAGAGCATGCAAAATAATGCCGGTACTTTATTCCCGCCAGGGAGTAAATGGAATGCCCCGATAGAATCGGGGGAATAAAAAATTCTCCGCCTTCTGACTGTGGTTTACAGCGAAGGCGGTTTATGTTTAACTATTAGATACCCGACAGGCCGTATGGAATATAAAAGAATTGTTGTTACTGGAATGGGAGCAATCACCCCGCTGGGTAACTCTGTCCAGGAGTATTGGAAAAACCTGGTGGCCGGAGTTTCCGGTGCGGATTTTATTACCCTATTTGATGCTTCAAAGTTTAAAACAAAATTCGCCTGTGAAATAAAAAATTTTGAGCCGACCAATTATCTTGACAGGAAGGAAGCAAGAAAGATTGACCGCTTTACGCAAACTGCTCTTATAGCCAGTGATGAGGCAGTAAAAGATGCGGGCATTAATAAAGACAATGTGAATGTGGACCGTGTAGGAGTTGTATTTGCCAGCGGTATTGGCGGGCTCATTACATTCCAGGAAGAAGTAACCAATTTCGCCAAAGGAGATGGCACACCCCGTTTCAATCCATTCTTTATTCCTAAAATGATATTGGATATTGCAGCAGGGCAAATATCCATGCGTCATGGTTTTCGTGGCCCCAACTTCGCTGTGGTGAGCGCCTGTGCATCTTCTACCAATGCGATGATGGAAGCTTTTAACCTGATTCGTATGGGTAAAGCTGATATAATTGTTACTGGAGGTGCGGAAAGCGTAGTAAAAGAAGCCGGCGTTGGCGGATTTAATGCGATGAAAGCACTCAGCGAAAGAAATGATGATCCTAAAACGGCATCCCGTCCTTACGATAAGGACCGCGATGGCTTTGTGATGGGGGAAGGTGCCGGTGTTTTAATATTTGAAGAGTTGGAACATGCCATAAGGCGTGGTGCTAAAATATATTGCGAAGTAGCCGGTGCCGGTGCTACTGCCGACGCACATCATATCACTGCACCACACCCGGAAGGATTGGGTGCCCGCAATGTAATGAAACAGGCTCTCGATGATGCAGGCATGCAGCCACAGGATATTGATTATATCAATACTCATGGCACTTCTACCCCGTTGGGTGATATTTCGGAAATAAAAGCAATAACAGAAGTTTTCGGCAACCATGCATTTAATCTCAATATCAGTTCTACCAAATCAATGACAGGTCATTGCCTCGGTGCTGCTGGTGTTATAGAAGCGATAGCCTCTATAATGAGTGTAAAGGAGGATATTGTTCCGCCAACTATTAACCATTTTACAGACGACCCGGAACTGGATCCTAAACTGAATTTCACATTCTGGAAAGCACAGAAGAAAACAGTAAGAGCTGCCTTGAGTAATACATTTGGCTTCGGTGGGCATAATGCCTGTGTTATTGTGAAGAAATATGGTAACTGATATAATAGGATAAGTTTATTGTTTGTGCAGGCAGCACTTGCTTTTGAAAACGATAACATTATCCTATTTGAACTTTTTTTCGTAGCTTGATCTTCGTGGATTTTTTCAAACAACTTTTCGGCAAGCACTCAGGTCCATCCTTTAAAAAGCAACTGAAGAACATTCTCGGCTTTTTGCCCGGTAATATCTCCTTGTATAAAACCGCGTTAACCCATCGCTCCATACGGGAAGGCGCAGCCGAAAATAACGAGCGGCTGGAATATCTCGGTGACGCTGTGCTAAGTGCATTGATAGCTGATTACCTGTTCAAACGGTATCCTTATAAAGAAGAAGGTTTTTTGACAGAAATGCGTAGCAAAATGGTAAATCGCCAGCAGTTAAATGAGATTGCTGTACGTATGGGTTTAAAGAAAATCACCCTATTCAATAAAATGGATGGTTCCTTAAAAGTGAGTCAGATATTCGGCAATACACTGGAAGCACTGGTCGGTGCGATCTATCTCGATAAAGGATATAAAAAAACAAATAAATGGGTAATGGATTATATCATCCTGCCCCATATGTTTATTGATGAACTGGAGCTCCTCGAGATCAATCATAAAAACAAGCTGTACGGCTGGGCAAATAAAAACGGCAAAACGCTCGAATTTGAAACCATTGACGAAAGAATGGAAAATGGCCGTAGGCTATTTACAGTGGCGGCAGTGGTGAATGGTGAAAATATTGCTGAAGGAAAAGCCTTCAATAAAAAAGACGCTTCACAGATAGCTGCACAGGTTGCAGTGGGCAAACTGGGATTATTAAATGCAGATGGCGCACCATCTCCTGAAGAGCAGTCATAATGATCGTTTGCTTGCTGATAGTCCCTGGATAATCAAACGATATTAACCTGTCAACCATCAACCTTTTTTATATGCCACCTTATAAATCAGCCCCTGCTTATCATCACTGATTAACATTGAACCATCTTTCATCCACTCTATATCAACCGGCCGGCCGATTACTTTTTTATTATCCTGTAACCAGCC
>JAFDYH010000320.1:0-1378 GCA_018267535.1 Bacteroidota bacterium
CCCGAAGCGAAACTGGAAGAAGAATTAATCGTTCGCCCTACCAGCGAAACGATTATCTGGAATACCTACAAAGATTGGGTACAATCGTACCGTGACCTGCCTTTGCTGATCAACCAATGGGCGAATGTGGTGCGCTGGGAAATGCGTACCCGGTTATTTCTGCGTACAGCGGAGTTTTTATGGCAGGAAGGCCATACAGCGCATGCAACGGCTGATGAAGCGGTGGCTGAGGCGGAGCAAATGCTGGAAGTATATGCCACTTTTGCGGAAGAGTTTATGGCAGTACCTGTAATACGGGGAGTAAAAACAGAAAGCGAACGTTTTGCCGGGGCAGAGAATACCTATTGTATAGAGGCTTTAATGCAGGATGGCAAGGCATTGCAGGCAGGTACCTCGCATTTCCTGGGCCAGAATTTTGCCAAGGCCTTTGATGTAAAATTCCTGAGCAAGGAAAATCAGCAGGACTATGTGTGGGCCACCAGTTGGGGTGTAAGTACAAGGCTGATCGGTGCATTGGTAATGGCGCATAGCGACGACCAGGGCCTCGTGTTACCACCAAAGATTGCCCCTTTGCAGGTGGTTATTGTTCCAATACATGGCAAAGATGAAGCTTCTAAAAAAGCAGTAAACGATAAAGCGAAAGAAATATTGGAAAACCTGAAGCGGATTGGTGTGCGTGTAAAATATGATGATAATGATAATAACCGGCCTGGATGGAAATTCGCGGAATATGAAATGAAGGGCGTGCCGGTGCGTGTGGCTATCGGTGCAAGAGATTTGGAAAAAAATGTGATAGAAGTGGCAAGAAGGGATACTAAAGAAAAGAAGTTGGTGGGATTGGACGGTATTGCCCAATATATTGATGGCTTGCTGATAGAAATACAACATAGCTTATTCAACCGCGCCAAAGAATACCGGGACAGCCATATTACCAATGCTGATACATGGGAGGACTTTGAAAAGCTATTGGATGATAAAGGTGGTTTTATCGCTGCTCACTGGGATGGAACTGCAGATACAGAAGCAGCCATAAAAGAAAAAACAAAAGCGACCATTCGTTGTATACCTCTTAATAACAAACAGGAAGATGGTAAATGCATCCTGACAGGTAAGCCGTCGAAACAAAGGGTATTATTTGCGAGGGCGTATTAAGGAGGGTCGGGACGCTTATTTGGCCTGAACCATAATATAATAGCTAAGCAAGCTGTTTCCTGGTGTTTTTAGACCAAAGAATTACTTTGATAATACAAAGCACTTTGCTATTTTAATAGTCTAAACCGGATTCTTTTCATCAAAACCACCACACCATGGAAGAAAATCAAAACTCATCTTTATTTGGCTTAGGCATTGATACTGCTGCCAAAGCTCATCTTTCTGA
>JAFDYH010000320.1:1444-2275 GCA_018267535.1 Bacteroidota bacterium
AATGAACGGAATGCCGGCCGGGGCAGGAGGAATGCTAGGGTCATTCGTAGTTGTAATCTATATCCTGATCGCTGCAGTTTATTTTTTCCCTTGTCTTTTCTTATTTCATTTTGCCAACAAAATGAAGACAGCACTTGCAGCCAATGACCAGGAACTTCTGAATACTTCATTTCAGAATTTGAAAAAATTATTTAGGTTTATGGGGATACTTACAATTATTTGTCTCGCCCTGTTTGCCATCCAGTTGTTAATAGGATTGTTGGCGGTAGGCTCTATGAGGTGATAAAATAGGGTCTATTTTACCGAGAGATAGTTATAATCTTTCATCAATATTTCCAAAAAATCATAAGGAGATAAAGAGCTGTCAATTTTAAGATGGCTCTTTATTTTTTCAGAAGCCATCGCGGCTAATTGAAAGTCACCCTTTTTTCTTGATGTATCCAATATGCTTTTAATGGAATTAATATCCTTATCACTTAATTGCATGATTTGCGGAAACGAAGGAATGTAATTGTCAGCGATTTCTAAAAAAACAGTTTCATCAATACTGCCTTTTGGATTAGTGCGAATTAAAATGGTTCCGGCTAACAAGTCGCCAAGCCGTTGTGCTTTTTTTGATGAGGCAACCAGGATAATGTCAGTAAGTAATAAGGCGCCGGCGCCGCCAATGGCAATAAAGCCCTGTATGCCTGAAGCCAAAGCAAAAGGTAAATAGAATATGATTAACAATACAGTGAGATCGGAAGTCCGGATAAGCCAACGGATAACGTACTGGCTGATGCTGGCTTTCCCTCCATTTTCATTAACTACTCTTATTCTCATCAATTTTTT
>JAFDYH010000321.1:0-4190 GCA_018267535.1 Bacteroidota bacterium
AGTCCCGGAATAAAAATTACCAGTTCTTCAATAATCATAAAAAGCAATGCCAATATGATCAGCAAAAGAAGAACCTGGCGGATGCGATGATTAAAATCGGGCATAACACTAAGATAGTGTTTTGACCATGGATTAAATCAATTATTTGCCAACAGTAAATCTGCCAGCAATAAATAAATTTGCTTTTTGCCGGCAATAATTCTGTTATACAGTTTCTGTGTATCTGAACAAATACAGTTTTGTTTATTGCCCCCTGAGTGAAGTTGCTATTTGCTTTAATGCCTTGGGAAAAAGAATGTTATTTTCCAGGTGTACATGCTCATGAAGGTCTTCTTCAAATTCCTTTAATTCAGCCAGGCATATTTTAAATGTAGTGCAAGCCCCTTCAGGAGCCGAATAATTATTGGTGAGCCTACGGATATTAAACAGCAATTCACCAGCTCTTTCATGCTCTGTTTCCATAGCCTGGATAGGGGCTGAAATAAAAACTTCCTGGATATAGGCAGATTCATTTAAGAGAAGCAACTGTTCCACTTCTTTAATCCGGGGAAAAAGTATCATTTCTTCCTTTTCCATGTGCTGGGTCATATCCTCGTTCACCGCAGCAAACAAATTAAAGACCTCCCGCATATAGGGGAAGCGGTCACCATGCTTCATAGCGACTTTCTGAAGATGAGATTGTATCCGGGGCATACTTTGCTTAACATAAAAATGATGCTTCACAAGTAAATAGTTGATTAATTGTTCTGCACTCATTTCCGTAAAAGGCATTTGCCTGCTCTGCTGTGCTTCTTTTATAGAGTTTAGTTCTCTTTCAATTGTCAATGCATCAATTGAGTTCTCCAGACAGGCTTCCGCCAATGTCCTTTTTCCTTTGCAACAAAAATCAAGGTTATATTTTTCAAATACCCCTACCGCCTGGTGATTACCAGTTACAATGCCGGCTAATGTTTGTTCGAGAAGATTTGCCATTTTCTTTTGTTTATACAAAAGTGAGACAGGTTATTCGTTTAATTTATGCGCAAACGCATAACGTTTAAAAAAAAGGCTATAGTTCAACACGAGTACACCTGTAAAAAGAATAAATGCCGCTACAAGCAATAATAAATCCGCATACGCAATAGGAACATACCATATACCACCAATACCCTGAAGCATTAAAACAATTTCATTAAATAATATTCCGGCAATAAGAATAAAAAGACCGGTCGCACTGATCTTGCTTATATATAAATAACGTTGTGAAAAAATATATCCCAAAATAAAAAGAGAAATTATTCCGAGCAGTACAAGATGTAAATACCCAATAACAATCGGCCGGAAGCCTGTAGCCAGTATGCTTAAAGAAGGAATAACGGACAATCCCTGTAAACTCAGCTTGATTGATAAAGCAATAGCGACCAGTATAAATATAATTACTGAAAACTTTGGCAGCCGGCTTACCAGGGAATTTAAATTCTTCTTTATCATTGCTATCAGTTTTATCCATGCAAATACCTGCGATATAGCGGCAGCTACTACTATCCAATAAATCCAGGCCGGCAAATTGAACCATAAAGTTGAAAGCAGGTAGGCAGGGATACAGGCAAGAAAAAACAACCAGTATATTTTTCTCAACTGTTTGTTTTCAAACCCGCATTTCAACAACTGATAATTCAAAAGGCCCATACAGGCAAAAAAGAACCAGCCGTTATATTGAAAATGTAAGAAAAAGTAAACAGCAGCGAGATATAAACGCTCGTTGTATTGCTTTGTAGCCAGTATATAGGCTAATGTAAATGCCCCTGCTGAGGACAGTGCATTGAAAAAGACGGCCGATCTGAACCACAATATAGTAGTACTTTTAACTGATATCCTGTTCAGGTCTTTGATATAAATAATAGCGAAAGCATAGGATACAAAAATGGAAAGCGTTGAAAAAACAATAGAGACCGGGGCATATCCTTGCAAAGGAAAACTTATCAGCATACCATAAGCCGTTACTAAATTGGCATACAAGAGGAAACGGTATTTTTGAAAAGCATCTACCTGCCCGTTTTCTCTTAGATATTGAACCAACAAACTCATCAGCGCCTGGGTAATCCAGCCAGCAAATGCAAAATGGGAATGCCCATGTAATAAATACTTCTGATCAACCCAGGGTAGTGAAAAAGCTATTTTATAACGAAGAATAACTCCCGCACAGGCAACCAATAATAAATTGAATAGGGAAATCTTTAGCCATTTCTGAAGTGATGTATCATCCATTTTTTCCGTTTAAAACAAAGTAAAAGATAGAGTTACTTTCGGGTTATGATCAGGATCACAATCTTAGCAATACACTTTGCCTCTATCGATAGTAAGAAGACCTTTATCCTGTAAATGACGGATCGCCCGTATTACAGTTTCTACACGAAGCCCTGTCATATCTGCTATTTGCTGACGGGTAAGCTGTACTTTATTACAGTTTAAACAAATATGCCGTTTCTTTTCCTTGAAATAACTGAAGAGCGATTTTATAGTATGCTCCGGACTGGCATTAGCTAATTCTTTTATGAACATAAGCTTAAAGCGCAGGCATTCTGTAAGGTGTTTGGAAAATTTAAAATGGATTTCGGGCTGCTCCTTTAATAGCTGGTGAAACGTGTTCTTATGCAGCCGGAGTATAACAGAATCCTTATTTGCTACCGCTGAAGCAGCATAAGGTAAGTCATCAAACAGGGGCAGTTCGCCAAAGCATTCACCAGCCTCAATCATATTTTGTATAAACTCTTTACCATCCTCCGTAATGTTTACCCATCTCACAGAGCCGCTTTCCAATTGATAGTAAAAGTGTGCTTCAGTACCTTCCCTGAATATAGTTTCTCCCGTGGATAACTTCTTATAGGTTGCGCCCCAGGCAAGCAATATACCTGTATCGATCATCATTTCATTTAGCTTGAAAATAGGATCAAAATAAAGATGCGAATCTTATCTAATGTATGATTTTCAGAGGCGATTTCCATGACGAAAATCATTTTTTCTCTGAATCAAAATCTCCCTTCGCCCAAAACTCACACCCATAAAGCATTTCAGCGAAGATGACAGGCATTGTCGGGCAGTTGCGTTGTCATATCAACCCGGAATATGACTGAACTCATAAAACGAAAAAGAACTCAGGTCTAATCTTGTGTCCTAATAAAAAAGAGTTTATGAAAAAAATACTCATTCTTGGCCTCTTTACCGCGGGTTTGGTCGCCTGCGGTAACAACACTGGTTCTTCCGAAGAAAAAAAACCATCTGAAGCGATGGAGAAAAAAACTGAAGCAAACGGAAACCCTTCTTACGATCCGAATCGGGGAGAAGGAAAGTTTACTAAAGTAGAAATTGGCGCAACCTTAGATGAAAAAATGGCTGCTGCAGGCGAAAAGACATTTGGCGTTAAATGCAGCAGTTGCCACAAGCTCACCGATGAAAAATTAGTTGGCCCGGGATGGAAAGGAGTAACAAGCCGGCATAGTGCAGAATGGATTATGAATTTTGTTACCAACACCGATGAAATGCTGAACAAGGATCCCAAGGCACAAGCCATGCTTGAGCTCTGCCTTGTTCGTATGCCCAATCAGAATTTAGGTGATGATGAAGCAAGGGCCTTATACGAATTTATGCGTAAGAACGATGGTGTAAAATAAAAGCCGAAACCAAACGCTCAACACAAATACAATGAAAAAAATAAAAATCAATATGGCAGCAATAGCAGCAATAGGAATATTGCTGTTGCCATCATGCAAACCTAAAAACGCCGGTACTGCTGTAAATGCAGACGCGGCAGCCAAAGCTTATGTGGCTCCTGGCAAATATGACGAGTTCTATAATTTCGTTTCCGGTGGTTTCAGTGGTCAAATGAGTGTATATGGATTGCCCAGCGGAAGGTTACTCCGGGTAATTCCCGTTTTTTCGGTTGATCCGGAAAAAGGATATGGTTACAGTGAAGAAACAAAGCCAATGCTGAATACTTCTCATGGCATTGTACCATGGGATGATCTTCATCACACTGAATTATCTCAAACTAATGGAGAAATAGATGGCCGCTGGATATTTGCAAACGCCAACAATACTCCCCGTGTAGGAAGAATTGACCTGAAAACATTCCGCACTGCAGAAATTATCGAATTGCCAAATAGTGCCGGCAACCACAGTTCTCCTTTCATTACAGAAAATACAGAGTATGT
>JAFDYH010000321.1:4210-4673 GCA_018267535.1 Bacteroidota bacterium
GTAGCGGGTACAAGGTTCAGCGTTCCACCAGATGATGTTAATGGCGATGTACCCATTAATACATATAAGAAAAACTTTAAAGGGTATATCAGCTTTATCAGCGTGGGCAAAGAAGATGGTAAAATGGATATTGCCTTTCAGATTCAATGCCCCGGTATAAACTTTGACCTGAGCCATGCCGGCAAAGGAAAATCAAATGGATGGTTCTTTTTCAGTTGTTACAATACAGAACAGGCGAACACTTTGCTGGAAGTAAATGCATCGCAAAGGGACAAAGATTTTATTATGGCTGTAAACTGGAAAAAGGCAGAAGAATATTTAAAAGCAGGTAAAGGGAAAAAAGTTGCTGTTAAATATGCACATAACCTGTACAACGAAAAAACGCATACTGCCTCTTCTGAAATAAAAACAGAAGTAACTGTATTGGATGCAAAAGAGTTGAAAGACATTTGTTATTTTATTC
>JAFDYH010000322.1 GCA_018267535.1 Bacteroidota bacterium
GCTGCTTTATTGCTCGATATTTCATTCGGTATGAAGGCAGAATCCGAAGCTGTAATAAATGCGGTAGACAAAGTACTGAAGTCTGGCTTTCGCACAAGAGATATTGCGGACGCACAGACTGCAGCAGATAAAATATTGGGTACAGATAAAATGGGAGAGGAAGTGCTAAAATATATCTAAGCAGAACTTACACGCATTATTCTTTTACATCTTCATAAATTTCATTGTTTTTATCTGTCGACCGTCAGAATATTGTAAAAGGTACAGGCCGGTTTGAAGGAAATCAATGTGAACTGAAATTGATTGTGCGTTTATAAATTGTTTGCGCAAAATTTTTCCTGCCATATCAATAATTTTCAATTCTCCCTTTTGGGTAAGGCCATTGATATACAAATAATCTCTTGCAGGGTTTGGAGTAATCATCAGCTTGTTATTTTCTCCACTTTTTAATATTGCAGAATACTTATAACGGCCATCTATATCTACCATTATAAGACGATAATACAAAATACTGCGGCCGTCGTTGCTTCTTTCTATTTCAAAATGTGAAAATTGAGAAGCAGATTCAATTTTCCAATTCAGGATGTTTGCATTTTCTACCCCTCTTATGGAAAAGAAATCCAAGACGATTGGTAAAGTACAGTTGGTAAAAACAAATCCGTTATCAAAATTTCCATAGTCACCAAGATTGGCTACATACCGATAATTACCGGCTGGTAAAGTTGTATTACCAAAAATATAGTACCAGTTTTCCTGGGCGGGGTCGGCACCATCAGCAGCCGTGAAAGCCCTGGTATTGGAAGAAGCAACCAGGGTATTTGAAGGCATTGAATATATTTCAACATTTGCTGTCCAGTCAACATAAGTGCCAACTTCTCGGCTTGAGAAATAACCACCAAAGCCAACAGGAGTAGCGGTGCTTATTGTGAAATCCTGGTAAACGGTACCAGCACTGCTTACTATATCTACATATTGACTTCCGTCCTGTGCATTATCGGGCCCACCACTATATGGGGATCCATCGGTCCTTATTACATTGATTGTACTTCCGGTTAATACCCAGCTTCCATATGTTGTAGTTCCTAATAAATTATTTCCGACAGATGGTTGCACAGGGCTTTCAAAGCTTGGGTTTAATAAAATATTAGTTCCGCATTGCGAAGCAGAATTTATAGGAACTAATAGAAAGGAAATAACAACTACGATCAGCAGGTTATACGGTTTTATCATATAGGGTTTATTTAAAGGAACTGATGATTTAACAGCTATTAAATAGAAGTTAGTTTGTCGTGAATATTATGCAGGAAGGAATATTAATAACCCTTTGGCTGTACATGTAAGCCAAACTGATCAAAAGACTGGCTCTAAGCAGAATTGAGCTAAGGTAAGTAATTATAAGTGTTTACACTTATTTTTTGAATATTTTCCGCTATGAACTTTTGAAAAGTATTCGAAGATGACGGAAAACCAGGAGCGGGACCATGATTGTTACAAATCAGGAAAGGGATGCTTGAAAAAACTACTCTTTTTTTGTAATCAGTATCATAAATAAACCAAAAACGAGGAAAGCGATACCGGCATACATGTTCTTTGATGATGCGAGCAGATCGCTCATAAAATGCCCAATCAATAAGACCAGGGAGACAATTGTAAAAAACAAACCTATAATAAAACTTAATTCAGTAATTCGCTTCGACATACAATCAATTTAAAAGAAAATAATATTTAATAGAATCGTAAGTACGATCAGCAATATACCCAGTGGTACGACCCGCCTATACCATTTTTGCTGTGTATACGTTGGTTTTTCAGTTAATGAATAAACCAGCCCCTTTAATTCGTGATCGGGTTTTGGTTTTGTGGCCAGGCTTACTGTAATCGTTGTTACAAAGTTGGCAATCCATGAAACACCGGCGACAATGAAAGCCTGTCCCATACCACTCTTGATTGTGTATAATTCTGCAATCCAGCCTCCTTTTCCTTCTGCAACGGTCAATCCATGGGTTAAGGCAGCAGCAGCCGTTCCAGCCAATAATCCCCAGAAGGCGCCATGACCCGTTGTCCTTTTCCAAAACATCCCTAGTAAGAATGTGGCAAATAAAGGACCATTCACAAAGCTGAATACTAATTGAAGGAAGTCATTGATATTATTAAACCCCTTGGCCAAATAAGCAGTGGCAATTGAAATGAGTATGCCCGCTACCGTTATAAACTTACCTACCAAAAGGTAATGTTTATCTGACCGGTTTTTTACAAAGTAGGACTGATAAATATCGTAGGTAAAAACAGAATTAAATGCCGTAACATTTCCTGCCATACCACTCATAAAGGATGCGATCAAAGCTGTGATGCCAACGCCCAACAAACCACTCGGATAATAATGTGCGATCATTGAAGGCAACGTCATTGTATAATCCAACTGCCCGTCGGCTGACACTGGTATGCTGTATCCTTTTGATTGCAATGCAGGCTGCATTAAGGCAATTGCAATAACACCTGGTAATACCACTATTAAAGGCATCAGCATTTTTGGTAGGGCGGCAACAATGGGTGTTCTTTGAGCATCGCCCATATTTTTTGCAATCATGGCTCTTTGCACGACAAGAAAATCCGTGCACCAGTATCCAAATGACATTACAAAACCCAACCCGAATATGAGCGACATAAAATGAAGGCCCATTGGATTTGCATCCGGGTTCCCCATATACTTCCATGCATGTGTTAGTTCGGGTTGCAGATTTGCTTTTATAGCTGCCCAGCCGCCGGCATCCTGCAGCGCAACGATTACTAAAGGTGATAAACCCAATACAATTAAAAAGAATTGCAACACTTCATTGTAAACGGCACTGGTTAATCCCCCTAAAAACGTATAAGCCATCACAATACCTGCGGCCAGCCATATTGAGACATCAAAATCCCATTTAAGAATAATCTCGAGCAATTTTGCAAGTGCGTATAATGAGACACCGGAAGAAAAGACGGTCATAACGGCAAAGGAAATAGCATTTAACCCTCTTGTTTTTTCATCAAATCGCATGAATAAATATTCAGGAACACTTCGTGCACGGCTGCCATAATAAAACGGCATCATAAATACACCGAGAAAAACCATCGCGAATATGGCGCCCACCCAATAAAAATGAACCGTCATGATGCCATACTTTGCACCGGAAGCAACCATACCAATTACTTCCTGTGCCCCAAGGTTTGCAGATATGAATGCCAGGCTGGTAATCCATAAAGGGATATTGCGACTGCTTGAGAGAAAATCATTACTGGATTTTATTTTCTTTTTAATGATAAATCCAACGGTGATAACAAAAGCAAAATAAACAAGTATGATCAGGTAATCGGCAACGTGTAACTTCATAACAATCGAATAAATGGCAGTAGTTTAATACCACAATATATTTCTTTCATCTGTTAATTCTTCTTTTTTGTTTAACAGGTGATAAGTGGTTTTTAAATACTGGTTGATCTTCTTTCAATAAGAACAGAAGGGATGATTACCCTTTCATTTTCCAGTCTGAAATGTTTTTTTTCGATTCCCTTAAAAAGAATAGTCGCAGCCGATTTACCTATTTCAAAGGCAGGCTGGGTAACAGTAGTGAGAGATGGATTTAAAATAGGTGCCGTTTCAAGATTGGAAAAGGCCAATACCTTTAATTCTTCAGGAATTTTTAAACCCAATTCCTGTGCGGCTATGTATACCTGTATGGCTATTTTTTCAACAGAAGCAAGTATGGCATCCGGTCTTTGTTTAGCAGCAAGACTTTTTTTTATCAATTGATAATTGCTTTTTTCGTTGTCAGTTCCATAAATAACCTGCCCTTTTTTTTCAGGACAACCTGCATCCAGTAGAGCCATTCTGAATCCCGCCTCTCTTTTTTTGCAAATCGGTAAACTGGCTGAATGTGAAATAAAAAGTAGTCGCCTACAGCCCTTTTGCAATAATAATTTCGCAGCAACATAACCGCATTCATAATCATTTGTAGTTACACTCGCTGTATGAACCGATTCAAGCTCCCGGTCAAAAAACACAACCGGCACGCCTGCTGCGAGTATTTTATCGATAGGCTCTTCATTCTTTGTTTCCTTGGAAATAGAAATTAATATTCCATCAACACGCCCATTCCGTACTTCCCCCAGGATTTTTTTTTCGTTAGTATACTTTTCATGCGACAGATAAATCAAGACATGGTAGCCCTTTTTTTCAGCAACGGATTGAATGCCATTTATAGCCAGTGAAAAAAAACTATCCGCTATTTCAGGCATTACTACAGCGATTGTCCTGCTTTTCTTCTTGCGCAGGCTGCTGGCATAGGGATTGGGAGAGTAGTTCATTTTTGCAGCCAGTTCTTTCACCTTCTTCTTTGTTTCCTTGCTGATTTCATGGCTATCCCGTAAAGCCTTGGATACTGTGGATTTAGAGATATTCAGTGTATCCGCCAGTATTTGGATGTTTATTGTACTCATTAAAAGGTATATAGGTTAAAATCAACTTTAATAGAAAAGTATAGTGATAAAAATAAATGGAGTGCCTTTTTTCAGCATCGGTATCACCACTATTTATTTAATGGTTAATTAAATGGTTTACATTACGAAACCGGTTTCGTAAATAAAGATCAATCTTTGTTCCCGGATTCTGTTAAAAATTCAGAATTTACAGCGTCAAATAATTCATAAACTCCAAATTTGCCTGCCATGAATACATCAAACCCGTTTTCAGCAAAGGAAATTAATCCACTAGGAAGTCTTGATGAATGGGAAGAGGATGTACTGAAGCGTTATCCTGAACCGGATAAAATTGCTACTGATAAATCAAAAGAAGAATACAGGAATTATGAGGAACCCGGCAGGGATACGGTACGTGAGTTTTATCGTCTCAATCATACTTACCAAACGTATGATTTTGTCTTGGGTAAAAAGGAGCAATACCTGAAGTTTGATAAAAAGAAAATGCCGGTATGGGATGCTTTCCAGTTTTTGAATCAATTGGTAGATGATTCGGATCCGGATACAGATCTCGACCAGTTTCAGCACCTATTACAAACTTCTGAAGCCATAAGAAATGATGGCCATCCCGACTGGATGGTACTCACCGGTTTATTGCATGATATGGGTAAAGTGCTTTGCCTGTTCGGCGAACCACAATGGGCGGTTGTGGGAGATACATTTCCTGTTGGTTGTGCTTATTCGGATAAAGTAGTATATCCTGAATTTTTTGCCAATAATCCTGATTATAGTGACACGCGGTTTAATACCAAAAATGGGGTTTACGAAGAAGGTTGCGGTTTGCGTAATGTACATATGAGCTGGGGCCATGATGAATATGTGTACCATATGGTTAAAGACCATTTACCCGAAGAGGGATTATATATGTTGCGGTATCACTCCTTCTATGCATGGCACCGTGAAGGTGAATATGGTAATTTGTTAGATGACCATGATCGCAAAATGCTGAAATGGGT
>JAFDYH010000323.1 GCA_018267535.1 Bacteroidota bacterium
CCAAAACTGGTGAATGATTTTGCCGGGATACTTACTCCTGAACAGGAACACGACCTGGAAGCTAAACTGGTGGCTTATGATGATACTACCTCCAACCAGGTCGCTGTTGTTACATTGCCAACATTGGTTGACCCGAAAAACGGGAACGTATATGAAGATGAGGAAGTCGCATTGAAAATTTTGCGCGACTGGGGAGTAGGTAATAGGCAAAAGAACAATGGCATAGTTATTCTTATCGTCAAGAATAAAGATAATACAGAGAGAAAGATAAGGATTGAAGTTGGCTATGGTTTGGAAGGCGCGGTACCAGATATTACTGCCAACCAGATTATACAGAATGATATCGTTCCCAACTTTCGTGAAGGAAATTATTATCGTGGTTTAGATATTGCCACGGATGATATTATTAAAGCAGCACAGGGAGAATATAAGGCGCCGGATGGGTATGCTGATCGCGGAAAACAAAAAGGTATAAGTCCCGGTACTATATTCTTTATCATTTTAATAATCTGGATTTTGATACAGGTAAGTTCCCGTGGCGGTGGCAGAGGTGGTGGAGGGATGTTATCGCGTCGGGGTTACCGGGGTTGGTGGGGACCAGTATGGCCCGGTGGTGGCTGGACTGGTGGCGGAGGAGGCGGTTGGTCTGGCGGCGGTGGCGGAGGATTTGGCGGTTTCGGTGGCGGTAGTGGCGGTGGTGGAGGTGCGAGTGGCAGTTGGTAAAATAATAAGGAGATTGTGAGGTCAACGCAGAGATTTTCTTTAGTCGATTTTTAGGGTATAGCAATACCCTTTTTTTGTACCCCATAAGTTATAAAATATATATGCCTCTTTACAAAGATTATAAGATGGTTTTACTGGGCGGCATCTTCTTTCTTGTTGGGATAATTTTATTATTTACTGCAATTAGAAAAAGAAGCTCTAAGGAGATATTGTATAAACAAGAATTACCTGATCGGGAAAAGCGATTAAGAATATTTTACGGAATTGTATTAACTCTATTAGGATTAAATATTCTATTACTTTAACGATAAGTAGTAACAGTTTTCAGAAATTTTTTTAGAAGGGAATAATATGATTGACAACCAAGAATAAGCTCTTCATTTAGCCAGCAAGTTATACAGGTTCTCCTTTCAGATTTCAGAATTCAATTGAAAGAAATTCTTTACCATTCCATATTCCTTTTATCTGTTTTCCATTTTCCAATTTAACGATAACAGATTCATTCGCCCCTTGTCTTGATACTTCTATATCAAAACTATGGTTGAATGCTTTTATATTTTTCAATCGCATATAATTCCAGCCTTTGGGCAGCCGGGGCATCATGGTAAACTTATTCAGTCCTGTTGGATTAATACCAAATAATCCCTCTGTAATGGCACGGCAGTATAATGCACTTTCTGCCGAAAGGTGTCGTTGATTACCTTCGGGCCATGCTTCTACAGGGTAGGGCACATGCTCTCCCAGCAAACGTGTTGCGGAGTAATAATTGAAATATGGCATGCACCGGTCAGTAGCGCCGGCAGCCATCAATCCCCTGAATGCATATAATGTAGACCGGTCCCAAAAAGTTTTACTGCCGCTTTCTGTCAGTATACCATTGCTAGTCCATAAATAATCGGATAACAAGGCTTTGATGGTTGCATCTTTACGCTCTGTAATGCCCATCACTAAGGGAATACAGATCCATGCCCGCAGCTTTGTATTTTCCTTATAATATTTATACGTTGCAAAGCCTTGCACTGTTCCGCCAAAATAGCTTTCGATTGCCTTTCTTAATTGGTTGGCTTTTGCCCGGTAATCTTTCGCTCTAACGGTGTCGCCTAAGTCATTTGCAAGGGCAGCCGCACTCCGGTAGCCGCCATAAGCTAACCCATTTGTTGAAAGATTGACAGTACCCGCATAAAACCTTCCTTCCAATTCATCATTATCGGAAGCAATTACGCCTTCATTGGTTTTCTTCCGATCCAGATATTCAAAGCACCAGGTGATTAACGGCCATAGTTCTTTTGCAATGTCTATTTTGCCGGAGGCTAGTGCAAAACGCGAAGCCCCGTATGCGATCATTGCCATATCCCCTCGGTCGCCGGCGCCATTCCATATGTCTGTGCCTTCGGCAATAATCGAACTTGGAATAGGTTTGTATTCCGGGTTTATAAATCGTGCAAAATGACGATAGGCATTAATCGCCGATTCATTGCCGTTTATATTTCCCAAAAAGGGAAAAAAAGGATTTGCATACTCCGCCTGGTCGTTGGCCCATATAGCAGCATAATAAGCTTCACCTCCGGGGCCATGCATTAATCCTCCTTTTGTATCATAAATACTTTCTGTGGCCCGCAGTTTAGCAAAAGAAAATGCACGGTTGATAGTATCGTTGGGTGTTTCCAATACAAGATCATTGAAAATACCTGCTACCATTTTTTCTCTTTTTGCCAATTCATAATCTTCCGAAAAGGTATATGCCGGCTGCGTTTGTTTACGACCGTTATAAGCGATCCCGAAACGATAATGTTCACCTGCTCTTATAAAATGAATGCCTTTAACAGCCTCTCTTGTTGCAGCCTGTACAATATATTGCCCATAAACCCCTTTTGAAGGATCGGTACTGTCGACAGGAAAATGATTGTTGATATCGGCCTGTATATCTTGTTTGCTATTATTTGATATTTCAACGAGCTCAATTAATGCAGCTTTGTCAACAGAAGGAAACAGGGTATGGGTAATGGTGATACCTGGTATATTGCTGTTGCATTCTGCAATCAACTTACCTTTCAGCTCAAATCGTTTCGGATATTCGGCCAGGGCTTCGTTATTTATTTTTATTTCAAATTGCCTGTAATTAGTAAAATCAACAATAAGGCTGGCATGTGTATTATTCGGAATGGTCCGCAGCATTGGATATATCAGGCGTTTGTTCATTACCAATTGCCCCAGGCTATCCACCCCATAATGAATAACTGCAGATACCTGCAACCCGCTCATTTCAATATGGTCGACATGTGGCTTTTGTTTTACCTGCCATTCAATACCTCCGGATTTGTCAAGGTTCCAGCGATGGCTGTTCTGCGCATACCCGGTTATTGCAAGGGTAAGGAAAATAGAAAAAGAAATCGATTTCATATGATATGATGAATTATGCGTTGTAAGTTATGAAGTTTTGGATTTTACTATATGTAGAGATTTTTAGCCAGGCATAATTATGGACCGCTACACAAACCCACTCTTAACTATCAAACGATAGGGGGGTGATGAAAACAAGTTCTGTCAATATCCTAATTTTGAAATAAAGTGCAGATTTCAGCACTATAAAAATTGAAGAAAGATACATGATGATTGTAAAAAAAATATCCGGGAAACCCTACATTCTGTCTGCAGTATTAATGGTGGTGCTAATAATTACTGGTTGCGGTGGTTGTTCAAATTCCGGCACTGAGATCCGTTCATTAGAAGAAACCGTCAACTCTTTAAAAAGCAATATATCCACTTTGCAAAATGACCTGAATGAGGTTCAAACCAAAAACAAAGTTTTAGAAAGTGAATTACAGACAGTAAAAAGCGAGATCAACTCCCTGAAGATAAGTGCCCGTTAAATATTAAAGGGTGGCGTTATTCTTATAGTGTAATTTTCCTTATCACAAGGAAAAGGAAGAGTTTTGGAATGATAGCAAATCAGGCCATGTTAAGACGATTAGTAACTTTTTCTATTTATGACCTTCTTTATTTTTATGTTGAGCCATATACTCCCAATATTGGCCAACACTATAATAATTGCGGCCAGTATATTATTGTATTCATTCATTAGCTGAAGGTATGTAATTTGCAAGATTGACCAAAGTCAAGCATCCCTTACTATTCACGCTCAATAGGCAAGCAAATAATCGCCATTACGCAACATTTTCTATCGCCGAATCTCTCCCTTTAAGTTCAGCATAGTTTATATCTATCCTTTAATAACTTTGCAATTCAATTTTACGAATAGTATTTATGGAAACAACAATAGCTCCATCAAAGTATTTAAAAATTCATCCCAATGATAATGTGCTGGTAGCACTGGCAAACCTGGCCAAAGGATCAGTCGCCGCGAATGGCGGAAGTGCTATCACATTACAACAGGATGTACCGGCCAAGCATAAGTTTTTTATCAATGATATGAAAGAAGGGGATGAAATTTATATGTATGGTGTACTGGTTGGCAAAGCACAGCATTCAATCCCAAAAGGAGGATTGATGACTACTTCGAATACCAAACATGCCTCAGGTCATTATGAATACAGGCATGTGGATTATAAATGGACTAAACCTGATGTTTCTAAGTTTGCTAACCGCACGTTTAATGGTTATGTAAGAAGCGACGGCCGTGTCGGTACAGCCAACTACTGGTTATTTATCCCTACCGTTTTTTGTGAAAACAGGAACCTGGATGTAATCCGTGAAGCGCTATGGAATACATTGGGCTACGGCGTAACCGGCAAATACAAACAACTGACAGAGGCGATTCTGGAAGCATACGAAAAGGGCGAGAATATAGATACAATTACCCTTGACCCGGTAGTAAAGAAAAGTGGCCATAGCCCTTTTAAAAATGTAGATGGGATAAAGTTTTTAAATCACCAGGGCGGCTGTGGTGGCACAAGACAGGATGCAGCAACATTAAGCGCATTGCTGGCTGCGTATGCTGATCATCCCAATGTAGGTGGCGTAACCATGCTGAGCCTGGGTTGCCAGAATATGCAGGTGCAGGATTTCCTGAATGATTTAAAAAAGCGCAATCCCTCATTCGATAAACCGCTTTATATTTTTGAACAACAGTCATCTCAAAGCGAAGAAGACTTAATCAGCGATGCGATAAAGAAAACCTTTCATGGCCTTCAACAGATTAATAAGATTGAACGGCAACCAGCCTCATTGAGTAAGCTTTGTATCGGGGTAAAATGTGGAGGCAGCGATGGTTTCAGCGGCATATCTGCAAACCCTGCAGTTGGTTATACAGCCGATTTGCTGGTGGGCCTTGGCGGACAGGTATTGTTGGCAGAGTTTCCTGAATTGTGTGGTGCTGAACAGAACCTTGTTGATCGCTGCACGAGCGAAGCAACAGCTAAAAAGTTTATCAACCTGATGCAGATTTATAATAAGCAGGCTGAAAGCGTAGGCTCAGGTTTTCATATGAATCCATCCCCTGGTAATATAAAAGATGGTTTAATTACGGATGCTATTAAATCAACAGGCGCAGCACGCAAAGGAGGTACATCGCCTGTTGTGGATGTTTTAGACTATACAGAACCGGTGAAAAAAGCAGGTTTAAGTCTTGTATGCACTCCCGGCAATGATGTGGAAGCTACAACCGGCAAAGCAGCTTCCGGCGCCACTTTAATATTGTTTACTACAGGCTTGGGCACGCCGACCGGTAATCCCGCCGCCCCAACTATAAAAATATCTACCAATACTGCGCTCGCCATAAGGATGAAGGATATCATTGATATCGATACCGGGGCGGTTATCAGGGGAGAAAAAACCATTGAACAGATGGGGGAGGAAATTCTCGAGTACTGCATCAAAGCAGCCAGTGGCGAAATAATCCCCAAAGCGGTTCAACTAGCCCAGGATGATTTTATTCCCTGGAAAAGAGGTGTATCACTTTAAGTTCTTCCTTTTTTCAGTACAAGCCTGATTTTCAGCAAAAACGGTGATTTGTTTTTAATAACAACAGCCATCTTTTTAAAAAAATTAAATAAGTGTAGCTTGTTAAAAAAAAAAATTCAATTCTTTTTAACAGATTTAATATAAAAATATACCTTAGTGGCAAT
>JAFDYH010000324.1 GCA_018267535.1 Bacteroidota bacterium
GCTTCAGTAATGACGCGTTACCCGGCCAATAAAAGCTATGAAGGTAAAACGGTTACAGAAATTGGTATTATGAATAACGAATCTCCATCCCAGGCTTTGATGCGGATAATCAAAGAAGGCGAAGAACAGGGAGGTAGCATAGCAGGGGCTTCTATGTCAGACAATGATGTAATCAATTTTTTGAAATGGAACTATACGAATGTCTGCTCCGACGGGGCGGATGGCGGCCACCCACGGGGATACGGAGCATTTACACGTGTGCTTGGGCGTTATGTAAGGGAGAAAAAAATAATGCCATTAGAAACTGCTATATATAAAATGACAGGGCTTACAGCCGAACACCTCGGGATTACAGATCGTGGATTGGTGGTGCCTCATTACTATGCCGACCTTGTATTGTTTGATCCTGCAACTGTTATTGACAATTCCACTTTTACTGATTCCAAAGCCTTGTCATCAGGCATTGAAGTGGTATGGGTAAATGGGAAAATTGTGTATCAGCATCAACAACCTACACATGAACATCCGGGTATGTTTGTGGCAAGACCAGGAACGAAATAAATCGCTATTTTTAACAGAACCTTTAAAAACCGGTATTTTTTAAACTTATTTTCTTACTGCACTCCTAATAGAAATTTTACGGCCAGGTATTTTGTCATCTAGTTGTCAGTTTCCTTATTGCGTAAATGGTTTTCCTAATTATGCAAACAATACTGCTGGTCTCCCTGCAGCTTTGCAGACTATCATTTATCAGCATTATGAGAGCAAAAGGTTTATTGATTGCCGGTGCATTGTTTTGTATAAATAGTGTAGTTGTTCATGCACAGATACTCACACAGGAGGATTCATTATATGCCGGGTTAATTTCGAAAGAACAATCAACAGTTATTTCCGGATACGGAGAGGCACATTACAGCCTTGATACCCGGCGGAAGACAAGTGAGGCAACATTAAAAAGGGTAGTGCTTTTTGTAGGGCATAAGTTCAACAACAAGATTTCACTATTTACAGAAATGGAACTGGAAGATGCCCTGGTGGTAGGGGAACTAGGTGATGAAGGTGGCGCCGGTAAAGGTGGTATTTCAATGGAGCAGGCTTTCCTGAAATTCAACCTTAATCCGACTACCTATATAGTTGCAGGTTTGTTTATTCCGAGAATGGGTTTTATAAATGAAAACCATTTGCCCACTACTTTCAATGGCGTTGACAGGCCTTTCCTGGAAGAATTGGTAATACCAACAACATGGCGTGAAATTGGTGTCGGACTGTATGGGACATTTAAAAACGTACCGGGATTGAATTATAGCCTTGCGTTGACGAATGGGCTTAATTCATCAGCTTTTGAAAACGGTAGCGGCATACGCAACGGAAGACAATTAGGGTCTAAAGCCAGCGGGCTTGCAATGGCAGCTTCCGGTTCATTATTATATTACATAAATAATTTCAGGATCCAGGCTTCAGCTTACATTGGTGGCTCCACTGCTGTTGAAAGAAGGGTTGCGGATAGTTTGCAATTGAACTCAGGCGCTTTTGGAAACCCGGTTATTCTATATGAAGCGAATGCGCAATATTCCAATAATGGATGGAATGTACGACTGATTGGAACCAGTATTTCAATAAAGGATGCCGCGAATATTAATAAAGCCTACGCGAATAACACACCGAATAATTTATATGGCGGCTATTTGGAAGCTGGCTATAATCTTTTTTATAAAAAATATAAAGACGAAAAGGCACTGATACTTTTTGGAAGATATGAGTATATGGATTTAAGCGCAAAAATTCCATCGTCTGGGGTGAAGAACGATGCAAATAAGCAGCAATATATAATTGCAGGTTTAACCTTTAAGCCAATCCGCGGAGTAGCAATTAAAGCAGATTATGTACAGCGTATAACGGGAACGCCTAACCCGGCTTTGATTGTTACGCCTTTTCCCCAGCAGGCCCCCTATTTTAAAAGTGATGGATTTGTAAACCTTGGAGTCACCTATAATTTCTAATATGGAGAGGAGGAATTTTATAAAACAAGGTTGCGTGGCTTGCATGGCATTTATGGGAGCAGGTGTATTGCTGGAGAGTTGTAGCCCCGGTTTGTCTTTATTAAAAACTACCGTGAAAAATAAATCGTTAGTAGTTCCATTAAATAAGTTTTCTGGTACAACTAATTTATTGGTAGTAAGGGGCAGTGGCCTTGAAAATGATATACTACTTGTAAAAAATGAAAATAGTTTTAAAGCGCTGAACATGAAATGTACACATGAAGGTGTTGGCCTTACCGCGACCGATAAAAAGATATTTTGTTCAGCACATGGCAGTGTGTTTGATTTTAACGGCAAAGTGCTAAAGGAACCCGCCTTGCGGCCACTGACGGAGTTTCCTACAGAGATAAACGATGATACAATTATTATTCATCTTACTTAAACCGACATACGGATGAAACGAAAAGATTTTTTATATGCTATAGTTTTTATTTCCGCTTCGCTGGCGGTACTTCCGGCCTGTCATAAAAGCGGTGACAATGGCGGAGGCACGGATGTGATCAAATTAAAAACAGATATCCTG
>JAFDYH010000325.1 GCA_018267535.1 Bacteroidota bacterium
AAACAGGCGGTAGTTATTACTCCGATGTGCGGGATGAAGCCATTGCATTGAATACACTGATTGATGTTGATCCCGGCAACGCCCAAATACCGGTTATGGTGAAACATGTTAGTGATAAGCTAAAGAGCCGGTACTGGCTGAGTACACAGGAAAGGGCGTTTTCATTTTTAGCATTAGGAAAATTTACAAGAGGTACAAATAAATCCGATGTGACAGGTGATGTAAAAGTAAATGGTAAGATAATTGCGAAAATAGAAAATGGCCAGTGGCGTGGCGATAAGAATGCATTGAAGTCAACAAATGTTGAGATTGCTACAAAGGGTAATGGACGCTTATATTATTTCTGGCAGGCAGAAGGTATTAGTGCCAGCGGCTCCTATAAAGAAGAAGATAGTTATTTAAAAGTAAGAAAACGTTTCTACGATCGTTTTGGTAAACCGATTACCGGTAATACATTTAAACAGAATGACCTGGTGATTGTTGGCATTACACTGGAGCGTTCATTTTCTACTGATATAGAAAATGTCGTGATTACTGATTTGTTACCAGCTGGTTTTGAAATCGAAAACCCAAGAACCAAAGAAATACCGGGTATGGACTGGATAAAAAATGCTTCGTCACCCACTGCATTGGATGTTCGCGACGATCGTATTCATTTCTTTGTAAATGCATACAGTAATAAACAAACTTACTATTATGCGGTACGTGCCGTATCGCCGGGACAGTATAAAATGGGACCGGTAAGCGCAGATGCGATGTATAATGGTGAGTATCATTCATACAATGGTGCTGGAATTATAAAAGTGGTTCAATAAAAAATCAGAAAGGCTGCTCTCTTAAAGCAGCCTTTCTGATGAAATTTATCCTATAATAAATTCGGTCCGTTTAAAATTTTATTTTATGAATCCGGAATTCGCAGGCTTTACAGGTACAATACCTGACAATTATGATCTGTATATGGGCCCGTTATTTTTTGAACCATATGCGATCGATCTTACTGAAAGATTAAAACAACATTCACCAAAGAAGGTTTTAGAAATTGCTTGTGGTACCGGCCGTGTTACCAATCATTTACGGAGAGTTTTACCAGCAGATGCAGAATTAATTGCTACTGATTTAAATGCCGGGATGCTTGCAGTTGCAAAACATAAACTGGCAAGCGCAAATATTGTGTTTAAAGAAGTGGATGCACAGGCATTGCCTTTTGCTGATAATAGTTTTGATCTTATTGTTTGCCAGTTTGGGTTTATGTTCATGCCTGATAAAGCAAAAGCATTTGCGGAAGCATATCGTGTGTTGTTGCCAGGGGGAAAATTATTATTCAATACCTGGGACAAACTGGAAAATAATAAAGCTTCATTTATTGTGAGAAATGTTGTTGCGGAAGCTTTGGGCAAAGCAGAGTTTTATAATATTCCTTTTTCGATGAATGACAAATGGCAAATAGAGTCTATGTTGAGAAAGACAGGGTTTGATGAAATAAGTATTTCTTATGTTTCCAAAAAAGGAACAGGTATTACGGCGCTGGAGGCGGCAAAGGGTTTGTTATTGGGAACGCCAGCCTTTAAGCAAATTTTGGAAGCAGGCAATGTAAAGCCAGAAGAACTGGTGATCATTGCACAGAGCAGGTTAGAGGATATTTATGGAAAAGGACCGATAACCACAGAGTTAAACGCATGGGTGGTGGAAGCAAAAAAGGAATGATATGTTAGTAATAACTGTAAGTAAAAATATGGCTGAACTAAATGTTTTAAGTTTCACCCAACTAGTGTATATATAGCTACGCTAATTTGTTTCATAAAGTGAAAACATATCCAATTAAATTATCGGTTATTGTACCAGGACAACGTTTCCTTTTTTAGTAATTGTCTTTCCGGTATAGTCAATACCTTGGGCTATATATACAAAATTAGAAGTAGGTTGTTGCGAGCCGCTGATCAAACCATCCCATCCTCTTCCCATTTCACTGGTGCTGAAGACAAGCTGTCCCCAGCGATTGTAGATACGGAAATAATTAAGTTTAGAAATACCAACACAAATGGGTTTTAAAATATCATTGCGTCCATCCCCGTTAGGTGTAAATGCGGAAGGAACAAATATATCCGGAAGTGTGGTGAATACAGTTACTTTTATATTATCCTCTCCGTAACAGCCATCAGCTTTTGTTGCTCTCACTATATAGGTAATAGAATTGCCGGCCATAGTACCAAGGTTGGCAATCGGGTTGGGTATATCGGTAAAATTTAAGCCGGTTGGTGGTGTCCAGGTATATTGGTTGGCTAATGGATCACTTACTGTGATGTTTAATTGTAAAGGTTGGCGGGCTACAATTGAAGTATCATTTCCAGCAAATACAATAATCGGCTGTGTAACGGCTATATGAAACGTATCAGTCAATACATTAGGGCAGCCTGCATTTGTAACAGTCAATACATAATCTGTGCTTTGCGATGGTGAAGCAATAGCATGTATTGCATAAGGACGGGATGAAACAACGCCGTTGCCCTGGTTTGTTAAAGTGTTTATGTTATTCCACGTATAAGCGGTACCGGTAGTTATGTTCGTATTTAACTGTACTGTTTTACCATAACAGATCGAAGCATTAGCAGGGTCAAACGTTGCCGCGGGAAAAGGAGTATTAATAAATTTAATAGTCGCGGCACTGCTGGTGTCGGCAGGGCATACTCCGCTTTTAACGATCGTCCTGAAATAAGTTGCCCTGTTGATAGTATTTACATTATAAGAAGAGCCTGTATTAGCTGGTGAAAAATTTGTCCAGTTGGTGCTGTCAAAGGAGGACTGCCAGTTTACAACGGATCCTATATTGCCACTAAGGTTAATGAAACTATTTATAGTTTGCCCGGCACATATATTGATATTATCGGGGCTTAAGAAGCCACTAATGGTTTTTGGGTCCACTACTATAATGGCTGCCGTACTGGTATCAATACTACAACTATTTCCATTTTGAACCACGGCGCGGTATTGTGTGGTAGTATCGAGATTGCTAGCCGTGTACCCATTCGTTGTATTAACTATAGCGGACCAGTTTATTCCATCAGTAGAAGATATCCAGTTTAGGATATTCCCTGCTTGCCCGGTTAATGTCAATGCTGTACTGTTTGTGCCCGCACAAACGGTATTGTTATTAATTACCCGCCCTGCCACAGTGGGAGGGACTATATTTACGTTTATAGTATCCCGTAAGTCGGCGCAACTGTTAACTTCTCTTGCCGTAATTATTCCGGGTGTTGTACCCGGTGTTACATTTATGATATTTGTATTGATTCCTGAACTAATTGCCCATCCCGGCGGAACAGTCCACGAATAAGTTCCATTTGCAAGAGCAGGAATAGAATATGTGTTAGAAGTATTAGCGCAGGCATCAGGAAAACCTGAAATCTGAAGCCCCGCACAATTATTTCTTAGTGCCACATAAGCATATGCAAAGTGTGCACCGGGTGTACAGTTATCCGATTCAAAAGTGAGGGTTACTGTTTGTCCGCGATAAGGGGATAGATCAAATGTTACTTCTGTCCACCCTTTGGTCCATACATCCTGCAATAACGTTCCATTGTTACCCTGCTGCCCGGCGTGTGATAAGAAAAGAATAGGACTTACCGAAAATCCATTGGCTTTTGCCTTGGCAGAGTCTAATGTTGCACCCGTTGGTGTTTGATCATTTCCGTTTGTTGCATCATTTAAGGTTGGAAGATAGTAGGAAGGAGAAGCACATGCAATTATATTTCCACTTGCGTTAAGCGTGGCTTTAAAAAGCGGTTGCTGGTTAGAGTTATGAGTACCATTTTCGAGCACCATGGCATAGGCATAAGTCATTGTATACGGAACAGATACAGGACCGGAGGGTACATTGATTGAATACGTTATAGAACGGGTAAAGCCGCCAGGGCTTGGAACATTGGAGTGAAGATCCCAGGAAGTAGCATCGGAACCAATCTTAACAGAATAGCCATAAGAATACCCATTGATGGTAGGTACTATCGGAAATCCTCCATACTTATCATTGCCGCTGGCTGTATTAACTTTAATCCCTGTTGTTGTAATAGAATATTCGGGTATTGTTGATGTACCGGCATTGGGCGCCGGATAATCGATAACAGAACCTCCAACCAACCCGGTTTTGGCTGACCAGTTGGAAATATCGCCGGTTGAGAAGTTAATATTGATAGGGCATGTCTGGTCCTGGCACAAGGCCTGGAAAGCAAATAATAACATAACCACTGCAAGAAAGAATAACCGTAACATTTGATTCGGAAAAATAATTAAAGTTCCTGAACGGCTCCTTTGACCGGAGTTTTTTGAAAACGATTAACCCGGCTTTAACAAAGTTTACAGAAACCGGTTAGTTACAGGAATGTTGCGGCAAGCCAACTATTTAATAGCAGGAGATATGATTTTTGAGTGCTGCCAGGCTTATTAAATTATTTGATGGATACGAGAATTTGTGGGCTTGCTTTAAAGCAAACAAGCCTGTTT
>JAFDYH010000326.1 GCA_018267535.1 Bacteroidota bacterium
TAAAAATCCCGTGGGTGAACAATTAAAATGGAATGGCCGGCCCATGACAGTGGTGGGTGTAATACCGGATATACAAATGGAATCTCCATACCGGCCGATCTCTCCGTTAACAATTATCTACAATAAGGGATGGGTAGGTTTTGTTTATGTGCGCATGAACCCTGATATGGCAACGTCGAGAGTGCTGAGCCTGATTAAACCCATTTTTGAAAGATTTAACCCGGCATTTCCTTTTGAATACCAGTTTGCCGATGAAGAGTACGCGAAGAAATTTAATTATGAAGAACTGGTGGGCAACCTTGCAGCAATCATTGCAATACTGGCTGTATTCATCTCCTGCTTAGGTCTTTTCGGCTTAGCATCATTTACTGCAGAACAACGTGTAAAAGAAATAGGCGTAAGAAAGGTATTAGGCGCAAGTGTGTTCAATTTATGGCAATTACTTTCAAAAGATTTTGTGATACTGGTATTAATCGCCTGTGCTATTGCAATTCCGGTGGCTTATTATGTCATGAATGAATGGCTGAAAAGTTATACCAATAAAATCAGTATTGGATATGGCGTGTTTGCATTGGCTGTAGTATCTGCTGTGGCTATTACATTAATTACTGTAAGCTTCCAGGCAATTAAAGCGGCACTGGCAAACCCTGTACAATCACTGAGGACGGAGTAACTAGTTGTGGCTGAATACCGGCCTTACCTGAAAACTAAAAAACCAATTGAGTCTTTAAAAATAACCGGCTATGATAAAAAAATATTTCACCACCACGATCCGCCACCTGTGGCGATACAGGCTTTTTACTGCATTGAATATTTTCGGGCTGGCTATAAGCATTAGCGCCTGTTGGGTTATATTCCGCATTATTAATTACGACTTTAGTTATGAAAAGGGGTTAAAGAATAAAGATCAAATCTACAGGCTAATCAGTGGTTTTATTTTTGATGACAAAGAGTCTTATAACGGTGGCGTACCCGCGCCGGTTTACCAGGGTGTCCGTGAACAGGTTGGAAGTGTTGATAAGGCGGCCTTCATTTCCGGGCAATGGATAAATTACCTCGAAGTAAATTCTACTGGCAGCAAACCTGTTACCGTTGAAGATCCCACTGATATTGTAGCAACCGATTCTGTTTATTTCAACCTGGTTCCTTACAAATGGATCGCAGGAAATAAATCGACTGCATTAACAGCACCGGAAAGCCTTGTACTTACGGAAAGCAGGGCCAAAAAATATTTTCCCGGGAAAAAGCCGGAAGATATATTGAATAACACAATCACTTACTATACCCGCAGAGATACTGTACAAAGAACCATTACCGGTATTGTCGCTGACCATGAAATGCCAAGTGAGTTTACCGCAAAAGAATTTTTTGCATTATCAAGAAAGCCCTTTGAATTAAATAACTGGACAAACACAAATGGTACTAATAAACTTTACCTGCAATTTAAACCCGGGGCAAATACGGCTTCCGCATTAAAGCAAATCGAAAACATGACCAACAGGAAATGGCAGGAACTGGAAAAAAGCGATAGTCATGAATTTAAAATGAAACACTGGTTTCAATTATTACCATTACCCGAATCTCATTTTTCTACTTTCGTGGAAGAATATACAGGCCTAAAGGTTACAAGAAAAGCGAGCAAACCCGTTTTATATGGCCTAGCAGGGGTAGCCCTGTTTTTATTGTTGCTGGCCTGCATTAATTATATCAATATGAGCATTGCCCGCATGCCGCAGCGGGCAAAGGAAATCGGTGTCCGAAAAACTTTAGGCAGTTCTCAATCGCAATTGCTCGGTCAGTTTTTGAGCGAAACTATAATCACCGCTTTACTGGCTTCAATACTATCTTATTCATTAAGCCTTTTTGGGTTCTGGTTATTAAGAGATATAATTCCAGAGGGAGTAACTCCCTTCGGAAATTTTCTTCAATTACTATTGTTTATTATCAGCTTGATCATAGTAGTTACACTGCTTGCCGGTATTTATCCGGGCTGGTTAATTACAAGAGTGAAAACGATCAACGTTTTCAGAAATACCCATGTCAACAAACAAGGAAGCCGGAAAATAAATCTGCAAAAAGTCCTGATTGTTTTCCAGTTTTTTATAGCGCTGATATTTATTACCTGTGCATTGATTACGGGAAGGCAACTGCAATACACCCTGAAAAGCGATATGGGTTTTACAAAAGAGGCTGTCATCATTTTTGATATACCCTGGAAATACCAATTGAATGAAAAATACAAGGGCCGGCAGTTTACACTTTTAAATGAATTGCGGAAAATAAGTGGTGTAAAATCGATATCGATGGGCACTGCGCCAATGACAGACAACTACTCTTCGGGCCTGTACGAATACAGCAGGGAAGGTAAAGAGCCGGTAAGCCGGCAGGTATATTTTAAATGGGTTGATACAGGATACCTCAATCTCTACGGGATGAAACTAATTGCCGGACGAAACCTGCTACCTTCTGACACAACAAATGAATTTGTGATAAATGAAACAGCTGCCCGTGCTTTCGGTTTTAAATCACCGCAGGATGCGCTGGGAAAAATGATCGGTCAGCAAAACTGGAAGTTCCCGATAGTCGGTGTAATAAAAGATTTTCATTTGCAGAATTTTTATAAAGCAATTGATCCTGTAGCCTTACAAAGTGACAAGGAAAACCTCAGCAATTTCAACATAAAGTTAGAAAGCAAAAACCCTTCGCAATGGCAGGAAACATTAAAGTCCATCGAAAAAAAATGGTATGAGTTTTATCCGCCAGAAAGCTTTTCCTATAAGTTTTATGATGAAGCTGTAGCCGCCATGTACGAACAGGAACGGCATTTCGCTGTACTGGTTAACCTCGCTACTGCCATTGCAATTTTTATCAGTTGCCTTGGATTATTTGGTCTCGCCGTGTTAACTGCATTCCAGCGTACCAAGGAAATTGGTATAAGAAAAGTATTAGGCGCTTCAGTGACAGGCATTGTTCAGTTGTTATCAAAAGAATATATACGCCTGGTGGTTATTTCAATTGTATTGGCAACACCCGTAGCCTGGTGGGCAATGAATAAATGGCTGCAGGATTTTGCTTACCGTATCCAGATACGATGGTGGATGTTTGCATTGGCTGGTATGGCAGCAATAGTTATAGCATTGATAACGGTAAGCTTCCAGGCAATAAAAGCGGCCAGGGCAAACCCGGTGAAGAGTTTGAGGACAGAATAATTCAGAACCGGGATTTTTGAGATCAGAGTGATTTTGTGGATAAAGTGACCCTTTCCCATAAATTCCGAAAATCCTCTTAAATCCCGGTTCAGAGAATTAACCCGGCTTCTGTGTAACTATTTGGCTTCTGTTGCGTCGCACTCTTGTACGTCCGGCGCATTGCTGAGCAGGCTTGCTATTGTACAAGAGTGCGACGCAAGGGACGATGAACAACGAATAGAAAGCTGATACAAAAAATTATTTACTTTTTTAAAAACATCAAAACATGAAAAAAACTGTTTTCCTTTTATTAATGACGGCATGTGGGTTACTGGTAAAAGCGCAATTCAATGCAGACAAAGACCCTTTTATTGTAAAATCATTGAGTGGTGAATCGTTTAAAAAAGTAATTGCCGAAACTTCCGGCGGCTCAATTAATGTCAGCGGGGTAAGCGCCGGTGAAGCGAAAATTGAAGTATATGTTCGTCCCAACAATAACAGGTTTGATAAGATGAGTAAAGACGAAATACAGAAACGATTAGATGAAGACTATACACTGGAAGTAGCCGTTGCCAATAACCAGCTAACAGCTATCGCCAAACAAAAACATGATTTTAAAAACTGGGATTGGAAAAGATCATTGAGCATTTCTTTCAAAATCTATGTTCCCTCCGAAATGTCGACCAAGCTAAGAACAAGCGGTGGCAGCATCTCCCTAATGAATTTAAGTGGAGAGCAGGACTTTGCTACCAGTGGAGGCAGCCTGCATGTAGAAAAAATGAGTGGCAAAATTGATGGTAACACATCCGGTGGCAGTATTCATGTAATTGACTCGAAAGATGATATTGATTTGAAAACAAGCGGCGGCAGCATTGAAGCAAGAAATTGCAGCGGTCATCTTGAATTACATACTTCTGGAGGTTCATTGCACCTGAGCGATCTTAGTGGTACGATTAAAGCCACTACAAGCGGTGGTTCTGTGGAAGGCGATCGCATTGATGGTGAATTGTATGCCCATACATCGGGTGGCAGTGTCCATTTGAACAATCTTAGTTGCAGTGTCGAAACTTCCACCAGTGGTGGCGGTATTAAAGTTGATATTGTAAAGTTGGGCAAATTTGTACGTATCGATAATTCAGGCGGTGGCATTTCACTGACATTACCAAAGGATAAAGGTGTTGACCTCGATCTTCGTGGCGGCCGGATAAAGGTGGATCCATTGAATAATTTTAGCGGATCGAAAGATGATGATTCAATGACAGGTACATTGAATGGTGGTGGGGTTCCGGTACGTGTTCGCGGGGAAAGGATTACGCTTTCGATGAAATAGCAAATGATGAGTACTAAATGGGGATACTGCTTTCTGTCTCTACTCAGCACTCATTAATCATCACCGATTTTCGCACTTTATATAAAAAAGCCTTACCCAGGCCAGCATTTTCCGTTCCCTGCTAATTCTTATAGCTGAATGGTCAGTAGAAAAGACTGCGGCTGCCTGCACTTTGTAATGAATCGTTACACAAAGTGCAGGTTGTTCGTGTTCCCTGTTATCATATATCGTAAACCTTAAACTTATCACCATGTTCAGAAATTATCTTAAAACCGGGTGGAGGAATTTATTGAAGAACAAAGGTTTTTCCATTATAAATGTTACCGGTTTGGCTACAGGCTTAGCTTGTTTTATTCTTATCTCCCTATACGTGATTGATGAACTGAGCTATGACAAGTATAACGAAAAGGCTGACCGCATCTACAGAGTTAATGCGGATATTAATTTCGGGGGCAACAAATTACACCTTGCAGTCAATTCTGATCCAATGGGTGCAACCTTAAAAAAAGATTATCCCCAGGTAGAAGAGTACACCCGGTTTTACAACTCCACTGGTTCAAAACTAATTAAGAAAGGTAACGACTATATCGAAGAACCGCATGTCGTACACGCCGATTCCACTTTATTCAATGTATTTACGCTACCTGCCATTGCAGGCGATACCAAAACCGCTTTAAATGAACCTAATACGGTTGTCATCACCGAATCAACTGCAAAAAAATATTTCGGAACCACCGATGCTGTTGGTAAAACCATTGAAGCGGATAAAAATCTTTATAAAGTAACCGCCGTCATCAAAGACATACCGCATAATTCCCACTTTAATTTCGATTTTATTTTTCCAATGAAAAATGTGACGGATTATCAGTGGGGTAACTATCTCAGTCATAATTTTCAAACCTATATTGTTTTAAAGAANNATATATGCAGATCAACAGCATGGAAGAATTTAGAAAAGCTGGCAATAAATTAGAATATAGCCTTATGCCGTTGACTGATATACACCTCAAGTCAGACCGTTACCCGGAACTGGGCGTTAACAGCAATATACAATACGTTTATATCTTTAGTGCCGTAGCAATCTTTGTATTGCTTATCGCCTGTGTGAATTTTATGAACTTATCGACTGCACGTTCTGCCAACCGTGCCAAAGAAGTAGGCATCCGTAAAGTATTGGGAACAGAAAGAAGGTCGCTGATCGGCCAGTTTTTGACAGAATCAACCATCATGGTTTTTATTTCTTTAGTTCTTGCTTTAATGATTGCGGTATTGGTTTTACCTTACTTTAATAATATCGCTGCAAAATCATTATCGATAAAAAACCTGCTCGACCCAAGGATCTTACCTTTTCTTGTTGTATTACCATTTGTTGTCGGTTTACTCGCCGGGTTTTATCCTGCATTCTTTCTTTCCGGTTTTCAACCGATCAAAGTTTTGGCAGGAAAGGGCAGCAGTGCCTTGAAAAAAAGCAGCCTCCGAAGTACGCTGGTCGTTTTTCAATTTGCAACCTCCATTTTTCTTATCATCGGTACTATTGTTGTTTATCGCCAATTAAATTATATACAAACAAAGAATTTGGGTTTTAATAAAGACCAGGTGTTGATTATTGGTACCGGCGCCCTTGAAGGCAAAGTTGAATCCTATAAAAATGAAATACTCCGGTTACCGGGGGTAAAGAGGGCATCTGTAAGCGGGTTCCTGCCGGTTGAAAATTCAGGAAGAAACGACAATACCTTTTCAAGGGAAGCAGTTATGAGTTCTGAAACTGGGGTGAACATGCAGCGCTGGACGGTGGATTATGATTATATCAATACACTGGGTATGCAAATAATAAAGGGGCGCAATTTTTCAAAAGAATATGGCAGCGATTCATCTGCTGTTATATTAAATGAAACTGCAGCTGCCTTATTTGGGTTTACAGGCGACCCGGTTGGAAAAAAGATTTACACTTTTGGAGACAACAACACTCCTATAGCTTACAACGTTATTGGCATTGTTAAAAATTTTCATTTTGAATCTTTACGCCAGAATATAGGGCCATTGGGCATGATGCTGGGGAAAAGCACCTGGCTGACTTCTTTTAAAGTAGATACAAAAAATATTCAACGCCTCGTAAAACAGGTGGAAGCGAAATGGAAAGCAATGGCACCGGGCATGCCGTTCAGCTATCGTTTCCTCGACCAGGATTTTGATAATATGTACCGAACTGAACAACGGGTGGGAAAAATAGCAATTACTTTTGCTATACTTGCAATTTTAATTGCCTGCCTTGGTTTGTTTGGCCTTGCTACTTATATGGCAGAACAAAGGACAAAGGAAATCGGCATCCGGAAGGTATTGGGCGCATCAGTAACTACTCTTGCTGCTATGCTTTCAAAAGATTTTATAAAACTCGTCATTATTTCTTTCTGCATCGCTGTACCATTGTCCTGGTGGGCTATGTACAAATGGTTGCAGGATTTTGCCTATCGCGTTAATATCGGCTGGTGGATATTCTTACTGGCTGGTATAGTCGCAATCTTAATTGCACTGGTAACAGTAAGTTTCCAGGCGATAAAGGCGGCGCTGGCGAACCCGGTGAAATCGCTGAGAACGGAATAATCTGCCTGAACCGGCGAGTGATAAGATTTTGGGATTATTGGATAATAGTTCTCCTG
>JAFDYH010000327.1 GCA_018267535.1 Bacteroidota bacterium
CGGTTTTGTAAATATATTCGGTAAGCCAAATGCGGGTAAGAGTACCTTGCTGAATGCCATACTTGGTGAAAAACTCGCGATTGTATCCCCGAAGGTGCAGACAACCCGGCACCGTATAAAGGGCTTTCTCACAACAGATGAATACCAGGTGATCTTCTCCGATACGCCGGGTATAATCGAGCCAAAATATAAGCTTCATGAAAAAATGATGCAGGCTGTAAGGAATGCGTTAGAAGATGCAGATGTCGCTTTGCTGATTCATGATCTCCGGGACACTGATCTGCAAAGCACAAATGAACTCTTTGATTCTTTAAAACTTAAAGTTCCGGCAATAGTAGTATGTAATAAATCGGATGCGGTTAGTAAAAAGAAAGCGGAAGAGGTGACAGGCTTCTTTGCTGGTAAGAAATATTGCCGGGAAGTTATTGCTGTTTCGGCAAAGCAGAAGACAAACCTGGACAAGCTACTTCAACTGATATTGAAATATTTACCTGCGGGAGAGCCTTTTTACGCCACGGATGATATGACGGATTTACCTACCCGCTTTTTTGTAGGGGAGATCGTTCGGGAAAAAATATATGAGCTCTTTGAAGATGAAATCCCTTATCATACAGCTGTGATTATCCAGGAGTTTAAGGAAAAGTCAACGTTGATAAAGATAAGAGCAGAAATAATTGTCAACAGGGAAACACAAAAAAGTATTATCCTGGGTGAGAAAGGAAGTATGATAAAGAAATTGGGAACAGCATCCAGGGAAGAAATTGAAAAGTTTTTACAGAACAAGGTTTTCCTTGAGTTATTTGTAAAAGTAAAGCCGAAATGGCGGGATAATGAGTTATATTTAAAGGAATATGGGTACAATTAATTTTGATCACCTGAATTTTTATACCATGAAACATGAAGGCATTGAATTTTTGAAAAAAATGTTTTTCGTTTTCAATTTTACTTTTTTGCTTTCTTCTGTACTGGTTGCACAGGTTTTTATTGAAACATACCCCCCTGTTTCCAATAATACCGATATGGGAGTAAGAATTAGCGGGATGCAGAATCTGTCCGATAGGTTATCCTATGAAAAAATAACGGGTAGCCCTTTTTATAATGACGAATGGCAATTGGCAAGCTTAACGGGAATGAATGAAAAGGAAAAATGGTTGTGTAAAGTAAAAATCAACCTGGCAACCGGGGAACTTTATTACCAGGATAAACAGGGACATGAATTGGTCGCTGATGATGGATTGATACGGAAAATAGTGCTTCACAAAAATGATGATACAAGCGCTGTAGTCGCAACATTTATTTTAACTCCCGAACCGGTGAAGTTAAACCAGGAAAGGAGGAATTCTTATATGCAGGTATTGAATGGAGGTTCCTATCAATTACTGAAACTGAATATAAGAAATCTTAACTCGGCCGATTCTTTATTTGGTACACAAAAGAGGTATTTTTTTAAAGATGAAGAAGTATATTTTATTCATCATAATGAGATGGTGAATAATTTAAGGAGGTTGGATAAAGATAATCTGTTGCAGTTCTTGCCTGGCTCTTCTGTATATATCGATTGGGCGAAACAGAATAAAATCAACTTCCGGAAAGAAGAAGATGTTATACGATTTATGAATTATTACAACTCAATAAAATAATGGCAGGATTTACAGTAGCTATAGTAGGAAGGCCTAATGTAGGGAAAAGTACATTTTTTAACCGGTTGTTGGAACAGCGCAAAGCAATCGTGGACGATGTGAGTGGAGTAACCCGCGATCGTCAGTACGGTGTTGCAGATTGGAATGGCAAAACATTTAATGTAATTGATACGGGTGGATTTGTTCCTAATAGCGATGATGTATTTGAAAGAGAAATCCGTAAGCAGGTAATTGTTGCTGTTGAAGAAGCTAATGCAATTATTTTTATGGTAGATGCAGCAACAGGAATTACTGACTTGGATGATGCCATGGCAGATGTACTCCGGCGCTCTACAAAACCTGTTTTTTTAACCGTCAATAAGGTAGATAATAATGACCGGTTGTTAGAGGCCAATGAATTTTACAGTCTTGGTTTTGAGAATATATTTTTTATTGCAGCTGCAAGCGGCAGTGGTACAGGTGAATTACTGGATGCGATTGCAGAAATAATTAAAGAGGATGAGTCTGCTGAAACAAAAGAGATAAATGCTTTACCAAAGTTTGCTATTATTGGTCAGCCTAATGTGGGAAAGTCATCGTTATTAAATGCATTGGTGGGAGAAGAAAGAACAATTGTAAGTGATATTGCAGGTACAACAAGAGATACCATTCACACACATTACAAGTTGTTCAAGAAAGAGTTTGTGTTAATCGATACGGCTGGGATAAGAAGAAAAACAAAAGTGCACGAAGATCTTGAATTTTATTCTGTAATCCGCGCTATCAAAGCAGTAGATGAAGCGGATGTGTGTTTGTTATTGCTTGATGCAGAGAAAGGAATTACTGCCCAGGATCTGAATATTTTTAGCTTAGCTACAAAAAAGGGAAAAGGAATTGTTGTATTGGTCAATAAATGGGACTTGGTGGAGAAAGAAACGAATACCGCCCGCGACTATGAGCAGGAGTTAAAGAAACGATTGGCCCCTTTCAATGATGTGCCTGTTATTTTTATCTCAGCAAAGGAGAAAACAAGAATATTTAAAGTAATAGAAGTGGCCTTATCAGTTTATGATAACCGGCAGAAAAAAATTTCTACTTCGCAATTGAATGAAGTGATTTTGAAGGCAATTGAATCTTATCATCCCCCCGTTGTAAGAGGTAACCCGATTAAGATAAAATATATTACACAGTTACCAACTGTGGTTCCCTCATTTGCCTTCTTTTGCAATTACCCGGATGATATCAAACAACCATATAAAAATTACCTGGAGAATCAATTGCGTAAAGCTTTTGATTTTTCAGGAGTGCCATTGCGGCTTTTCTTCAGGAAGAAATAAATAAAATAAGTTTATTATATTATAAGTTTCTTTTCTGATAGAAAAATTTTATTCT
>JAFDYH010000328.1 GCA_018267535.1 Bacteroidota bacterium
GATTTCTTTGCAAAATATCTCAACTAATATAACTGGCGTTCGTTTCATTTATTCTTCGGTACATTGCAGTGCTGAAATAACCGCATGCAGTTAAAGGACTATTATAAAATACTGGAAATTGAGCCGTCTGCTACCATTGAAGAAATAAAAAAGGCCTACCGCCGCCTTGCACAGCAATACCACCCTGATAAGAATTCCGGTAAGGAATATGCTTTAGCTTATTTCGCAGAAGTAAAAGAAGCCTATGAGGTTTTAACCAATCCTGCCAAAAAAGATTTTTACCTGCAACAACGATGGTTCCAGCAAAGCCTCGGAAAAAAAGAGTTCCGTTCACAGCCTGTTACCCCACCCCATGTTTTGAAACAGTTTATTGAACTGGATAAATATGTTGCCCGCCTGGATAGTTTCCGGATGGATAAACACGCATTGAATCAATATATCAACGAGCTTTTAAACGATGAAACGGTTGATCAATTAAAAGCCTTCAATGAACAGGATATAAACAATGAAATAATCGGAATTACGATCAAAGCTTCTTCTCACCTGGATTTGCAGCAAGCAAAAGCCATAACAACAAAACTTTGCACTTTATCAAAAGATCCTGCCACAATAAAAAATATTGATACTTTTCTACAGCAGTTCAAAAAGAAAAATCAGTGGGAAAAGAGTAAAATCTATTTTATTATCCTCATTACAATTGTCGTTAGCTTACTCATTTATTTAAGCAGCCGCTGAGTTGCGATCATTTATCTTTGCAGCATGCATTATGTTTCAGCAGAAGGGTTAACAAAGAGTTACGGCATTACCCCGCTTTTCCAGGATATTTCTTTTCATATTGAAGAAGGTGATAAGATTGCGTTGGTAGCCAAAAACGGCTCCGGCAAATCCACTTTATTAAAAATTTTAGCAGGCAAAGAAAAACAGGATGAAGGAAAGTTGTGGGTTAATAAAGACGTGGATGTTGTTTTGTTTGAACAGGAGCCGGTATTTGATGAAAGTAAAAGTATAGTCGATAATATTTTCTTTCACTCCCACCCTATTTTGAACGCAATTAAGGAATATGAAATCATCAGTGAAGAAAATAATGTGGAGAGATTAAGTGCTGCAATTATTAAAATGGATGAATTGGGCGCCTGGGATTTTGATGCAAAAGTGAAACAGGTATTAGGGAAATTGAACATTCACAACCTTCATCAGGCTGTAAGCACTTTAAGCGGAGGCCAGCGGAAAAGAGTGGCGTTGGCAAAAACGCTGATTGATATTGGCTTTCAGCATAAGCATGTTTTGCTGGTAATGGATGAGCCCACCAACCATCTTGATATAGAAATGGTAGAGTGGCTGGAGCATTTTGTAAACAAAGAAAGGGTGACGCTGTTGCTTGTAACACACGACCGCTATTTTTTAGATGCTGTTTGCGACGAGATATGGGAGCTTGATGGAAGCAATCTTTATGTTTATAAGGGGGACTATGAAAATTATATTGAAAAGAAAGCCGCTCGTATAGAAAGTGAAGCTTCAAGTATAGACAAGGCGAAGAATCTTTATCGAAAGGAACTGGAATGGATGCGCAAGCAACCAAAAGCAAGAACGACAAAAGCAAAAAGCCGGCAGGACTCTTTTTACGAAACAGAAGCTAAAGCAAAACAAAAGATAGAAGACCAGCAATTACAATTGCAGATGAAGATGAACCGCCTCGGCGGGAAAATCATTGAGCTAAAAAAAGTATACAAAAGCTTTGGCGAAAAAATAATCCTGAAAGGATTTGATTACACATTTAAAAAAGGGGAACGTGTAGGTGTGATTGGAAAAAACGGCGCCGGGAAATCCACTTTCCTAAGTATACTGCAGGGAATAGAAGCTGCTGACAGCGGAAAAATCAATACAGGGGAAACTATAATATTTGGTAACTACTCGCAAAAGGGGTTAACGATTAAAGAAGATATGCGGGTCATTGAATTTGTTAAGAATATCGCTGAAAATTTTCCTCTGGCATCGGGCGGCTCCTTGAGTGCAGCACAATTTCTTCAACTGTTTTTATTTGATCCGGAAAAACAATACACCTATATCAGCAAATTGAGTGGAGGCGAAAGAAGAAGATTACACCTTTTAAGTATTTTATTCCGCAACCCCAACTTCCTTATACTTGATGAGCCAACGAATGACCTGGATCTTCCAACTTTAGGGGTATTAGAAAATTTTCTCAGCGAATTTCCTGGTTGCCTCGTCATCGCTTCACACGACCGTTATTTTATGGACCGGTTAGTCGATCATTTATTTGTTTTTGAAGGAGAGGGTATGATCAGGGACTTCCCAGGCAACTATACCCAATACCGCCTGGAACAAAAAAACGAGGAAGAACCTGCCGAAGAAAAAAAGAAACAACCTGTTGTTTCAGCTCAGCCCACTGCAACAACAGCCCGTAAACCATCTTACAAGGAAAAAAGGGAATTTGAAACACTTGAAAAAGAAATTGCAGACCTGACCATAGAAAAGCAAACCATTACAGATAAACTTACTAATAGTACTCTTTCATTTGATGAATTGCAAAAGCTCTCTAACCGCATTACAGAAGTAACCCAGTTACTGGATGAAAAAGAATTCCGTTGGCTTGAACTAAGTGAAGTCATGCAATAAATATTTCAGAACTTTTTGTGCATACTGATTTTCATCTCACTGATGCAGGTAGAGTAAACCATGCTATCAATATTCAGACCGGAAGCCGGTTAACAAGGAGTTGGGAGTAAAATAGCATAGAAGTGATTGATAGTAAGGCCTGCCGAAAACAGTTTGTGGGTCATCTCCCGACGCCATCAACCTCGTATAAGTACGATAAATTGGTGTCTACCCTGGAAATAACAATGAGGTCACAGGAAATAATATGAAAATATATAACAAAATCAACTACTTATCATCGCTCCATAGAAGGCTAAAAGCCTTTCCAGAAACGGATTATAAAGATTCTTAATTGAAGTGAGAATTGTTGCAAAATAAAATATTCCTTTTTACCTTTATATTCGATCAATCTCCGTCCCCTGTAAAACACAGTAAGTTTCTGGTGAATTTTCACTCCATCCCGTACCACCTTTGGGAACCTGTTAACTCAATTTTGTAATTAAAAACTTCTGTGCATGAAAAAACTCAACTCTTTTTTGCATGACGAAAAGGTTCAGGGAAATGTTATTATCGCAACTGTGTTTATCGCGATTATCGCCATCTTAATTTTTACATGGAACAAATAAACGCACATGTAGAAATTTCAAACGTCATTAAAGCCTGGAATTAAAACTCCGGGCTTTTTTATTTATAAAAAGCCTGATTCTCTTGTGCAAAACGATTCTTAACAATTAGGAAAAATACTCTGGATAAAATTAAATTTTGAGACACTTTTATTAATTCCCTGAGTATGAAATATCAATTAAAAGAAATAACAAGCCGAAGGTAGTTTTACTATTTCTTAATAACGAACAGGCTTTGCAGGTCTATTAATTTTTGTAAATTAGCAGGAGTTATTTGCTTCAATCCTCCCAATCTCCTGCAAAAGCCCACGACATAAGAATCCA
>JAFDYH010000329.1:0-1981 GCA_018267535.1 Bacteroidota bacterium
TATTCGAAAAATTCTTCCGCGTGCCTTCCGGCGATATGCATAATGTAAAAGGGTTTGGGCTTGGCCTGAGTTATGTATGGGAAATACTAAGTGCACATATGGGTTTTATTACTTTATAAAGCGAACCAGGCAAAGGAAGTGAGTTCAGAATTATATTGCCTTACAAAGAGCAACCAGTGGTTCATATTGATGAGAAACGAAAATTTTTTAAAAAAGGATTTAAGCAATGAGCAAGGTTAAAGTTTTATATGTGGAAGATGAATTATTCCTCGGAAAAATTGTAAAAGAAAGCCTGGAAAGCTGGGGTTTTGAAGTGGTAATGGAAAGTGATGGGGCGAAAGCAACGCCTTTATTCAAAAAAGCAGGGCCGGATATCTGCGTGCTGGATGTAATGCTTCCCAATAAAGATGGTTTTACTATTGTGATGAAATAAGAAATATAAATGAAGATGTGCCTATTATTTTCTTACGGCAAAAACGCAAACGGAGGACGTAGTAAAAGGATTTTCCACCGGAGCGAATGATTATATCCGTAAGCCATTTAGCTTGGAAGAATTGATTGTAAGGATACAAAATGCATTGCGGCTTAAAAAGGAAACTACTCATAAAATAACCGGCGATAGCGTTACGATCGGTAAATTTAATTTCAATGTAGACCGCCAATTATTAAGTAATGGCAAAGAAGAAAAAAAGCTTTCATTTCGGGAAAGTGAGTTATTGAAGCTGCTATATGAAAACAAGGATAAAGTAATCGACCGCAAGGATATTTTAAATCTTTTATGGGGCAACGACTCTTTCTTCAACAGCCGTAATCTTGACGTATATATTACTAAACTCCGCAGCTACCTGAAAAATGATCCCGGGCTGGAAATCATTACAGTAAAAGGCATAGGCTATCGCTTTGTTGTATAAATTCCCTGCGTTGTTGAGTGGATAGAAGAAAGCCAGAAATCTATTGCGGATATTCACAGTGTATTTACTTTTTATAAAAAAGATAATGCCGTACTAAAGAAATAAAGATTTTGCGTTGCTATACTGTTTGCGGCTCTACATTTGTACATGCACAATTCATATACCCTTCTTGCTGATAAAGTATTTACCGGAGATAAATGGTTAGCAGACCATGCCATAATTATTGAAGACAATATCATAAAGGAAATCATTCCATCAGCAGCTGTTTCGGAAAGCTTACCAGTGAAAAAATTTCCTGGCAGTTTTGCAGCACCGGCATTGATGGATCTGCAGATTTATGGCGCCTATGGTAAATTATTAGCTGTTTATCCTGAGGTGGATTCTCTGCATAAGCTGAATGATTATTGCCGGAGTGGTGGTGCTGCTTATTGCATGCCGACTGTTGCAACGAATGCTACAGCAATTTTTTATCAATGCATTGACGCGGTAAGGGATTATTGGAGCAAAGGTGGTCAGGGCGTTTTGGGATTACATGTCGAAGGCCCATGGATTAATCCTGCAAAAAAGGGGGCTCATCCGGAACGGTTTATTTATTCACCTTCTTTAAATCAGGTAAAAGAATTGCTGGATTATGGTAAAGGCGTTATTAAAATAATAACGCTGGCGCCTGAAGTATGCAGTGATGAAATTATTCAATACATATTGTCGCAGGACCTTGTTGTTTCTGCAGGGCATAGTAATGCAACCTATAAACAAGCGATGCATGGATTTGAACAAAACATTCCGGTTGCGACCCATTTATATAATGCTATGAGCCCTTTGCTACACCGGGAACCAGGGTTACTGGGAGCTATTTTCGATCATCCAACCGTAAAGTCAAGTATAATTCCTGATGGCCACCATGTTGATTTTGCCGCTATACGCATTGCCAAGCAAATAATGAAGGAAAGGTTATTTGTTATAACGGACGCAGTAACCGAAACAGATACCGGTATTTATCAACACAAACTGGTTGGCGAAAAATATGAGTCTGACGGAATACTCAGCGGCTCTGCATTGAAGATGAATAA
>JAFDYH010000329.1:2054-3511 GCA_018267535.1 Bacteroidota bacterium
ATAAGAAGTTGGGAAAAATTCAAAAGGGATACGAAGCTTCAATCGTTATACTCAATAACAACTTTGATGTTATAGAAACAGTATAGGCAACAACGTGAGATCTTACCAGACTAATTACTTCAGGAAGAAGGAATTTTTTGTAATGCGATTTTTTTTCATAAACTTTAGAAGGTCAACCCCACTTTCACCTCTAAAAATTGTCTATGAGAAAGATTTATGCAGCTATGCTGGTAATAGCAGCTGCAAGCACCCTCCCCTTTTTTTTCGCCTGCAATAATGAAACAAAAACTACAGAGCCAGAAGCGGCAATGAAGCCAAATGAAGATTCCATAAAAAGAGTAGAACGGGGCGCTTATTTAGCAATGCATGTGACGGGCTGTATAGATTGCCATAGCCAGCATGACTGGACAAAGTATTCTGGTCCGATGGTGCCCGGAACAGAAGGTAAAGGCGGAGAAAAATACGATCAGAAGTTGGTTGGTGTTCCTGGTGTTGTATATGCCCGCAACATCACACCTGATCCTGAAACAGGAATTGGCAGCTGGAGTGATGCTGAAATTATCCGGGCTTTAACACAAGGTATAAGCAAAAATGGGGATACACTTTTTCCATTAATGCCTTATGCGCATTTTAATCAAATGGCGAAAGAAGATATTCTCAGTATTGTCGCTTACCTGCATACATTAAAGCCAATAAAAAATGAAGTTCCAAAAAGACAATTGATGCTGCCAATGATGAGCCTTGCCTATCCGCCCAATTTAAAAAGTTCAATCGATAGTAATGTTATTCCCCCTGTTTCCAATCAGGTTGCTTATGGTGCATATATGACCAATGCAGCTGCCTGCTTGGATTGTCATACACCAATGATAAAAGGGCAATTTGATTTTGCACATGCTTTTTCCGGTGGGTTAACCTTCCAGGCAGAAACATTTACAGTAACCAGTGCTAATCTTACTCCCGATTCTGCTACGGGATTAGGTAGCTGGAATGAGGAACGTTTCCTGAATAAATTTGTTCCTTACCGTAAGGAAGAAGCGTATAATCATGTGGCCGGCAAACAAAATACAATTATGCCATTAACCTTTTATGCAGGAATGACCGATGACGATCTTAAATCCATCTATGCATTTTTGAAAACACTACCACCAACAAAGCATGCGGTAGAAAAATATCCAAAGTAAAATGCAAAATGCGAAAGGTGAAGCAATTGCTTCACCTTTCGCATTTTATAATTAGTAATTTACTACCTGCTCTACAATGGTTTCCGGAATTTCTCTCCATTCGTATTGCTGGTTGCGCAGCTGCGGCTCAAAACCTGCTTCACGGATGGCATCCTGCATGGATTTGTATGTAAATCGGTGAGGTGCACCTGCTGCACTAACAACATTTTCTTCGATCATTATTGATCCAAAATCATTAGCACCGGCATGCAAACATATTTGCGCGGTTTGCTTACC
>JAFDYH010000032.1:0-3560 GCA_018267535.1 Bacteroidota bacterium
TAGAGATAACCGGCTGGGAAAAAGATTCCGCTTCGGTACGAAAAGTAAGCGGCTCGCTTGCGGAAGCAGGTAGAATATTAAACCTGCATATTGAAGCGGGAATAGATAAAAAGAATATTGAAATGGTAATAGTAGCCCATGCCGGTGCATTAAACGCTTTGCTTACCAATGAAAAATATAAAAAGAAATTTCACGCCGATAACCCAAACCTGGACATCATAAAACAATTTCAGGATAATAATATTAAGATCATTGCCTGCGGACAGGCGATGCATTTTGTGGATATTCCGAAAGAAGATTTACTGCCTGTTGTGAAAGTTGCTCTATCGGCAAAAATTGTATTATCTACTTATTTATCAAAAGGGTTTATTTTATTTAATGGCTGAGGGGCGCTTTTTGCCTTTGTGTTGTTGTTTAGAAATATTATTGTTTGTAGACTACACCATCTTTTATCACCAGTTTTATTTTGCGGATGTTTTTAATAGCAGCTGACGGATCGCCATCTACAGCGATTATATCGGCTGCCATACCTTTTTTGATTCTTCCTATTTTATCAGCATAGCCAAATACATCTGCATTTACAGCCGTTGCAGACTTTAATACATCAATAGGTTGCATTCCATATTCACTCATTAGTTCCATTTCCCGTGCATTATCGCCATGAGCAAACACACCTACATCGCCACCCATACAGATTGTTACGCCGGATTGCAAAGCCAGCTTAAAACTTTTCTTGTGTGCTATGATTCGTTCTGTGTCCGGATCAACATTTTTTTTCCAGCCTTTGTATTGTTGCGTTGCTTCGGTAGCCGCCAGTGTGGGACAAAGAGCTATATTCTTTTCTTTCATTAGTTTAAAAATTTCTTCTGTTCCATTGTCACCATGTTCAATGGTAGTAACACCTGCATTTATAGAACGCAGCATACCTTCCGCAGTTGAAGAATGAACAACAACTTTTCTGTTACTGGCATTGGCCACTTTTACTGCTGCTGCAATTTCCTCAGTTGTAAATGTTGGAGCTGCCTCACCATCTCGCCCCCAGCGATAGTCGGCATATATTTTTACTACATCTGCCCCTTTGCTGATCTGCGTTCTTACTTCTTTTTCCATTTCGTCAGCATTGGCAACTTCGGCTGCCCCTTTAGGGTAGTCTACATCGGCGTTTTCTGATTTTACTCCGTAAGAACCTGTTGCAACAATCGCTCGGGTTGCGATAATCATTCTCGGGCCGGGAATGATACCTTTCTCAATTGATTTTTTTAAACCTGCATCGTCATACATAGCTCCCTCAGTGCCCAGGTCGCGAATGGTTGTGAAGCCGGCAAGCAATGTAGCTTTTGCATGATTGACAGCCCTTGCTGTTCTCTCTGCTCTTGACTCCTTTAAGACCTGGTCATCCCATGAAGTTTCATTATACGGGTGTAGGAATAAATGAGAATGGCCCTCGATCAGCCCTGGCAATAGTGTGCATCCTTTTAAGTCTATAACTTTTGTATCAGCAGGTAGTTTAAAACGCATGTCACCAACCTGCTCAATTATGTTATTTTTTACCAACACAACCCAACCTGTTTGCATTCGTTCACCATCAAATACACGATCCGGCTTTAATAAAATGTAATTATCCTTTGGTTGGCTATAAACTACTGTTGAAATAAATAGCAGGGCAGCAAAAAAAATCTTTTTAAATGCTGAACAGAATTGGAGTTGCACAGGAGTGCGACGCAACAGGAGCTTCATAGTAGCAATACAGTTGGGTTAAAAAATATCGCTTACACCTTGAAAAAGATTTTCTTTTTATAAAGAAAATAACATAGCAGCCATTCCAAAGTAAATATACATAAAGAGGTAATGATCATCATCAGCATATGGGGCACATGTATCATTTGCATCAGTCCATTAGTTACAGCACTTACATACTCATTAAACCATCTTGACCCTACGATTTCGAAGAACAGGTAAATAAAGATTGAATTCATACCGACTATTGTAAAGAACTTGAGGTTCTTCCGATGATCTTTAATGTCGATCCACCAGTAAATAACGGCAAGAAACAATAGTACCCATCCTAATGATGCTAATGTAAAAGAACTGGTGGCGATTCGTTTGATGATAGGTGTTATTCCTACCCAATCTAATCCATAACCCATTATCAGGCAAACAGCAGACCAGGTCAATAGTTTTTTTATTTTATCGGTACCAGATAATAATAGTTTGCCCGCCAATGCCCCGGCGATGGTATGCACGGCTGTGGGAATACAATTGATCGCAACCCAACCACCTTTATTGATGATGTTCATGATTTTTAAATCAACATAGTTGCCAAAGTTGTGCTGATCAGTGAAGGGCTGATCGAAACCGGGCACATGTGTAAAGCGGTATAAAGCTTCTGTCAATAATAGTAAACCAACACAAACTGCTATTTGCGCATTGGTTGACCATTGGAAAATGAGGAATGCGACAAGTGTGGTAAAAGATAGCTGGGTTAATACATCCCATAATTCAAAAGATAAGCCGTTTGGACGGACTGCATAATCCAATACACCCCAGAAAAATAACCAGAAACAACGTTTTAATATTTTGCGGAAGCGCTGGTCCCATGTCATGCCCTGTTGTACCTGCTTATGTAGTGAGTAGGCCATGGCCGTACCAGCCATAAACATAAACGAAGGTTGAACAAGATCCCAGAATCGTAACCCATTCCAGGGATGATGAGTAAATTGAACAAAAAACCCGTTCAGGAAACTTCCTTCCGTTGCGTCAAGAAGGTGGCCATATAGCTCTGTACTTTCAAGAGCAAGCAATACCATAATAAGGCCCCGCATAAAATCCAAAGATAAAAGCCGCTGATAAGTAGTTGCTGATGTGTTGGTGGTGGTCATTTAAAAGATTTGGCCAAAAAAATACCGATAAAATTGGTAATAATCAAAAAAGCGCACATATTTGCATTGCAATGAAAAAAATTACATTTAATCAACAATGGTGGTGGCATACAAACTCTTCCGGGGTGCTGTAAGTCATTACTATGATTAGAGATAACCATATTAAAGCCCCCCGATAAACCCGGGGGGCTTTTCTTTAAAAGGGCGTATGAAGAAAATAGAGTTAAAAACAGAATGCAAACGGTTGCTTGCCGATGTATTTACACCGGTCGGTATTTACCTAAGGTTGCGCGATCGTTTCCGCGATACCATTTTGCTGGAAAGTACGGATAGCCATGCGGCAGAAAACAGTTATTCGTTTATCTGTATCAATGCCATTTCGGGTATGGAAATTACCTCTACAGAAAGCATTGAATTTAAATTGCCAGGACAGAAGCCGGAGCGGGAAGCGATAAAGGATGTCTCCAAAGTACCGCAGATGCTGTGGGATTTTATGCGGCGTTTTGAAATAAGGAAGAGCGTTAGCAAGGAAGAAAAGTTTGCACAGGCTTTATTCGGCTATACAACTTATGATGCGATACAATTTTTTGAAAATATTCGCCTCACCCCTGGCCCTTCTCTGCGCGGAGAGAGGAATGCGATCCCCCTGATGCGTTATCGGTTGTACCAGTACGTTATAGC
>JAFDYH010000032.1:3633-4485 GCA_018267535.1 Bacteroidota bacterium
AGGAAGTTTCCAATATGACGGATGAGGATTACCGGCAAATGGTAAAGAAAGGAATACAGAGTTGTTACAGGGGTGATGTTTTCCAGATTGTATTGAGCCGCAAATTTGAAAAGAAATTTACCGGTGATGAATTTAATGTATACAGGGCCTTGCGCAGTGTAAACCCTTCACCTTATTTGTTTTTTTATGATTATGGTGATTATAAACTGATGGGCTCATCGCCTGAGTCGCAGATATTGATACAGAAAGGAAAAGCAATTGTACACCCGATTGCAGGTACTTTCAAAAGAACAGGAGATGATGTGATTGATGAAAAGGAGACAGAGCGATTGTTGAAGGATGCAAAAGAAAATGCAGAACATGTAATGCTGGTGGACCTGGCAAGAAATGATCTCAGTCGTGTATGCGACGACGTGAGAGTAGCTCACTACCGGGAGGTGCAATATTATTCCCATGTTATTCATTTGGTAAGCGAAGTGGCAGGCAAGGTTCGTGAAAACAGTAATCCATTTGAGCTATTGGCAAAAACATTCCCGGCAGGAACATTAAGTGGCGCACCGAAATTCAAGGCAATGACACTGATTGATAATTACGAACCCACAGCAAGGAGTTATTATGGCGGGGCTATTGGTTTTATAGGTTTTGATGGTAGTTGCACTCATGCCATCATGATCCGTACTTTTTTAAGTAAGAATAATACCCTGACTTACCAGGCAGGAGCGGGAGTTGTTGCGGCGAGCAATCCGGAGAGCGAATTACAAGAGGTAAATAACAAACTTGGAGCATTAAAGAAGGCAATTGAATTTGCAGAAACTATTAAATAATTTTTTATGAAGCCGGCTGAAGTGCTGC
>JAFDYH010000032.1:4550-10119 GCA_018267535.1 Bacteroidota bacterium
GATTCGTTTACCTATAACCTGGTACACCTTGTGGAAAAGATATTGCATCAGAAGGTGGATGTATTTCGTAATGATGAGATCCCTTTGGAGAAAGTGAAGGAGTATGATAAGATCATTTTGTCTCCCGGTCCGGGTATACCAGAGGAAGCCGGTTTGTTATTGCCATTGATAAAAGAATATGCTGCAACAAAGTCGATACTTGGAGTCTGTTTAGGTCACCAGGCGATCGGTCAGGCATTTGGTGGAAAGCTGGTTAACTTAAGTACGGTCTATCATGGTATTGCAACAAATATCAAAATCGTGAATCATGAATCGTCAATCGTGAATGGCCAGGATTCACGTCTTACGTCTCACGTCTCACGAAACTTATTTGATGGCATCCCCGGTGAATTTGAAGTTGGCCGTTATCATAGCTGGGTGGTGAGTGATGAAAATTTCCCTGATGAATTGGAAATAACAGCAAGGGATGATAATAATTATATCATGGGATTGCAACATAAGAGATATGATGTACAGGGTGTACAATTTCACCCGGAGAGTGTGTTGACGCCGAAAGGAGAGCAGATAATGAGGAATTGGCTAACTCCCGGCCTCTAAAGAGGAGGAACTAATTGTTTAATAATAAAAAAAATTCCCCTTTAGGGGATAGGGATATGAAAAAGATATTACAAATACTGTTCGAACATAAAACACTCGACCGATCATTGGCGAAAGAAGTGCTGGTGAATATCGGCAAAGGTGTTTATAATGAGCATGAAGTAACTGCTTTCATGACGGTATACCTTATGCGCAGTATTACCATTGAAGAATTACAGGGGTTTCGGGATGCATTGTTAGAACTATGCGTGCCTGTGGATATGAACGGGTTTGAAACAATTGATATCGTTGGTACGGGTGGCGATGGGAAAAATACATTTAATATCTCAACCCTGAGTTGTTTTATCGTTGCGGGTACGGGTCAGAAAGTAGCAAAACATGGTAATTATGGCGCTTCTACAATCAGTGGTGCATCGAATGTAATGGAACAATTAGGATATAAATTCAAGAGTGATCCTGGCAAGTTGAAGAAGGAAGTAGATGTAGCCAATATTTGTTTCTTGCATGCACCAATGTTTCATCCTGCATTGAAAACGGTGGGGCCTATACGAAAAAACCTGGGCATGCGTACCTTTTTCAATATGCTGGGGCCAATGGTAAACCCAGCATCGCCGAAGTATCAATTGGTCGGCGTATTTAGTTTGGAAATGGCACGTATTTACAATTACCTGTTGCAACGAACGGACAAAGCTTTTACAATTATTCACGGCCTGGATGGGTATGATGAAATTTCATTGACCAACGATACCAAAGTGATTACGAATGCCGGCGAAAAAATAATGACACCGGAACAATTGGGGAAGCGAATGGTATCCGCACAGGATATCAGTGGAGGAACTACTGTGGAAGAGTCGGCCAAAATCTTTACAAAAATCCTAAGGGGAGAAGGCACATGGGCACAGAATGCGGTTGTGCTCGCAAATGCTGCTATGGCTTTATATTGCACCGGAGCCTTTAAGGATTACAATGATGCTTATGCGTCAGCAGTAGAGAGCTTGGAAAATGGTAGTGCAAATAAGGCATTGGAAAAACTAATCAGCCTGCAGTAATGAATATACTCGATACGATAATTGAATACAAGAGGGAAGAGGTAAAAAGTAAAAAGGCAAAAGTAAAAATTGCTGTGTTGGAGAAAAGTGATTTTTACCAACGGAAGGCTTTTCCTGTAAAAGACTTTTTGCTCGATGAAAGCAGAACAGGAATTATTGCTGAGTTTAAAAGAAAGTCGCCATCAAAAGGAATTATAAATGACAAAGCGGATGTAGTGGCCGTGACAAAGGGATATGCTGATAATGGTGCATCCTGTTTATCAGTATTGACTGATGAGCATTTCTTTGGAGGTAATGATAATGATTTAATAAAAGCAAGAATAAATAATATCCCGATACTACGGAAAGAGTTTATTATAGATGAATACCAGATTGTCGAAGCAAAGAGTATAGGGGCTGATCTGATTTTATTGATCGCAGCCTGCCTGACTCCAAAGGAGGTAAAACAATTGGCTACTTTTGCAAAGCAATTGGGATTGGGTGTATTACTCGAATTACATGATGAAGAAGAGCTTGAACATATTTGTGATGAAACGGATATTGTTGGTATTAACAACCGGAACCTGAAAACATTTGTTGTAGATATTGAAAGAAGTTTACGAATGGCAGAACGAATTCCAGCCGGGAAGATTAAAGTAGCGGAGAGCGGCATCAGTTCTGTTGAAAATATAATCTTATTTAAAGAAAATGGTTTCAATGGTTTTTTAATCGGTGAGAACTTTATGAAAGAAGCCGATCCAACGATTGCTTTTGCCCGGTTTGTTAACCAACTAAAGCAAAAGTAGTATGAGAATTAAAGTATGTGGCATGACATTGCCCGAGCAGGCCGGCGCCCTTGAAGAAATGGGTGCAACATTAGCCGGTTTTATTTTTTATCCCAAATCGCCAAGATATATGGGTAATAAAATATCGCCGGAAAAGATGAAACATATAAAAGGAAAAATTGCCAAAGTGGGTGTGTTTGTAAATGCTACGTACGATGACCTGATGAAGACTGTGGAAGATTATCGCCTGGATATGGTGCAACTACACGGTGATGAAACACCAAAGTATTGTGAAAAAATCGCTGATTACATTTCTGTAATCAAGGCATTTCGGTTGGGCGAGAATGACAATATTGAATGGATGGTAAAACCGTACCAGGACGTTTGCGATATGTTTATGTTTGATACAATGGGTGCGGGGTATGGTGGTACTGGAAAGAAATTCAATTGGGAGGTATTGAAACAATCATCTATAAGCAAACCTTTTTTTCTGAGTGGTGGTATTGAGACGGGTGATGAAGAAAGGTTAAAGGAATTTTCAGAATCACCTGCGGCAAAAACGTTGTTTGCGGTTGATATCAACAGTAAGTTTGAAATTACGGCAGGTATCAAGAATATGGAAAAGGTAAAAGCATTTTGCGAGAAACTTGTCTGAACCAGGATTGGGGTGGATTAAATAGGGACGATTCTGATAATCCTAAAAATCTTTCAAAATTGTGGTTCAGACAAAATGTCGAATAGAATTGCAGAAAGTACAAGAGTGCGACGCAACAAAAGCTTAATAGTAGTACAAAAGTTAAGTACATAAAAATAAAATGACAACAACACAAATAAGTAAGAAGCCCAATGAGCAGGGATACTATGGGAAATTCGGTGGGGCTTATATTCCTGAAATGCTGCATCGCAATGTGGAAGAGCTGCGGACAAAATATTTGGATACAATTTATGATGATGCATTCCAGAAAGAATTTCACGGCTTATTGAAAGATTATGCAGGAAGGCCAACGCCATTATATTTAGCGGAGAGATTGAGCAAGCAGTTTGATACAACAATATACCTGAAGCGTGAAGATCTTTGTCATACTGGTGCGCATAAGGTGAATAATACAATCGGGCAGATATTGCTGGCGCAACGATTGGGTAAAAAAAGAATCATCGCAGAGACCGGAGCTGGGCAACATGGAGTAGCAACGGCAACAGTATGTGCATTGAAAGGAATAGAGTGCATTGTGTACATGGGCGAAAAAGATATTGAGCGGCAGGCGCCAAATGTTGCGCGGATGAAAATGCTTGGTGCAACAGTTATTCCTGCAACAAGCGGAAGTAAAACATTAAAGGATGCAACGAATGAAGCGATACGTGACTGGATCAATAATCCCAATGACACGCATTATATAATAGGCAGCGTGGTTGGTCCGCATCCCTACCCGGATATGGTGGCGAGGTTTCAATCTGTAATCAGTGAAGAGATAAGATGGCAGCTAAAAGAAAAAACTGGAACGGAATTACCTGACACAGTTATCGCTTGTGTGGGTGGTGGCAGCAATGCAGCCGGTGCGTTCTATCATTTTATTGAAGAAGAAAAAGTACAGTTAGTCGCTGTTGAAGCGGCTGGTCTTGGAATAAACAGCGGCTACAGCGCTGCTACGACACAGTTAGGGAAACCTGGTGTATTGCATGGAAGTAAAAGCTTTGTGATGCAGACGGAAGATGGACAGGTTGTGGAACCGCATAGCATCTCCGCAGGTTTGGATTACCCGGGTATCGGGCCCATGCATGCCTATTTGTTTGATAATGGCCGCGGTACTTTTTTAAGCGCAACCGATGAAGAAGCATTGCAGGCTGCATTTAACCTGGCGAAAATGGAAGGAATAATTCCGGCATTGGAAAGTGCCCATGCTTTGGCGGCATTGAATCAATTGAAGTTTAAGAAAAATGATAAGGTCGTGATTTGTTTGAGTGGGAGAGGAGATAAAGATTTGGCGACGTATATGAAGCATATTTGACCTCACCCCAGCTCCTCTCCTCCAGGAGAGGGGCTGGAACCCTATAGAGGAAAGCTTATGACTGATTCATATGGTGATAATTTGCATAAAGGTGCGATTGGAAAACTGTTTGAGTATTCGAGAGAGTTAAGGCAAGTTTCAACAGAAGCGGAGAAACTATTATGGTCTGAATTAAGGAACAGAAAACTAAATGGGCTAAAGTTCAGAAGACAACACCCGGTTGATAAATATGTTGCAGATTTTTATTGTCATGAGAAGAGATTGGTGATTGAGTTGGATGGAGTAGTTCATGATAAAAAAGAAAATAAGGAGTATGATCAGGCGAGAACAATTGAATTGGCAGGGTTAAAGATTAATGTACTAAGGTTTAGAAACGATGAAGTTGAAAACGATATTGAAAAAGTATTGACGAAAATAATTCAAAAAGCAGAGAGCATTGAGACGGAATGGTGATAAAATTGATACAAAAAATAAGCTAGTGGTGAAACTAAATAGGTAAATAAAAGCCTGGCTCCCTTCTCCTAAAGGAGAAGGGCCGGGGATGAGGTAAATTATGAACAGAATCGAACAATTATTCAAAGCAAAAAAGCAACGCGTTCTCAATGTATACTGCACAGCAGGTTATCCTAAATTGGATAGTACTATAAGAGTGATGAAAGCATTGCAGGATAATGGCGCTGATATTATTGAATTAGGGATGCCCTATAGTGATCCATTGGCTGATGGCCCTGTGATACAGGCAAGTGGTACGCAGGCTTTGGCAAATGGAATGACGATTGCAAAATTATTTGAACAGCTAAGAGGTTTTCGTAATTCAGCATTGGGTACGGGCGGGATCTATGTACCCGTTATACTAATGGGTTATATGAACCCTATATTGCAATATGGATTTGAAAAGTTTTGCCAGCATGCTGCAGATATTCCCATAGACGGATTGATTCTTCCTGATTTACCGGAATATGAATTCGAAACAGAGTATGGCCCGATTATGCAGCGCTATGGATTGGATTTTATTTTTTTGGTAACACCGGAAACTTCTGAAGAGCGGGTGAGAAAGCTGGATTCATTGAGTACAGGATTTTTATATGCTGTGTCTTCATCATCAACAACGGGCAAGGATAAAAACATGACCGATGTGAATGCTTACCTGCAA
>JAFDYH010000032.1:10156-10942 GCA_018267535.1 Bacteroidota bacterium
ATGCAAACGGAGCTATCATCGGTACGGCTTATATAAAAGCATTGTCCGAAAGTAAAAATATTGAAGAGGCGACCCAACAATTTTTAGATCCAATCCTTTCCTGATAATCCGTTAATCTACCCAATCATGGTTCTGACAATTATAAAATATAACGCAGGGAATATTCAGTCAGTGCTGTATGCGCTGGAAAGGATAGGAGTAAGCGCCGTTGTGACCGATAATATTGAGCAAATACAAAAGGCAGATAAGGTTATATTCCCCGGAGTAGGTGAAGCAAGTACGGCGATGAATTATCTGAAGGAAAGAAAATTAGATGAAGTAATTAAGAATCTGAAACAACCTGTATTAGGTATTTGTCTTGGATTGCAATTGATGTGCCGGTATTCTGAAGAGAACGACACGGAGTGTATTGGCCTATTTGACGAAGACGTAAGGTTGTTTAAACCATTACCGGGAAGCAATGTTAAAGTGCCGCAAATTGGGTGGAATACAATTTATGATTTAAAAACAAAATTGTTTTCAAGCGTATCTGATAAAAGTTATTGCTATTTTGTTCATGGGTATTATGCGTCGTTTGGTAAACACACTATTGCGATGACTGACTATGTACAACCATATAGCTCAGCTTTGCACAGAGATAATTTTTATGGCGTGCAGTTTCACCCCGAAAAATCAGCAGCGAACGGCGAGCAGATTATCAAAAATTTTCTGAGTTTATAGCATGGAAATAAAGGAAGCAGATCTTGCAGAAGTATGGGCATTGCGAAAAGAAGTGATGTATCCCGA
>JAFDYH010000330.1 GCA_018267535.1 Bacteroidota bacterium
GTTGATACAGAATTGCAGGTATTAGATATGTATACCAATAAATCATTGGTGAATTGTAAATACGAAACAAAGATTGATCTCGATATTCCCCCGCCAGCAAGACCTGCAAAAAGCCCAAAAGATGTTGAGAATACAGAGCAGTTGTTCTTAACTGGTCTTCATCTTGAGCAATACCGCCATGCCACTTTTGTAGCCTCGGATTATTATGAAGAAGCATTAAGAAGAGACCCGCTGGATGCAAGAAATAATAATGCTCTTGGGTTATGGTATTTAAGGCGGGGAAAATTTAAAAAATCTGAAGAGTCTTTCAGGAAGGCTATAAAAACTTTAGTTCAACGCAATCCAAACCCTTATGATGGCGAACCCTATTACAACCTTGGTTTGTGTTTAAAAATGCAGCAGCGTAATGATGAAGCGTTTGATGCATTTTACAAAAGCACATGGAACGACGCCTGGCAGCATTCAGCATTTTTAAACCTTGCACGAATAGCAACACTAAGGAGCGACTATACAGAAGCACTTGAACTTATAGATAAATCGTTGGTAAAAAACTATAATAGCCATACTGCACGCCATGCAAAGGTCTTCATATTGCGCAAACTGGGGCAAAATGAAAAGGCATTGCTTGTTATAGAAGAGTCGTTACAGCTAGACCCGTTCAATTTTGGATGTTTATTTGAGAAGTATATATTACTGAATAGCCGTAATGAAAATGAAGGATTGACTGTAATTAAAAAATTAAAAAAAATAAGCCGGGAGTGGGAGCATAATTTTATTGAATACGCTTTTGACTATGCTCACGCAGGATTATACGAAGATGCGATTGCATTGCTAAAAGTATATTCAGAAGGGAAAGATGCTGTTTATGCAATGGTAGCCTATTATCTTGGCTGGTTTGCTTACCAGTTGAATGACACGGCGGCCTCACAGGCGCATTATAAAAAGGCTGCTTTGCTTTCCCCGGATTTTGTTTTTCCAAACAGGATTGAAGATGTACCTGTATTGCAACATGCAATTCAGTTAAATCCATCGGATGCCAAAGCATTTTATTATCTCGGTAATTTCTGGTATGATAAAAGGCAATATAATGATGCAATCGAATGTTGGGAAAATGCTGCGTCTCTTGATAATAATTTCCCCACCGTATACCGCAATTTGTCCCTGGCCTACTATAATAAACTAAATAATCCGGCAAAGGCGCTGGAAGCACTTGAAAAGGCATTTTCTATCGATAGGTCTGATGCGAGGGTGCTTATGGAACTGGATCAGTTGTATAAAAAACTTAACCGACCCCACGAAGAGCGGCTTATGTTGCTTGAACAATATTTGCCCCTGGTCCGCTCGCGGGATGACCTGTATCTTGAAATGATAACACTGCACAACCAGTTGAGCAATTATAAAAAGGCCGCAGAGTTAATAGCCACATATACTTTTCATCCATGGGAAGGTGGCGAAGGAAAAGTAGTTAGCCAATACATGATTTGCTGTATAGAACTTGCAAAAAGATCTTTAATTAACGGTGAATATGCAAATACGCTTTCTTTATTGCATGATGCTGAAAATTATCCTGTCAATCTTAATGAAGGAAAACTCTTGGGCGCCCAGGAAAATGATATTCACTACCTGAGAGGGGTGGCCTACGAATATCTGAATCAAAGAGAAGCTTCACAAAAGAGTTTTTTACAGGCAACACAGGGTATTACCGAACCAGTGCAGGCTATATTTTATAATGACCCGCAACCGGATAAAATATTTTATCAGGGGTTGGCATGGCAAAAATTGGGAGATCAGAAAAAAGCCAATGAAATTTTCCTGCGTTTAATAAGTTTTGGAGAAGAGCATTACAATGATCCAATAAGCATTGACTATTTCGCTGTTTCATTGCCCGACCTGTTGGTGTTTGACAGTAATCTTGATACAAGGAATAAAATACACTGCACATACCTTCAGGCATTGGGTAAGCTTGGTTTGGGCAAAGAGTATGCAATAGAGTCAGAACAATTATTTGATAAGGTTTTGCAGATGGATAATAACCACCAGGGTGCGGCAATCCATAAAGCGATGCTTAATTCACCAATTATTCATTTTGTTTAATGGCTATAAAAGCAGTAAGCTAAGAATAAAGTAACCCGTCGGCGTTTTCAAAACATCATACAGGAATTAAGGATAGATTATCATGTTTGCTAACAGCTAAAATTTTTATGTTTATGAAATTAGAGCATGTATTCTTTCATAATTACCCAACTGAACTACCTGGAGTTTTGCATAACAATGTTTGGTCGCTACCCGATCAAATCTTTTTGAAAGAAAGGAAGCTGAATCATTTACCAGGTGAGTTTTCAAAGAGACTTAAATTTTTTAACCGTGGGATAATAGTATTTTTTATTTCCTGTGTGATGTGTCTTTCATTTAAAGGATTATTCGGGCAATCAAATAAGGAATTTATTATTGGATTGTCAGGAAGCTGGGGATTTGAAATGGACCCTGGCGATCATGGAGTGACAGAGAAATGGTTTAATAAAAAACTTGTCGACCAGATAAGTTTACCTGGCTCAATGACTTCAAATGGAAAAGGAGATGACATTAATGTCAATACCCCTTTTACGGGTTCTATCAACGATTCGTCATGGTTTTATAAACAGGAATATGAAAAGTATCGGCAACCGGGCAATATAAAAGTTCCTTTCTGGCTTCAGCCAATAAAATATTACAAAGGCCCTGCCTGGTATCAGAAAACAATTGTCATTCCATCTTCATGGAAAGGAAGGAGTATTGAATTATTTATTGAAAGAAGTCATTGGGAAACGTCGGTTTGGGCAGATGAACAGTTAATCGGAACAAGAAACAGCCTGGGAACTCCGCAAATTTTTAATCTTTCACATCTAACGGCAGGCAGGCACAGGCTTACTATAAGGATAGACAATCGGGTGAAGGATATAAATGTAGGCATCAACTCGCATAGCATTAGCGACCATACTCAAACCAATTGGAATGGAATGGTTGGCAATATACAGTTATCAGCCCGTTCACCTGTGTATATTGATTATGTAGAACTGTATCCTGATATCAATCTCAGGAAAGTTATCGCAAAAGTCTGGATGAAAAATATTTCAGGTAAACCGGCCAGGGCTATTCTTAATTTTTCAGTTATTTCTGATAGCCGGCTTGCAGAAAGATTACATCCAATTAAAAAGGAAATAATCATTGCAACGGATACCGGTTTTTTTGAAACATCTTTCTCTATGGGTAATAAGCCATTGTGCTTGTTGCGCAACTCACAT
>JAFDYH010000331.1:0-2109 GCA_018267535.1 Bacteroidota bacterium
ACGGCAATACTTATTGCAACAGGGAGATGTAAGCAAATACACCGCTTTTGTCGAAAAAGGTTTGTTGCGTTCTTATATTATTGACGATAAAGGTTCGGAACTGATTATGCAGTTTGCCCCCGAAGGCTGGTGGATCGGCGATATGTATAGCAACCTGACCGGCGAACCGGCTGAGCAAACCATTGACGCGATGGAAGACAGTGAACTGTTATTACTTTCAAGCCAGGCGCACGAAGAGTTATTAAAACAAGCCCCTGTCTTTGAACGGTTTTTTCGTTTGTTACTGCAAAACAGTTTTATCGCTTTGCAAAGAAGATTGAAAGGAAATATTATTCAAACAGCAGAAGAAAAATATAAAAACTTTATTCAGCTCTATCCCAACGTTGCGCAGCGTGTACCTCAGCATAATATTGCCTCTTTTCTCGGTATTACCCCCGAATCCTTAAGCAGGATAAGGAAACAGATGGCGGATAGATAATTCCTAGATTTTTTTCCGCTTATCTGCCATTTTAATTTTTGCCTTTCTACTCTTATTAATAAAAAATCCAGGCAACAGAGGATAGATCATTTGGCTTAGATAGTTTTTAGGAAAATTCTCTTTTATACCAAATTGGTCCGGTTCTTTATCAGGGCATACATATGTACCAAACAAAATATCCATCAGGGGTGAAATGTTTGCATAGTTTCCACGATCCCTTTCAAGATCATGATGCCAATGATGCAATTCCGGCGCACCTATAAGTATTCGTAAAGGACCAAGGGGGAGTCGTACATTGCTGTGAATATATATCGCCCATATACCCCTGAAAGCAACAATCATTGCTATTGAATTTAAATCAAACCCCAAAACCAATGCCGGCAAATTGATAAGCCCTACTGTATAAATGGAATCGAGAGGATGTTCCCGGTGTGCGGCTAGCCAGTCCAACGTTTCTGCACTATGATGAACTTTATGGAATCTCCATAGAAAATCTATCTTATGTTGAAGCCGGTGCCCCCAATAAATCAATAAATCACTTAGCGCTAATACTTCGATAGCCTGGAGCCACAATGGCTGTTCTGCGACTGTTATCCTGAATCCTGAAGAAATTAAAGTATTAAGCCATTTTTCAAAATATCCGAGAATTTTCAATACCAGGCCGTTCCAAAAAAGGTACTGTCCTAAAAAATAACTCAGATCTAAAATCCAATGTGCTCTAAATACCTTCTGATTAATCTTGGCAGGAAATACTTTTTCCATAGGTATAAAAACCAGGGAAAGGAAAAACAAGCTTGCACCTGTAGTCAATAATATAGCTGCAAAGGTCATTTCTTGGTTTTAGAGTTTTCTATCTTCAGCAGTTCCTTCTCAATACTGTCCTTTAAAAACCGGATGACCAAACTATCATCCGGAAAACGCTCATTTATAACTATTGACTTTGAAGAAGAAAGTCTCAATTGTTTTCGCGAATTCCTTTCGTGAACAATTGAATCGACTATTTTTTTAACAAGCAAGTCATTCTCTGAATTCTTTTGCTCATTCTTGTTACTACGATTAAAATAGTCGCTCCTATAAAAAACAAATACAGCTAAAAGTGAAAAAAAAATAAGAAGGGTAATAATTTTTAATATAGCAGATTTTTTCATAATAAGATTTTACTGTTAGGCTTTCACTAAAGTAAAACTAGTGTTCGGCATCCCAAAATCAGCCCGAAAGAATATTTTTAAATTACTGAATACCACCTGAAATTCCTGATTAGTGAAAGGTTTGCATTTCTCTTAACCTACATCAATAGGTTTTCTTACCCTGTGTTATTGGAGAAGGCTTCTCTGCCCCGGTATTTTTGCTTTACAATTTCAAACAGTGGCAACACCCAGAACAATAGCGATACTCGGGGCCTGCAGCAAAAATGGCCGGACAGCTGCTGATAAACTGGTTGTGCATAACCGCCTGTTACTGATGGACAAGAACAGGGAACAACTGGAACAATTGAAAGGGGAAATTCTGACAAAACATGAAGGGCAGGAAATAGAGATTACTGAATGCATGCAGGATATGGGCTGGGAAGCCGACGCGATTGTGCTGGCAATACAGTCCACAAAAGATGCAGAAATTTTTACGCTAATGAA
>JAFDYH010000331.1:2147-3642 GCA_018267535.1 Bacteroidota bacterium
ACTTAAACAGTTTATTGCCGCATTCGAAAGTAATACGGATTAATGAGGCGGACTGTGAATGTGTGAGCAAGATGCAGGTGATATTAAGCGAAGCGATTTAAAACAAATTTTTTATAATACACTAAACATTTAATCATGTCAACGACAAAATGGACTTTAGACCCTACACACAGCGAACTGCATTTTAAAGTAAAGCACCTGATGATTACGAATGTAACTGGTAATTTTTCTGTGATCAGTGCCAATGTAGAATCAAGTGATGATAAATTTTCAAATGCGAAAGTTTCCTTCATAGCTGACCCCAAGTCAATATCAACAAATAATGAGCAAAGAGATGGTCACCTCCGCACCGCTGATTTTTTTGAAACAGAAAAATATCCTGAAATTAAATTTGAATCAACTACTTACAATGCGGCAACAGGAAAAATTTCTGGTAACCTGACTATTAAAGGAATTACAAAACCAGTTTCACTGGATGCCGAATTTCATGGTACTTCTAAAGATCCCTGGGGCAATGAAAAAGCCGGTTTTTCCCTTAATGGAAAAATAAACAGGAAAGACTGGGGCCTGAACTATAATGCAGCATTGGAAACCGGTGGTGTTTTATTAAGTGATGAAGTAAAGATTATTGCAGAAATACAATTTGCAAAACAGGCTGCATAACTTTTCAGTTTGAAATGCACCGGAAAACATTTATAAAAAGAGCAGCAATTATGACAACAGGCATTAACAGTTTATCTTCTTTCCGAAAATTCAGCGATGGATTATCTGAAGAAGAGCAGTTGATGCCTGTTCTGTTTGTAGGGCACGGCTCTCCAATGAATGGCATTGAAGATAACGAGTTCAGCAGGCGATGGGAAAAAATGGGAAAAGAAATACCTGCACCCAAAGCCGTGCTGGTAGTATCCGCACATTGGTTTACTAATGGCACAAAGATTACCAGCATGGACTTCCCTCCTACAATTCACGATTTTGGCGGCTTTCCGCAGGAATTATTTGATGTGCAATACCCTGCCCCGGGCAGCCCTAAACTGGCAGAAGAAACAAAAGAATTGGTTCATTCAGCAAATATTGAATTGAATCATGATTGGGGATTGGATCACGGTGCATGGACCGTTGTTCGTAAAATGTACCCGAAAGCGGATATACCGGTATTACAATTAAGTATTGATTATACAAAACCACCGCAGTATCATTATGAACTGGCGAAAGAACTGGCCTCATTACGAAAGAAAGGAGTATTGATTCTGGGGAGCGGCAATATGGTACACAACCTTCGAATGGTAAACTGGGGGATGATGGGTAAAGAAGGCGGAGGCTATGATTGGGCTTTGAAAATGAACGAAACATTTAAGTCGCATATATTAAACAATGAGCATAGTGCATTGATTAATTATACATCACTTGGCCGGGATGCACAATTGGCCGTACCGACACCGGAACATTATCTTCCCTTGCTATACACGTTAGGTTTACAAAATAAAAAGGATGAAGT
>JAFDYH010000332.1 GCA_018267535.1 Bacteroidota bacterium
GTGTCACTCACTTGTACGTTCTGTAATCCTATTCTACAAGGCCTCATCCTCTTATCCTTTTCCTTTAGGAGAAGGACGGTGCTATATCTCAAACTCAATCTTTTATTCTTCCACATCCACTTTATCTCTTTATTCAACATTTTCGAAAATATTCTCTGATATCAGGATCTTCGAAAAAGCAAGGGCTGTGAATTGATAGCCTTCTCCTTAGGAGAAGGTCGGAATTAGGCTCTAGTTCTTCAATACCCTCCTCATATATTCAAACTTTCCCTTATTGTTTTCATTCCTGCGTTGCCTTCTCATTCTTTTTCGTTTCTCAATCAAATAAACAAACGAGAAAGAAACAACCAGGCTAAATATAAAAATCAATATGAGCACAGACACAAAATTTTCTTATACAAATATCGCCTGAAACCGGCAATAGTCATAACCATCCGTACAAAGAAAGGGGAAACTATTGCTTTGAAACTCAAAGTCTCATGGTTATACCCTGTTTATTTAGGAAATTTTTCAGATCAGGTATAGCTATTTCCTTAAAATGAAAAATACTTGCAGCCAGAGCAGCATCTGCATTTGCCTGGTTAAAAATATCTTCAAAATGCTGCATGCTGCCGCCACCGCCTGAAGCGATTACCGGTACCGGCAATTCCTCAGACAACCTTTTTGTTATGTCAATGGCAAATCCCTGTTTGGTTCCATCATGGTTCATTGATGTCAATAGTATTTCGCCCGCACCACGCTCTACTCCTTCCTTTGCCCAGTCAAAACATTTGCTTTCGGTTTTTGTTCTGCCTCCATTCAGGTATACATACCATTCCCCATCTTCTTCTTTTTTGGTATCAATCGCCAGCACTACACACTGGCTCCCGAATTCTTTTGCCAGGTCATTAATTAGTTGTGGATTTTTAAAAGCAGATGTATTCACTGAAATTTTATCTGCGCCATTCTGCAATAACACACGTACATCTTCCACGCTACTGATACCGCCCCCCACTGTAAAAGGTATATTTATATGATGCGCTATTTTATTAACCAATTCGCTTAATGTTTTTCTTTTTTCCACTGTAGCTGTTATATCCAGAAAGACCAACTCATCCGCACCCTTTTTTGCATACAATGCACCGAGTTCAACCGGGTCGCCTGCGTCGCGAAGATTAACAAAATTGGTTCCCTTTACTGTTCTGCCATCCTTTATATCAAGACAGGGTATGATTCGTTTTGTAAGCATTGTTCGAATTGTTTTTTCTTTAGGTGTTCTTCGGTCTCTTTAGGAGCAAACTACCAAAAATCATAAATGCTCATAGGCGAAGGCCTTTAATTCATGTAGTGAAATTCTGTTTTCGTAAATCGCTTTACCAATAATCACGCCTTTACAACCTATCTCATATAATGTCTCCACATCTTTCATTGCACTGACACCGCCACTGGCGATGAAATGAAGATGTGGAAATTTTGTAATAATATTTTTATATAGCTCAACAGAAGGCCCTTCCAGTTTCCCGTCTTTGCTTACATCTGTACAAAAAACCTGTTGCACCCCATATTGAATATATTTCTCAATAAAGTCATACACCCATATATCCGTTTTCTCCAACCATCCACTGACAGCAATTTTTTCCTCTTTTACATCAGCGCCTAATAGAAATTTGTTCGCGCCGAATTGTAATAACCATTTTACAAATTCTTCCTCGTCTTTCACCGCAATACTACCAATAGTTGCAAATACAGCCCCTGAATTCAAAACAATCTGTACATCTTTATCTGTTTTAATACCACCGCCAAAGTCAATTACCAAAGATGTTTTACCAGCTATGGCTTCTAATACCTTCCAGTTTTTAACAGATCCAGCTTTTGCTCCATCCAGGTCAACTAAATGTAACCGGCTTAATCCTGCATCTTCGAATTCCTTTGCTACTTCCAGGGGATGTTCATTGTAAATTTTTTTTTGCGAGTAATCGCCTTCTGTCAGCCGAACACATTTTCCATCTATTATATCTATTGCCGGAATAATCTGCATACCCATTTCTTTTTTCATTATAATAAACTCTAACCCATATTTCACCCAACTACTACCGAATTCAATCATTCCCCACTTTGTATAAAATTTTGTAGCATTTCCTCGGGCATTACACCAAACCGATTTACACTTTTTCTCTTTTGCAATTTCGAATACTTTATTCATCAATGCAGTTCCATATCCCTTGTTTTGTTCTGCTTTCTTGGTTGCAAATTTCCTGAATTGTAATTCGCCATTACGAATAAATAAAGAAATTACCGAAACCAGTTCTCTCTTTCTATACAATCCAAGATGCAATCCTTTATCGTCATCTTCCAACTGCACAAATGAAATTTCCTCCTCGGGATACATCACTTCTTTTCGC
>JAFDYH010000333.1:0-555 GCA_018267535.1 Bacteroidota bacterium
TTTCAAAGAAAAATAGTTCAGGCAAAGACCGAAAAGAAAATCCGGGAAATAAACTTTGTTTCGTTGCATTCATGGTTGCTTTGTGTGGAATAAACCTTTTATTTTTGGAAAAACGCTTAAAACACTGCAATGAATAAGCCTGCTGAAACGATGTATGTCATCCCCAACCGTTACCGAAAAATGGAAAACCTCCATATCGTTTTCTGGTTACTAAAAGACATAAGCTGGTGCATGGGCTGGAAGATATTAGGCATCACTATGATTATTCCTACACTTTTTGTTGCCATCGTTATTGCGTGGCGCACCCGCCAATTTAAATCTGAGTTGGCGCATAACCTTGCTATCGCTTTCTGGATTTCTGCCAACTCTTTATGGATGATCAGTGAATTTTTTGCATTTGATACCAAACCCATCCTTTTTGGTTTTGAAGGAAAGCACTTAGCATTAATTCCGTTTATTATTGGTATCGGTATACTTACCTGGTATTATATTTTTGTTCGCCCAAAAGAAGTGGAAGAAAATCATGCTGTGACGATGTAATTCTTCGTTTTACTA
>JAFDYH010000333.1:648-2173 GCA_018267535.1 Bacteroidota bacterium
CGAAGTACCTTACCCTTTGTGGAAGGATCCTGGTTGAGTACACGGCTTAACGCTTCAAACAGTTCTGGCATGTTTTCACGCAAACCATTGGGGTTAACAAAAAAGGCTTCTACACTAACTGCCCAAAATTCATTCAGGTTACTGAACGCATAGCTACGCAAATAGCTGCGGCGTTTGGTTAAAACATCTGCCAGTATCGGGCCGGTAGTAGTCGAAAACTTTTCATAGTTCATACGGAAATGAGTGTCGATACCATATTGTGCAAAGAAGTTATTATACAGAAGTGCATGCGACATTTCGTGTACTGCCACATTTACATTATCGCTTTTGCTGGAGTAGCCATACATGAAATGTTTCCAGGAAAGATAAATTCCTTCGGGGGCCACATGGCCGATATATAACTCATTATCGTTTTCCATTTTATAGGCATCCGCCAGCACATAAATGTCTTTGAAGTAAGTAAGCAGGTAATTTTTTAAACCAAATGTTACCTGTATAGCCGAAGAGCTGACCAGCGTTGCTATATCATCTTTTTCTTCGAGCCCGATATAATGGAATTTTTTTGTGTTTTTAAAATGATGAACCCGGTTGACAAAGCGCTTTTTATTTTCGGGCGAAAGATCATTAAAATAAGAAAACACACTTCCAATAATGAAAGTGTAATTATTAAACAAATTCTCATCAACGGGGTATTCATCCTGGGTAGAAACAGGAGGTGGAGGCGGCTTCGGTGAAAAGTAATTTTTAAGTTTCTGCAGTACGGATTGCATTCGGTTCGTGTTCAAAAGTTTAAATATACCTCTTCCATGCCCATTTTGCAAGCCTTTAGCCTCATTTGTACCTATCTTTGCGCCTGTTTTCAAGTGAATGGGCCGATTTACCTGAATTTTTGACACATTAATAACGATATAATTGACTTGAGATTATGTACAGGACAAATACTTGCGGGGAATTAAGACTGACAGACAAGGGAAAAACAGTAACACTTGCCGGCTGGGTTCAGACTGTTAGAAAATTTGGCGCTATAACCTTTGTTGACCTTCGCGACCGTTATGGCATCACCCAGCTTCTTTTTGGCGAAGAACTTGTAAATCAGCTCGATGAAAATCCATTAGGAAGGGAGTTTGTACTTCAGGCGGAAGGTATTGTGAATGAAAGGAGCAACAAGAATGCGAATATTCCTACCGGTGATATTGAAGTACTGGTAAAGTCTTTTACCATATTGAATAAATCGGTTGTGCCGCCTTTCACTATACAGGATGATACAGATGGAGGTGACGACCTGCGCATGAAATATCGTTACCTCGACCTTCGCCGCAATGCAGTGAAAAAAAACCTCGAACTGCGTTATTCGGTCAACCGGTCAGCCCGCAATTATTTACATGAAAATGGTTTCATGGATATCGAAACCCCCTTTCTGATTAAGTCGACACCCGAAGGAGCAAGAGATTTTGTGGTGCCGTCAAGAATGAATGCAGGCCAGTTTTATGCATTGCCCCAAAGCCCGCAAACGTTTAAACAATTG
>JAFDYH010000334.1 GCA_018267535.1 Bacteroidota bacterium
CAGAACTTTTTCTGTAAAAACACAATATAGCCGGTCATTTCTGAATCATTGTATGGATATAAACCAGGATGGGTGGCCCGATTTAATTGTAATGGATTTTCCTGGTTTGAGCGCTGATTGGTTTGAAAACCCGGGAAAGAAGTCGGGGTATTGGAAAAAACATCGGCTATACGACTACGTTGGTAACGAATCACCAGCTTTTGTAGATGTAGATGGTGATGGGCAGGATGATATTATTTGTGCTGATTCAAAAACAAACCAGATGATATGGCTGCAGGCGCCAGCCAAAGACGATTCAGTTTGGAAACGATTTACCGTTGGCAAAAAAAATGTACAGGGCACCGATATACAAGGCCATGGCCTCGGCTACGGAGACCTTAATAGTGATGGGCGAAAAGATATTTTTACAAAAGATGGCTGGTGGGAAGGGCCGGTTGATGTAAAACAAAATGAATGGATATTTCATCCGGCGGATATTGGTGAAGATTGCTCGCAGATGCAGGTGTTGGATGTAAATGCGGATGGCCTGCCGGATGTAGTAAGCGCTTCGGCGCATCGCTATGGCATATGGTGGCACCCGCAATATATAGATGATGAGGGCAACCGTGCATGGGACCACTATACGCTTAGTTTTTCTACTTCTCAAACGCATGCAACAGCGATGGCGGATTTTGATGGTGATGGCGACCCTGATATTGTTACAGGCAAAAGATATTTTTCGCATCTTGAACACCTCCATCCAAGTAATAAAACAACGATTGATCCCGGTACATATGAAAAGCCAACTTTGTATTGGTTTGAACTGACACCCGGAAAAAGGCCCTATTGGATAGAACATGAAATTGACAATGATTCAGGGGTTGGTATTAATATCGAAGCAAAAGACATTAATGGGGATGGTAAGCCGGATATTATCATTGCCAACAAACATGGGATTTATTATTTTGAAAATATCATGGAATGGAAAAAACAGAAACATTGAATGAATAAACAGTTTAACCTCTTCACATATCCTGTAAATAATATTATATGAAAAAAAGAATTTCATTGGCAGCGCTTGCATTTTTATTGTTGACCAGTCTCACGGCTGTTTCGCAGAAGAAAATATTTAATGAATCGGAAGAACAAAAGAAACAGAGAATGGCCTGGTGGACCAACGATCGTTTCGGTATGTTTATACATTGGGGATTGTATGCTTTACCGGCACGGCACGAATGGGTGAAAAATGCAGAACGCATTACGAACGATCAATACCAGAAATATTTTGACCAGTTTAATCCTGATCTATATGATCCTAAAGCATGGGCAAAACAGGCAAAGGCAGCAGGAATGAAATATGCAGTACTTACATCGAAGCATCACGAGGGCTTTTGTTTGTTCGATTCAAAATTCACAGATTATAAATCAACGAATACCCAGGCGAAAAGAGATCTGGTGAAAGAATTTGTAGATGCTTTTCGTGCTGAAGGCTTGAAAGTGGGTTTTTATTATTCACTGATTGACTGGCATCATCCGGATTTTACAATCGACAGGGTGCATCCGCAACGGATCGATAATGGATCGGATACAGCCTATGCGCGGGTTAATAAAGGAAGAGATATGAAAAAGTATCGGGAATACCTCTTTAACCAGGTGAGGGAGTTAATGACAAACTATGGTAAAATTGATATTATATGGTTTGACTTTTCTTATCCCGGAAAAAATGGAAAAGGAAGAGATGACTGGAATTCTGTAGAACTGCTGAAAATGGTAAGACAGTTGCAACCACAGATACTGGTTGACAACCGCCTGGACCTGGAAGATTATGATGATGGATTTGACTTTGTAACCCCTGAACAATATAAAGCCGATGAATGGCCGACAGTAAATGGTAAAAAAGTCCCCTGGGAGACTTGCCAGACCTTTTCCGGATCATGGGGTTATTACCGCGATGAAAATACATGGAAAAGCACAGCCCAATTGCTGGAACTGTTAATTGAATCCGTAAGTAAAGGTGGTAATTTATTGTTGAATGTTGGCCCTACGGCAAGAGGTGTATTTGACTACAGGGCCACACAAAGATTAGAAGGAATAGGAGAGTGGATGAAATATAACAGCCCTTCTATTTATGGATGTACACAGGCGCCTAAAGAATTTGTTGCGCCACCCAATACACTGCTAACTTATAATCCTGAAACAAAAAAACTATATATTCATTTGTTAAGCTATCCACTAAATGTTTTAGTGGTCAGGGATATTGCGGATAAGGTAAAATATGCCCAGTTTCTTCATGATAACTCTGAAATAAAATATCGTAAGCAGGGCAGTCACGATATTTCAGATAAAAAAAATAATAACGACCTGGAGTTATCATTGCCGGTGCTGAAACCGAATACTGAAATACCGGTTATAGAAATTTCTTTGTTATAATAATACCTTACAAATGTTTAG
>JAFDYH010000335.1 GCA_018267535.1 Bacteroidota bacterium
TTTTTAATACAATCATTTTATGGCGACTAAGGTATTGACGAAACGTAAACGCATAGCATTGGTAGCTCACGATCACAAAAAAGCAGAGTTGATTGAATGGGCTATTTATAATAAAACGGTATTGGCGAAACATCGCCTATATGCTACCGGCACAACCGGTACTTTGCTCGAAACTGCTTTAGATCAATCGGTCACTAAGTTTTTAAGCGGTCCCCTGGGTGGCGATCAGCAAATCGGGGCTCAGATAGCAGAAGGAAAAATTGATGTACTGATTTTTTTCTGGGACCCGATGGAGGCACAACCACACGATCCGGATATCAAAGCTTTATTACGCTTATCTGCCACCTACAATATACCCGTAGCCTGTAACCGTGCAACTGCTGACTTCATTTTTACTTCACCATTAATGCATGAAGATTATGATGCTATGCTGCCGGATTATTCTGCCTATACACAAAGAAAAGTCTAGAATGTCTGCTGAGTGATGCTGAAATACCGTCTTTTGAAAATGAAATAAATTTGTCGTTCTCTATGGCCTTTAAGCTTCATTCTCCATATAGTCCTGCCGGCGATCAGCCGGAAGCAATTCGCCAACTTACTGAAGGAATTCTTAGCGGGGAGAAATACCAGGTGCTGCTGGGTGTTACAGGTTCCGGTAAGACATTTACGATGGCTAACGTCATCCAGAATACACAAAAGCCCACGCTGGTCCTAACACATAATAAAACATTGGTTGCCCAATTATATGGTGAGTTCAGGCAATTCTTTCCTGAAAATGCAGTAGAATATTTTGTTTCTTATTACGATTATTACCAACCAGAGGCTTACCTGCCTGTAAGTGATGTTTATATTGAAAAAGATTTATCCATTAATGATGAATTGGATAAACTACGCTTACGGGCAACTTCCAGTTTATTAAGCGGCAGAAGGGATATTATTGTAGTTGCTTCCGTAAGTTGTATTTATGGTATGGGTAACCCTACCGACTATGAAAGCGGTATTATCCGGATCAACAAAAACCAGGTTATATCAAGACAGGGATTTCTCCATTCACTCGTTAATTCATTATATACAAGAACAACACTTGAATTTAACCGCGGCAGCTTTCGTGTAAAAGGTGATACAGTTGATATCAACCTGCCTTATGTGGATTATGGCTATCGAATTACTTTCTTTGGCGATGAAATTGAAGAAATTGAAAGCTTCGATGTAGTAACAGGCAAGCGTATTGGCAAAATGGAAAATGCAGCCATCTTTCCCGCCAATTTATATGTCGCCCCAAAAGATATAATGCAGCAAGCGATCTATGAAATACAGGATGAGATGCAGGCCCAGGTAGAATATTTCAAAACAACAGGTAAGCTAATAGAAGGCCAGCGATTGAAAGAGCGGGTAGAGTATGACCTGGAAATGATCCGGGAATTGGGTTACTGCAATGGCATTGAAAACTATTCTCGTTTTTTTGACCGTCGCCGACCGGGTACAAGACCGTTCTGCTTATTAGATTATTTTCCAAAAGACTACCTGATGGTGGTAGATGAAAGCCATCAAACAATTCCACAGGTAAGCGGAATGTATGGCGGTGACAGAAGCCGAAAACTGATTCTTGTTGATTATGGCTTTCGGTTACCCTCGGCGTTAGATAACCGCCCGCTGAATTTTCATGAGTTTGAATCAATGGTAAACCAAACCGTATATGTTTCCGCAACACCCGATGATTTTGAATTAGAGAAAACCGGTGGTGTGGTAGTTGAACAGGTAGTGCGGCCAACCGGTTTATTAGATCCCCCTATTGAGATTCGCCCATCAGTTAACCAGATCGACGATTTGTTGGATGAGATTGATAAAACAGTTACAAAAGGTGATAGGGTATTAGTGACTACATTAACAAAACGAATGGCAGAAGAAATGGATAAATACCTGCATCGTATCAATATTAAATCAAAATATATCCATAGTGAAGTGGATACACTGGAGCGTGTAGAAATATTGAGGCAATTACGACTGGGAGAAATCGATGTACTGGTTGGCGTTAATTTATTGCGCGAGGGATTAGACTTACCGGAAGTTTCTCTTGTTGCTATCCTCGATGCGGATAAAGAAGGTTTCCTGAGAAATGAAAAATCGTTAACACAAACATCTGGTCGTGCCGCAAGAAATGTAGATGGTAAAGTTATTTTCTATGCGGATAAGATGACGGAAAGCATGCAGAAGACAATAGACGAAACAACAAGGCGCCGCGAAAAACAAATTGCTTATAATATTGAGCATAATATAACGCCAACCACGGTAAAAAAATCAAGAGGCCAGGTATTTGCACAAACCTCTGTATTGGATATAAAAGGTTTTGACGCCGCCAATCCATACGCCATTGCGGACGATGAAGATATTGTAACTAAAGCCGCTGAGGAACAAGCCGAATACAAAACCATTCCACAAATGGAGAAGGCCATCAGTAAGATTAAAAAAGAAATGGAGAAGGCCGCAAAAGATCTTGACTTCATGGAAGCGGCAAGGTTGAGGGATGAAATGTTTATGATGCAAAAACAACTGGAAGAAATGAAAAAGTAATTGGCTTATCGTTAAACCTTCCTTTTTACATTTTCACTACTTTTATCGAATATACTGATCATCACCTATAGAAATTTTATGAAAAAAACTGTTGTTCCTGCAATTGCGCTATTGCTAACTCTTTCTGTTATTGCTCAACCTGCTATATTTAATTCTGAAGACAAGATGTTTGAACAGGCTGCTGTTCCTGCAGGGGAAATAAAAATCAATAGTTTAAAATGGTTACCAGGTTCTCATGAATTTTGGGTAAATGAAAACGGAAACATTAATGTTTACAGCGCCGATCATTTAAATGATGGCAAATTAGTTCTCAGCAGCGACCAGGTAAAGGCCGCAGGATTGGCAAAAAATATCGAAGCAATTGTATGGAGCGCTGATCGTAAAAAAATTCTTGCGTATACCAATTCATCCCGCGTATGGAGGGCTAACACAAAAGGTGATTACTGGTATTTTGATTTGACTACAGGCAGAGGAAGGCAGATCGGTAAAACATTACCTTCTTCTTCGTTGATGTTTGCAAAATTTTCTGCTGATAATAAAACAATAGCCTATGTAAGTAAGCATAATTTATATGCTGAGGATATTATTACAGGAAAAATCACACAGCTTACCAAAGACGGAACTGACCGTATTATCAATGGCACTTTTGATTGGGTATATGAAGAAGAATTAAGTTGCCGCGATGGTTTCAGATGGAGCCCCGATGGAAAATCAATTGCTTACTGGCGTGTAGACGCCAGGTCGACCCGCAATCATTTGATGATTAATAATACCGACTCACTTTATCCTTTTGTTATTCCGGTTGAATATCCGAAAGCCGGTGAAAAACCTTCTGATGTGAAAATTGGCATCATTAATTTGTCTACGAAGAAAACAGCTTGGTTAAATATTCCCGGCGATCCGCAGAATAACTATTTACCAAGAATGGAATGGGCTGGTAATAGCAACGAAATAATGGTTCTGCAAATGAACCGTAAACAAAACGAAGCGACATTATATATATGTAATGCAACTTCAGGAAAAGCGAATAAAATTTATTCGGACAAAGATGAAGCCTGGGTAGAGCCGGTGAGGGCTTTCGGTTATGATGAACCTTCATGGATATGGATTGAAAATGGAAAATCTTTTTTATGGGAAAGTGAAAAAGATGGTTGGCGGCATATCTATAAGGTATCAAGAGATGGTAAGACCGAGCAATTACTAACGAAAGGAAATTTTGATGCAAACCCTGTCGCCTATAATGAAGCATCCGGCACTATTTATTTTATCGCAAGTCCTTATGATGCAAGAGACCGCTACTTATATACAATTACACCTGATAATACGGATACTATTCGTGTAACACCAGTTGTATTTGAAGGAACAAACTCCTATCGTTTTTCGCCTGATGCTGTTTATGCAGTACATGTGAATTCAAATATTCATCGCAACTACAATGTTCGGTTACTCACATTACCGGATCATAAAAAAATTTATCCTGCAACTGATGATAGTTTTACAGAGCCGGCACTCGGGTTTAATTTAGAAAAATTCAGGGTTAAGACTGAAGACGGGGTTGAAATGGATGGCATCATAGCAAAGCCTTCCGATTTTGATGCAAACAAAAAGTACCCGGTTTATTTTTTCGTATATGGCGAACCTGCATCTACAACAGCAAATGATGTTCCCAATTTTGATCATTTTATTTCTCAATTAATTCCTGAAGGATATATTGGTATAACAATGGATAACCGCGGTACACCGGCATTAAAAGGAAGGGAATGGCGTAAATCTATTTACAGANNCAGGCAATGGCTGCAAAGGAAATTTTGAAATGGTCTTTTATTGATACCAGCCGTGTCGCAGTACATGGCTGGAGCGGTGGGGGTGCAATGACTTTGAACCTATTATTCCGTTATCCTGAAATTTATAAAACAGGTA
>JAFDYH010000336.1 GCA_018267535.1 Bacteroidota bacterium
CAGCTAGTTGTGCATCGGTCACCATTGTTATGGGATGAATTTCATCCCAACCTGTATTCAATGCGGATTAAATTAAATAATAACGGTACACGGGATGAAAAAAATATCCGCTTTGGTATGAAAGAGTTTAAAGCCAATGGTACCCAGTTTACGATAAATGGACGTAAAATTTTTCTTCGGGGTGCATTGGATTGTGCCATATTTCCATTGACGGGATACCCGCCTACAGATGTTTCTTCATGGATGAAAATATTTGCTAAGATTAAATCTTATGGATTGAACCATGTTCGTTTTCACTCGTGGTGCCCACCTGAGGCTGCTTTTAATGCTGCGGACCTTGCAGGAATATATTTTCAAGTTGAATGCGGCTCGTGGGCGAACCAGGGCGCTACGATAGGCGATGGTATGCCGCTTGATCAATATATCTATGATGAAAGTAACCGTATCGTAAAAACATACGGAAACCATCCTTCTTTTTGTATGATGACGTACGGAAACGAACCGGCTGGTAAAAATCATGTAGCTTACCTTACGGACTTTGTCAATTACTGGAAAGAAAAAGATAACAGGAGGACTTATACTGCAGGCGCAGGCTGGCCGGCAATACCGGAAAATGATTATAATAATATACCGGCTCCTCGTTTGCAACAGTGGGAAGAAGGCCTGAATAGTATTATTAATAAGGAAAGACCAAAGACTGATTTTGATTGGCGCAACAGGATCTCCGGGTTTTCAATTCCTTCAGTTAGTCATGAAATTGGTCAGTGGTGCGTATATCCTGATTTCAAAGAAATAAAAAAATATTCAGGAGTATTGAAAGCAAAGAACTTTGAAATATTTCAGGATAGGCTTCGGCAAAACGGACTTGGAAGTTTTGCAGATAGCTTTCTGCTTGCTTCGGGAAAGCTGCAATCGCTTTGTTATAAGTTGGAGATTGAGGCTGCGCTACGCACTCCGGACTTTGGGGGTTTTCAGCTACTTGGTCTCCAGGATTTTCCCGGACAAGGCACTGCGCTTGTTGGTGTGCTAAGCCCATTCTGGACAGATAAAGGATATATCACAGGTAAAGAGTATAGCCGTTTTTGTAATGCGGTGGTACCCCTTGCGAGGTTTCCCAAAATGATATATTCAAATGATGAAACATTGGTTGTACCTGTGGAGGTTTCAAATTTTGGAGCTGCACCAATAAGGAATAGCATAGCAAAATGGGAGATAAAAAATGGCGCCGGTAAAATTTTATATTCCGGGCGGTTTCACGCTGCCACACTACCAATAGGCAATGGCTTGCGAATTGGTGAAATAAGCCAGGCCTTGCATGATATAAAAGTAGCTTCAAAGCTAAGCCTTTCTGTTACTATAGATAATTATTCGAATGCATGGGACTTGTTTGTGTACCCGGCATCACTACCACAAACCGCTGATGATATATGGGTAACGGACCAGTTTAACTCAGATGCGATAACCAGGTTGAGCAATGGTGGCAAAGTATTATTAACATTGAAAAAAGGGTCAATAAAGAAAGAGAATGGTGGCAGTATTGCAGTAGGATTTTCCAGTATTTTTTGGAATACATCGTGGACCAACGGACAAGCACCGCATACATTAGGGTTGTTGGTATCACCTAAGCACCCTGCCTTGAAAGACTTTCCTACGGATTATTATAGTAATTATCAATGGTGGGATGCTATGAGCCATTCCGATGCAGTTATATTAGATTCGGTAACAAAAGGCTTGTCCCCAATTGTACGGGTAATTGATGATTGGTTTACAGCAAGGTCATTGGGGTTAGTATTCGAATGTAAAGTGGGCAAAGGAAAACTGCTGGTCTCCTCTATTGACCTTTTAACAGACAAAGAAAACCGGCCTGAGGCAAGACAATTAATGTATAGCTTATTAAATTATATGAGTTCGGATAAATTTAATCCGGGCAAACATGTAGAGATTTCAAAAATTAAAGACTTGTGATATCGATGCGCCTTATTATTCCTGATTCGATACAACAACATTTTGGGTACTCAAGCAGGGCTGGTTTAAATAGTATTTGTTTATTGAAATGACAGTAACAAAGGATTTTAATTTTATATCAATAGAGGGAAGAGGTTTTGAGTGTAACAAATTGAAAAGTAATTGCTGTTAATCCTATACGTGCAAATAAGGAATATTTCTTTTAAATGAGAATATAACACCATCATTAAATTGTAAACATGGCTACAGTTTTACCATCGGGAGGTTTTAACGACACCAACACTTTAAAATATCGTTTTAATACTGCTTACATTTTAGGCATTTCATTTATTTCAGCGTTAGGCGGCTATCTTTTTGGGTTCGATTTTGCCGTTATTTCAGGCGCATTGCCTTTTCTGCAAAAACAATTCTCTTTGGATGCATATTGGGAGGGTTTTGCTACCGGTAGTTTGGCCCTGGGTGCTATAATTGGTTGTTTGATCGCCGGACGGATTTCAAATAAGTATGGCAGAAAGCCCGGGTTATTAATTGCGGCAGCCATATTTGCATTTTCTTCCTTAGCGATGGCGTTTTCAGCAACAAGGGATTTATTCATTGCGTCAAGATTTTGTGCAGGAATAGGAGTGGGAATGGCCTCTATGTTGTCCCCAATGTATATAGCTGAATTATCACCGGCGCACTTACGGGGAAGAATGGTTGCCGTCAATCAACTCACCATTGTAATTGGTATTTTAATAACTAACCTGGTTAATTACTCGCTGCGAAATAACGGAGATAATGCATGGCGTTGGATGTTTGGGCTGGGCTTTATACCGTCTGCCTTATTCTTTTTTGGCGCCATGTGGCTGCCCGAAAGCCCACGCTGGCTTATCAAAGTAGGAAAAAGAGATAAAGCAAAAAGCACATTAAATAAAATTGGTGACCCGGGTTTTGTCACTTCTTCCTTGCAAAGCATCGAAAAATCCTTACAAGGCATTGTTAAAACCGGCTTTAAAGATGTTTTTGGAAAAGCTGTATTACCGGCGGTATTAGTGGGTATCGGGCTTGCTGTTTTTCAACAGCTTTGTGGTATTAATACCGTGTTTAATTATGCACCAAAAATTTTTGAAAGCATAGGCGCATCGCAGGATGATCAGTTGCTACAAACAGTTTTTATTGGTGGTGTAAACCTTGTGGTTACAATCCTGGCAATGGCACTGGTTGACAAACTAGGCAGGAAACCATTAATGCTGGCCGGCGCGGCAGGGCTTACAATTCTTTATATTGTTGTTGTATTAATGCTGGGCGCACACTCCTCAAATGTTTCCTGGTTCTTACTGGCGGCAATTGGCGTTTACGGGTTATCGTTAGCGCCTGTAACATGGGTTTTGATTTCTGAAATTTTTCCGAACAAAGTAAGGGGAGAAGCAACCTCGGTAGCGGTACTCAGTTTATGGGCGGCCTATTTTATATTGGTATTTACTTTCCCTGTATTGTTTGAAAGAATGCAGGATAAATCTTTTTATATCTACTCCGTGATATGTGCACTAGGGTTCTTTTTCATTTTATTTAAAGTGAAGGAAACAAAAGGCAAAACACTCGAA